>DAOOPK010000125.1:0-7770 GCA_035388205.1 Bacteroidales bacterium
GCCAGACTTATGTACTGGCTTCTTTAAAAAGTTTTTATCGGACAACAGTGATTTCGCAACCTCTTTTTTGTATTTTAAAACATATCAGCGTAATTTATTTTTTTTGATTGTTGTCCGGGACAAATTATTGCCAATAGCTATCTATCGCAAAATTTGATTTTTAGGGCAATAGATAATAACAATACTGTATATATGTGTAAAAGGAATTCCATTACTCTGATTTTAGACTGGTTCTGTGTTTGAATAAGCATTAAAATCCGCAAATAGCAGTTTGAATTTACATTGCCGACTTGAATCAATACGAATTGAACTATAGCAATTCGGAGGCAATGTAAATGCAATTCATACAAATTCTAGAATTTGATTTATAAGTATGTAAATTTTAAAATGTGTGACGATAATGCTAATAATGTTTCATGTTGAAATAATAATGTTGTATGTATATACAAATATACTTTATAAATGAAATAAATAAATATTAGAATAATATATAAATAAAATTGTAATAATGATTTGCATAACTAAAAACTATCTATTAGTTTAGCATTTTTGTAAAAAACTTACTAATATGAGAAAGTTATTTTACAATATATATCGAAAACTCATCATAGCAGTAGTGTTTCTGACTTCTGCTAATATTTTATTTGCTACTGATTTTTATGCTGTAAGCAACGGAAATATAAATTCTGCGGCAACATGGGCAAATTCTTGTGGTGGGGTTGGTGGGTTTGGAGTACCAGGAGCGGGAGATAATGCATATATTTGTTCGGGGGTTACTGTTACTGTTAATGCGAGTTTAGCAGTTAATAATTTATATTTGCAGGGAGGAACATTAAATTTTACGACAAACAATCGAACATTGAATATTAATAATGATTTGATTGTAAGTAATTCGAATACAATTACTGGTAATGCTGCGACCAGAGTTCTAAATATTACAGGTAGTTTAACGATTTTATCAGGCGCAAGTCTGAATATTGCCGGACAAACTGTAAATGTTGCAGGGGATGTACTTGTTGACGGAACGCTTGTCATTTCTAATGCTACAGGTGCAAAAACATTTTCTTCAAATTTGATTTTAGGTGCCGGGGGATTTTTAAGTTATACAGCTGCCGAAACTATAACATTGAGTGGAAATTTAATTACAAGTGCAGGAAGTTCTATTACAGGTACTGCCACAGGAATATTAAATGTAGGCACAAATATGCAAGTGCTGTCCGGTGGCAAAACAACAATTGGAAGGTTAACATTGACTATTGGTGGTACAACCAGTATAAGTGATACATTAGAACTAAATGTAAATACCGGAATTAAAACATTTGTTGGTAAAGTATCCGTAAATTCTGGTGGAGCATGGATATCAACAACTGTTACAACAAACACAAATCTTATTTTTAGAGATGGAATAACAAACAATGCTACAAGTTTCGAGGCAGGAGCCTGTACGTTTAATACAAATGATCAAAATCTTGATGGTGGTACTGCTATGAGCTTTACTTCAGCAGTAAGAATTGCAGGTGCAATTACTGTAACTAATCAAATTTCGGATGGAATTACAATTAGCGGGTCACTCAACGGCACTGTTGCAGGTTCAACTTGGGAAAATGATGTTAATTCTGTTTTGTACTATCGTAATGCTGCTGCTCCAATGGCTACAGGAACTTTATCAGTATCTGCATCCCCTAATACTGTATATTATGATTTAAATGGAGCCCAAGCCGTTAAAGGAGTAACTTATGATAATCTGATTATATCCTCGGGAGGAACAAAAACTTTAAATGCAACAGCAACGGTTAATGATGATTTTATTATAAATTCAGGAGTGTCATTTAATCCTGCAGGATATAATTTCACTGTGAGTGATACAACAATGATTTATGGTACTTTTGCAGATGGAACGGCAGCAGGTACTACAAATTTGCAATATGTTGAGTTGAATGGAGGAACCATCAATGGCGGGCAAACAGGGATTGTTAATATTCTAGATGATTTTGATATAATAAATGGAGATGGCACAATAGGAAGGGTAGCATTAACAGTTTCTGGTATAACCACTGTTGGAAGTGGAAGAACTTTAACATTGAGTAATATTAATGGAGCTAAAACATTTGCTGATAAAGTAGTAAATGATGGTATATGGGTTTCGACGACTATTACTACGGCAGCTAATCTTGTTTTTCAAAGTGGAATAGAGAATAATGGAACATCTTTTTCAGCGGGAGCTGCGACATTTAATACAAATGACCAGGATATTTCAGGAAGCACCTCTTTGAGCTTTTCTTCATCAGTCATAATCACAGGTGCAATTACTATAACTAATCAAATTTCGGATGGAATTACAATTAGCGGGTCACTAAACGGCACTGTTGCAGGTTCAACCTGGGAAAATGATGTTAATTCTATTTTGTACTATCGTAATACTGCTGTACCAATGGCTACTGGAACTCTGACAGTCTCTGCTTCACCTAGTACAGTGTATTATAATTTAGCCGGGGCTCAAGCTGTAAAAGGGACAGTATATGACAATTTGATTTTATCAACATCCGGAACTAAAACTTTGTCCTCGAGTATTGTTGTTGAAGGAGATTTGTCAATTTCTGGTACAGCAGTATTAGCTGTAGGAACTTATGATATAAATATTGCAGGAAATTGGAATAATAGTAGTACTGCAGCCGACCCATTTACTCAGGGTACACGAACAGTTACTTTTGACGGAACTTCTGCACAAACAATAAATAACACAGGAGATTCTGATGGTACAAGTTTTTATAATCTTGTCATAGATAACACTTTCCCTGACGAAGCTATAACACTAAATACTGAAGTAAATGTTGCAGGAGATTTAAATCTGAGTGTGGGACATATTGTTACAGATGCAGTTAATATTCTTGTTTTGGGTACTGCGGCTACCGTAACAATTGGGTCAAATCCTGATGATAGCTTTGTAAAAGGGCCAATGATTCATACTTATAATGTTTCAGGTTCTGAAGTTTTAAAAATATTCCCTATTGGTAAAGGAGATAAAATGCATCGTGCAGATTTGACAATAAGACAAACAAATACTACTGCAACAGAATATACAGCAGAATTCTTTTATATAGGAGCAGATATCTATAGTTATGATTTGCCTCTAACACTCGATAAAGTTTCGGAAGTCGCTCACTGGAATATTTCTAATGGAGGTGCAACAAATATAAATACTGGTTCAGTCAATCTGTATTATATTGAAGAAGATGTTGTAGAAGATGAACCAAATCTTAGGATTGCAAAAGATGACGGTGCAGGAGCTTGGATTGATCTGGGAGGAGCCGGTACTGCATCACCAACTGGGAGTATTTCTTCTTCCGTTAATTTTACAAGTATGAGTAAATTTACACTCGCTAATGCAAAAGACGGTAAAAATCCTTTGCCTATTGAATTGCTCACATTTAATGCAAGTAATCTCGATAAAAATGTAATATTATCATGGACAACAACTTCAGAAATAAACAATGACTTTTTTACAATTGAAAGAAGTCTGGATGCTCAAAGTTTTGAAATTATTGCAAATCTTAATGGAGCAGGAAATAGTAATTCTATTATCGATTATTCCTTTGTTGATTATAATCCTTATTCAGGAGTTTCATATTACAGATTGAAGCAAACAGATTTTGACGGAGGATTCACTTATTCAGATATGGTTGCTGTTAATGTTTTATCAGAAAATGAGTTAACATTTACAGCATATCAGAGGGAGAGTGACCTGTATTTACATGTAATAACAAACATTGTTGGTAAAGCCGAAGTAGAAGTTTATGATTGTGCAGGACAACTTTTATTGAGTAAAGTTGAGATTATAGAAAAAAATGAAAGTCAGATAGAGATAAATACGGATAGTTATAAACCGGGTGTCTATATAATCAAATTAAATGTCGAAACTTATCAAAAAGTAATTAAAGTATTTATCAAATAAAATAAGAATAACATAATCATAGCTTTAGAACTCTTCTTCCTCTTCATTTAATACAGATTTTCGCATATAATACTCTTTTTGGTATCCGGCGCTGTAAAATTGAATCACCGAAACAGAAGTGTCATTCATATCTGTTATTTTGAATAAACTGCGACTATTGTATTTATCATAAGCAATATAGTAGGATGGAGCTTCGTCATAATAAATTTTCAATTGTGCTCTTTTTATCTCCCATCCAAAGCTGTCAACATCTCCTGAAGGGGCATAGTGTGATGCTCCGCGACTGTTGAGATTAAATTTATATGTCGGCATATTTTCTACCGGTTGATTGTCATCACCAATCGGAATCCAATATCCAATAATATCTTCTTCCCACTGAACATCTGTTTCTGTTTTTCCACAAAAAAGAAAAATCTGTGATAATAATATCAGAAGAATAAAAACTGAAAGTTTTGTTTTTTTCATTTTGTGCCTTTTTTAGTTATTTGTTGTATCCTGCGAAGGTGTTTTCAATATTTTAACAGATATAGGAACAGATATATAGTCAGTAGAAATATTTCCACCCTCGTCAGCTGCATTTTTAACAGAGTTGTAATAATTTCTGGTAAAATATAGTTCTCCCTTACCTCCGACAAGATTAGTCATATCCTCCGGGCTGATAACAATATAATCTGAACCGGCAACATCCGTGGAGGCTGAAGCCCAGTTTCCTTCATTATCACAGATAGTCAATAACATAGATTCATGTGATGCCAAAACCTTACCTTCCCAATAAACCGAAGTCTTTTTGTCAGCATTGATAATATCTACGACTTTAGCTTTTACTGGAATTATCTTTACGTCATTGACATATTCCTTGTTTTCAGTATCAACAAATTTGAAAATAAAAAACCCTGAAGCTTTAATGCTTGTCTGATAATAACAACCACGGAAATTGTCTGATTTTTCCTCCATCTCAACTTCATTTACCGTTACCTTGCTTGGATCGGATAGTCTTAGTGTTGTTCCCTTATTGCCACCAAACCGAAATTGAGCAGTAATATAGTAATATTCCGGAGATTCAGCATCAAAACTAACAGAGTAGTTCTGATAGATTTTTGCCTGATTTACATCTTTTGAGTCAGCAATTTCGCTTGAAGCACACGAAAAAGTAAATAATGCGGCCAAACTTATGAAAGAAAAAACGATTAGATTTGTTGGATTATTCTTTAATCCATTGTAATTTTTGTTCTTCATTGTATTTGATTTTTTTGTTTTCGAAAAGCCATTGTATTACTTTAATTATCTTATTTTCATCACTGTCTGTTTTTTCAATTAATTCATTGAGTAAACATGGCTCAAAGTTAAGAATATTTTTTATTTGCGTCAAAATAATATCAAATTCATATTTGCTTAAATTTAATTCGTTTCTTCGGCTACATACATCACAATTTCCGCAGCGTTCAACATCTTTTTCACCGAAATATGCCAATAATTGCTGACTCCTGCATTTGTTTTGACTTTCAGCATACAGTAACATTGATTCTAACCTTTCGAGGGTTCTTTGTTTTTGAGTTTCAAGGTCTTTTTTGTCAAACAAAATTCCTTTGTCTTCGAGCCTTTCGCATAAAAAATGAATAAGTGGTTTATTTATTCTTGGAATGTATTGTATGATTTTATATTGTTGAAGAGTTTTTAGCAGATTGACAATCGTTTCGGTGCTAATTCCGGCTTTTTTTGCAAGATATTCTTCGCTGATATTTATATAATCGTTAAAAAGACCTGTATATGTCCTTAAAAGCATCTTAATAAATCCGTCTAGATTCGCATTCTCGATCTGAAAACGATACAGATCATCACGATTAACTGTAAATACTATTCTGGAGGTTGAATTGGCATCTTCTGAGTATGATATTAGCCCGGTTGATTCCAGAATTTTTATAGAATTATATGACGTAAGAACGTCAATTTTAAATTTATGTGCAAAATCGAATATGTCAAAGGGAAATTCAGCATCTTTAGCTGCACCATATGGAATCTGCAGGTAATTACAAATTGCATTATAAACTTCGAGTACCTTTTTTAATTCCGGAAAGGAAGTCGTTATATTTCTCTTTATCTGAGCCTTATCAGCAGTATTTGTAACCAAAAATGCCCAGGCTTTCTTTCCATCTCTGCCGGCGCGACCAGCTTCCTGAAAATATGCTTCAAGCGAATCAGGAAGATCCAGATGTACAACAAGCCTTACGTCAGGTTTGTCAATTCCCATCCCAAAAGCATTGGTGCAAACCATTATTCGTATAGTGCCTTTTTGCCATGCAGTTTGTTTCTCTGCTCTGCTTGTTGCATCTAAACCGGCGTGGTAATAATCTGCTGAAATATTATATTTCTGTAATAATAAGGCATATTCTTTTGTCTTGCGTCTGTTTCTTACATAAATAACTGCACTGCCATCAATCTTTGTTACAAGTTTGAATAGTTGTTTAATTTTATCCTCTGTATTAATGACATAATAAATCAGATTTTTACGCTCAAAACTTTTTTGGAGCACATTTTCCCCCCGGAAATGCAATTTCTCCTGTATATCATCAACAACTACGGGGGTTGCAGTTGCCGTTAATGCAAGAATTGGTATGTCAGGTAATTGCTCTCTTATTTCTGCAATTTCAAGATATGAAGGTCTAAAATCATAGCCCCATTGTGAGATGCAATGAGCTTCGTCAACAGTTATTAAATTGACTTTCATTGATTTTAACCTTTCCCTGAAATAAAAATTTTTCAATCTTTCAGGAGATAAATACAGAAATTTATAATCTCCATTACAGACATTATTTAAAGCAATTTCTATTTCACTTTTTGTCATTCCCGAATAAATTGCTGTTGCTTTAATATGTCTTTTCTGAAGATTTTCTACTTGATCTTTCATCAAAGCAATTAATGGAGTTATTACAAGACATACTCCCGGTGTGGCAAGACTGTAAACCTGAAATGTAATAGATTTACCTCCTCCGGTTGGCATTAATCCCAAGGTGTCTTTCCCAGAGGCAACAGACTCAACGATTTCTTCCTGTAATTCCCTGAATTTGTTATATCCCCAGTGTTTTAATAATATATCTCTATACTTGCTCAAAATCTATTTTAAAAGTAAACTAATTGTCAATCCAAAAACCCACACCACAAAACCTACATATTCTTTTTTCTACAAATTTAATAAAACTCTTTGAGAAACATGTAAAAAGTTGTATTTTCGTCCAATTTTATTTCAAAAGCATCTAGGATGAAAAATGAATCAAAAATATTGCTTGAAGGACTTACGTTTGATGATGTTCTGTTAATTCCGGCATATTCTGAAGTTTTACCAAATCAGGTAAGCATTGCATCTCGTTTTTCGAGAAACATTGTCATTAATACTCCGATAGTATCAGCAGCTATGGATACTGTTACTGACAGTAAAATGGCAATTGCCATGGCTCGTGAAGGAGGGATTGGGGTTATTCATAAAAACATGTCAGTAGCAGAACAGGCAAAACATGTATATCAGGTAAAGAGGGCTGAAAATGCAATGATCTTAAGCCCTGTTACAATCAACATTGGCGAAACAGTAGGAGATGCAAAAAAAATAATGTCTGATTACAATATTGGGGGTATTCCTGTCGTTGATGCAGATAATAAACTTAAAGGTATAGTGACAAGTAGGGATATGCGTTTTCAGTCTGATATGAGTCTTCCGATAAAAGAAATAATGACATCCAAGAACCTTATAACAACGGAGCAGGGAATAGAACTGGATAAGGCAAAGGATATTTTTATGAAGTATAGAATAGAGAAGTTGCCTGTAG
>DAOOPK010000126.1:0-7764 GCA_035388205.1 Bacteroidales bacterium
TTTGGAAATGCTCACTATTATTATAAATTTTCTTCTACCAGCTAAATAATTACATTTTTTCTCTATTTAATATTGTGTTTTTCTCTTTGTAAAGCGATATTTTATATATTTGCATCAATCAATCAATAATGACTATGAAAAGTACTATAATTTTTTTTGTTTTAATTTGCTCTGTAGCAATAACAAATAATTCTTGTTCAGGTTCGGTGAATCAGGATAAGAAGAACCCGGAAATAAGACATACAAAAACCTATACTTTAAATACTGAAATCAGCAGTTTGAGATGGTCGAGGCAAGTAGATTACAAGCACCTTGAAAAAAAAGTAAAAGTTTTCGGAGTTTATGCAGATGTGAGTCTTGAAAATGTTCAGTTCGAAACTAACGGAGATGCAAAAGTCACAGATGGTAATATGATGATTATAAATGATAAATTCGAATCAGGACAAATAAAGATAGATTTATCATTAACACGCTTTTATAGCGAGGATGAAGAAAGTTTTTTTGTTAATGAAACATATCCTCCTGCAAATTTATTAATTCAAAGCTTTGTAAAAGATAGTATAGGTGATAATAGTTACATCGCTAAAGGAAATTTGACAATAAATGAGAAAACTATGGACATTGAATTTCCTGTACAATTAAATATTGATGAATATTCAAATCTGTTTTTTAAGGCTGAATATCTTATGCAAACTTCTGATTGGCCTATTTTGAAGCAACCAAAACCTGAAAATGTTAATTATGATAAGATAAATTTCAGTTTCGATCTTGTTTTCGACAATATGGTTGAAAAATCTGATACAGTAAATTTTTAAATAGCAGCAATCCAGATATAAATGTATTAAAACAGATTTTATTCTTATCTTGCACAAAATTTAGTAATGGAGCTAAAAAAGTCAGGTAAGCCAATGCCAAACAACATCAGTCAGAAAAAATCTTTTCACTCTGAGATAATACGTTTGACTGTTGATGAAGAATGTAGCTTGCTTGAATTACTGCTCAAGAAGTTTCCTACAAAGAGTCGTAATAAATTGAAGTCATGGATTAAAAATAAGAATGTGGAGTTAAATCATTCTGTTGAAACTGTTGCTACAAAAATGCTTATGCATGGTGATAAACTGGAAATTTTCCAAGGGCGCATTTATGATAGATCTGATTTGTCGGGGATTAAAATATTTTATGAAGATGACTTTATTATTGTAATAGATAAACCTTGTGGCGTTTTGTCGGTTCCGGCATACAAAGAGGAACATACAAGTGCTTATGATATAATGTCGGATTATATTAAAAAGAAAAACGGAAGAAAAATATATCCTGTTCACAGGCTTGATGGCAGAGTCTCGGGGGTAATGATGTTTGCCTTAAAACCTGAAATTCAAGCAATTTTAAAAGATAACTGGAAAGAGATGGTTTTTGAACGAAAGTATATTGCCATAGTATCAGGAGTATTAAAGAAGAAAGATGGAACAATTAGCTCATATCTTGCTGAAAATAAGGTGTATAAAGTCTATTCCACTAATGATCACGAAAAAGGAAAATTAGCTATTACTCATTATAAAACTGTAAAAGCTATAAATAACTATTCTTTACTGGAAGTACAACTTGATACAGGTCGAAAAAATCAAATTAGAGTGCAGCTCAGTGATATAGGAGCACCGATAGTTGGTGACGAAAAATATGGTTCACATGAAAATCCATTTGGAAGAATTGGTTTACATGCTTGGATTTTGGGTATTGTGCACCCTGTGAGCAAGGAAAAAATGAGATTCGAAAGTAAAATTCCAGACGAATTCCAGAAATTGTTTAAATAATAACTTCAGTAATAACTTTTTTCTTTAGATTATCAATATGTACGTTTATATATCCTTTTTCAAAATCATTTGTGCAATAAGCTGAAACAAATTCATCAAGACTGATTTTTTGTCCGGGAACAGGGGGGAAGAGACTGTCTTGTAAAGCACCGGCTATTCCAGTAGGCATACCATCTGAACCAAATATCAAATCTTTACCAGGAACGAATCCTACATCATCTATCAACATTCTGAATGGATTGTTTGCTTCGCAGTATTGCTGAGTCAATCGATCGGAATATATTACAGAATCCATATTGAAATTTGGTTGCATACTTAAGATCAATCCAAGATCTTTTGCAAGAAATGCTTGTTTTTTATTTATGAATTGTACATGTTCCAATCTTATTTTTATGTCAGGTTTTTTTTTGTTAGTTGCTTTAAGAGTATTAATTACCTGTCCTATTGCAACATCTCCAATGCAATGTATGGCTATATTTGTTCTAAAACTAAGAAATTCCTCAATTTTTTCTCTAAATTCCTTATCAGTATATATCAATAACCCTTTTTTTAAAGATTTATAGTGTGATATCGAAGCACTCGAAGCCCCTAAAGCCCCGTCTGTGAATAATTTTACTCCTTCGCATAAATCTTTATATTTTTTTGGTATAGCAGGATAAATATCCGCGTTTGTCCAAATTTCCGTATAATTACGAAAATCTGTTTGTGATAGAAATTCAAAAACATTCTTTGATGTAACATACATATCAGAAGCAAAACAAACTCCTTTATGCATGTTTTGAATTAATGTTGTTTCAAGAAGGCTTTTATCAAATGCACCATAATCTGATAAATATGACAAAATACTCCTTAGTTTTCTTTCTATCCAATTTTGATCTTCATTATTTTCTGTCCATTCGGGAAAATCTACTGAAATGATAGATTTTGCTTTGTTGTTGAACAAGTATTTATGCAACGAATTATTGCATATTATTATCGGTGGTAAACTGTTTAGTTCTTCTTGTGTAAAATTATAATATGAATCGAACCATCCAGTTACAATGTTCATTTTATCGGGTTGTAATTTGCAAAAGATTTTTAATGCTTTATTTTTATCTTTAACAAAAAATAAACTTGTTGAATTACTCAATACCGAATATGTGAATAAATGATTGTGATTATCTTTGAGAAGCGGTATTCTTGTCATCACTCATCTTCATATATAATTTCTTCATCAGACTCAAGCTGTCCGATAACTTTGAATTCAGTACGTCTGTTCTTTTGACGTCCATCGGGATTATCTCTTCCATCAGGATATGAATTGGGAGCAATCGGGGAATTTTCACCGTATCCTTTTGCAACGAGACGTTCGGGGTTGATACCTTTAAGAATCAGGTAATCAACAACCGACTGAGCTCTGTTCTGAGATAAAATCATGTTGTTGTATTCCGTATCAATACTATCTGTATGTGAGCTTATTTCAATAATAATTTCGGGGTATGCCATTAAAATTTTGTAGATGGTATTGTCAATTGTTAGTTTTGCTTTAGGTGTCAAGTCGAATTTAGCAAAATCATAATAAATATTTTGAACAATAAAAGACTGCTCTGGGAAAGTATTTACAATAATTGCATCAAGTTCCAGAGTGTCCGATCTTGTAATATTCTTAGTAGTGAATGGCAACCTCTTTTCTTTTTTATTAAAGTCTTTAACAGAAATAAAATAATCATTACCCTGTTCAAGATTGAAAAAATAACTTCCCGAACTTGTATTATCTATTTTAACGAACATCTCTTTACCTGTTTTTTTATCTATCATATAGAGGTTCACAGGATAATCATAAAGCAATTCGATTTCTTCACTTTGATCAAGGATATCAAGACTTATAGCCATTTCATTTTTATATTCTTGTTCGATGCTTTTGAAAAATAATGAATCTGTAATTCCGAATATCTTACCTGTAACTGCAATACTAATATAGTCTTTGTAAATAAACTCATAAATATCATCGCAACAGTTTTCGTTGCGTAAGGAATATCCACCATCACGGTTAGAAACCATAAAACCTTTTTGTCTGCTGTCGTCAAGAATGTAATATAGATCATCAAAACTTGAATTAATTGGATAGCCTACATTTACCGGGCCATCAAAACTTTTAGCTTCGCCGAAGGTTTTGAAAATATCAAATCCACCAAGTCCTGGTAATCCATTTGAGCTATAATATAGCATTTTAGTTTCTATATTATAATAAGGTGTCATTTCGTTTGCTATCGTATTTATTTTTTTTCCGCAATTTTTCGGTTCTTTCCATTCACCTTTTTTTCGGTCATAATAAGTAAACCACAAGTCTGTGCCACCTCTTCCTTCTGCTCTGTCTGACACATAGTAGAGTACATCAGTATGAATTCTTGAGACTCCAGTAGCAGGCATACTGTTACTTGTTCCGGGCATATTTATTATTTCCGGTAGGGCAACTGGTTCTTGCCATTCGTTATTTTCAAGAGTTGAAACAAAAATCTTGCATATAATGTTTCTATTATAATCCTTTTCGCATCTTGAAAAATAAAACCTCATTATATCAAAAGAAAATGTTCCGTTTCCTGTATTTACATTTTCCCCATTTATCATAGGGTCAAATTCACCAAGATTTTTCCAACTATCTCCATCACGTTGTGCCAGATAAAACTTCCTAACGGGGAGTTTATCAGTATCGGGATTGTAATACTTTATTTCTGTTTCCGGTAATGAGGCAAAAATCAGTTTGTCTTTTTCATACGGTATCGGAGAAAACTCTATATGAGGTTTGTTCACAGTAGTATCAAGTAATTTAATTAATACATTGAGTGAGCTGTCTTTTAGTATTTGTGCTGAACTGATTCCTTCAATATGGGTTTTAGCCAGTTTTGCTTCCTCTTTATACTTTCCGGATTTTTTTGCTTCAGAGACAAATTGATTATAAAAATGTTTTGCATCTTCATATTCTCCTAGAATATGCATACAGGATGCATAATTAAAAAGGTCCATCAAATTTTTTTCAGGATCGTTTAAATATGAGTTGTATAAATAAACTTTAGCTTCTCTGTAATTTTTTTCTCTGTAATACAAACGACCAAGTGAACTCTGGACTTTTGCGTTACCGGGTCGCATCTCATCATAAATTTTATAATAATCAATTGCAGTAAAAATATCGCCCGACTTTTCTGCAATTCTGGCATGTTTGAGTAGTTGTCCTGGGGTAAGTTTTTCGGAGTTGCTATTTTGAGCAAAGCATAAGCTCGTTATCAAAATAAAAGCAGGTATTGTCAATAATTTTTTTATCATTTTTATATCCTTGTCCAACCTGTTTATTTCATTCATATATCTATAATTAAAAGGAAATACTAATATCTGTCGCAGGGTAAGGTTATTGTATTTAAGGTTTTGCTTAGGTTCTTATAAATAAGAGAAATTTCCAAAGCTCCCCTGTTTTTTGTAGCTGCCTGAAGAGCAGAAATATTAACATCGTAACTAACACCAATATCAAAACCAAATAAGCTAAAACCACCTGAAAAAATCACAGCATCAAAATTATTTAATGAATATCTTGTATGGGCTCCTGCAAAAATATTGTCAAAAACACCGGGTGTTGAAAAAACATAGTAGAACAATGATCCAAAAACCCAGTCGCTTGCTCTTTTATGATACATTGTTAAAAATGATGGATTCATGTATAATTTGTTCTTTAATGGAAAATAAACGCCTCCATTAAAAACTACACGCATCGGTAATCGGTCATTCTGACGTAAAAATGATTCTACGGGAGTATTTACGTGAAATAAAGAAGCTCCGAGATATATTCTGCTCTTTTTTATAACTGCTGAATAGCTTATTCCTGCATTTATATCAGTATAATGTATGTTTTCATCCCATGAATCCATACTATTTGGCAGATTTGGATCAAAAAATCCTGTAATAGTGTTAAACTGACTAGGCAATGAAATATCGTTCATTGTGAAGTTCTTAAGAACATAACCGGCTTGAATTCCTATTCCAAATGAATGAATATCGTCAACGGTGAAAATATAGCTTCCTGAGACGAATATTTTATTAACAGTTAAGTCACTAGCACCGGAATTGTCATTAATGAAAAATACACCTAGACCTAATTTTGAGTTTTGATTTAATTTTAGGGGTTTATCAAATCCTGCAGAAATTGTCCTATACGGAATTCCAATTGCTGCCCATTGAGTTCTGTAATTATTTGTAAAACGCCAGTTCGCATTGACCATGCCTGTTTCGCCCGGGTTTAAATACAAAGGAGTTGCGTAATACTGACTGAAATGTACGTCTTGTGCTACAATGTTTGGAGACATCGTTATCAAAAGAATAGCTACTGTTGATAAAAAAAATATTAACTTTTTCAATGCTCAGTTTTTTTATTTCGTGTAAATATAGTATTTTTGTTTGTAAAGAAACAAAAATTACTTTAAAAAACGAACTATAGCATGAAAAATTTTTCAAAATTATTTCTGAGTATTGTTTTTTTTATTCCGAGCATCTTTTTGTATTCACAGCCCGACGTTAGTTTTACCGCCTCTGAAACAGAAGCCTGTGCTCCGGTCAATATAACATTTACAAATACTACAACTGGTTGTTCAGGAGCTCCTACATTTTATTGGCAGGCAGGAACGGGCGATATTTCCATTAATGAAAATCCGGTTTTCAATTATCCCTCTGGTGGTGTATATACTGTAAATCTGACTGTTACTTGTGATTCCTATGAAGTGTCAGAAACTCTTGATATTACAATTTTTGATTCTCCGGAGGCAAGTTTTGATGATACACCTCTAACAGGATGTATCCCGTATGATGCTGCTTTTAATGATTTGTCAACTGCGGGAGATGCACCTATTGATAGCTGGCAATGGTATTTTGGAGATGGAACTACAGGTAATACTCAAAATCCATCACATTCATATACATCTACGGGTACTTACAATGTAAGCCTTATTGTAACAGATGAGAACGAATGTACTAATCAGGTGACTCATAATGCTATTGTTTCTGTTGCAGATGCTCCTTCTGTAAGTTTTTATGCAGATAATCCTAACTGGTGTACTGCTCCTCATACAGTCAATTTCTTCTCAACTGTAACTACAACTTTTGGCTCATCTTCAACAATTGCATGGAATTTTGGCGATGGTTCACCTGAAGGTAGCGGTTCAAACTCATCTCACACATACAATTCTTCAGGAATTTTTGACGTAAGCGTTACTGTAACCGATGACGTTTATGGTTGTGAAACTGTTATTACTCAAGAGGATTATATAAAAATTACTGTTGCAGAACCCGAGTACAGCATACTAGAGGGTGATGTAGTTTGTAAGAATACCGAAGTACATTTTGTCAATGAAACGAGTTACACATGTATGTGGTCATTTGGTGACGGTGGCACCAGCTATCAAAATACCCCTGTTCATACGTACAATACAGGTGGAAATATGTCAGTAGTTTTTACCGTTGATCCGGGTGGGCCATGTGAATCTGCTACTACATTTAATCTGCTTGTTGAAGAAGTAACTGCATCATTTACAACTAATCCTACAGATTTGTTTTCTTGCACAACACCTTTTACAATAAATTTTACAAATACTTCGTCAGCCAATGCTACAAGTTTTGTGTATTTCTTTCAGGATGGGGGTTCTTCTGAATCACCAAATCCATCACATTCTTATAATAGTCCAGGTGTTTATCAGCCTACTCTGACTGTAACTACTGATAATGATTGTATGCATACATTTATAGGCCCTTTAATAACTATAAATTCTCCAGATGCATCATTTGTGGGAGATACAGTCGAAGGCTGTGAGCCTCTTACTATTGATTTTACATATAATGGAAGTACGCCTGAATCCACTATTACAAATTGGAGTTGGAATTTTGATAATGGACAAACTATTCCTGCAGGGACAAGTTCGGAAAGTTCTACATTTAA
>DAOOPK010000127.1:0-7756 GCA_035388205.1 Bacteroidales bacterium
AAGTTGAAATTTTATTACCGCACTAATTTATAGGAGCGTATGAAGTCAGGAAATAGTTTTGGCTGAAACCAATTTTCATGTCGAGATTCTAAATGTTTTAGGACAGACTGTCCATCAAAGCGAAAATACCAAAGTTATAGATGTCAGTGGACTTGCAACTGGGACATATCAGGTAAAAATTTATTTATCTGATAAAAGTGTAACGAGAAAACTTGTAGTAAAATAATTTTTGTTTTTCTGTTTACTATTACTGAATAATATTAACATTAGATAATATTTTAATATTTTATTAATTCATTAAAATATTTCCAACCTCATCATATTTTGCAACAAATATATCGTAATTTCCAGTAAGGCTGTTATATAATACTGTTGTACCAAAATGTAATTCACTGCTATAAAAATCACCAACTGCAATTATATTATTTTCGTTATCAGTGGCAATATCTTTGGTTATTTCATAACCTACAGTTTGATATAGCGGAGTGTCAGAGTTAGTTGCCCAATCTCATACCATACATTGTGAATGAACAGAATTGTACGAAATACAAGTGAAAGCAAAAATTGCTATCTGAGAAAATAAATATTTAAATATCAAATCTATGAAAAATATCAGAAATCACTCATGTATATTTTTGTTGGCATTCGAACTTTATTTTCTAATTTTGTTTGAAATAATATCTTATGGATATAATTTTGACATTACTGATTGCAATAGGTCTGTCAATGGATAGTCTTACTGTATCAATGGCTGCCGCAGCAACGTGTAAAAGCAAAAGCAATTTTGTGTTTCTTCGTTTTGCGTTTACTTTGGGTTTTATACAGGCTGTCTGCACAATTGCCGGATGGGCAGCCGGAACAGAGCTTAATAAATATTTACAGATTTATGACCACTGGATAGCTTTTGGATTATTGCTGATGATAGGAGGTAAAATGATATTTGAAGGTATTAAACACAAAGACAGTGAAGAAAAACCAGAAATAAACATGAATAGTTTTTTTGTGGTAACAGGTTTGGGGATAGCTACAAGTATTGATGCTGCTGCTGTGGGGCTAAGTATGTCCTTTGCGGGAATAAATATCTGGATTGCTTCCTTAATTATTTTTGCAGTTACATTCTTGTTTTCATATTTGGGACTTTATAGTGGTGATTTTATTCGAAAAAATTTAAGAAAACTGCCGGTTGAAATTATCGGAGGCTTTGTATTAATTGGAATAGGGATTAAAATATTTGTCGAGCATTTTATTAACGGCTGTTAATCACAAAACAATATAACACTTATTGCTATGGACAAAACAAAACTTAAGAAAAAGCACTTAGACTTTTTAAACATCAACTTGCCGGAGATATATTTTAAAATAATGGACAAAGATGATTATAAGTCTCATTATCAATTAATTAAGAAAACTTTAAAGCCGAAAAATATTGATAATGTATTTCACTTCAAGGGGGATATTGAGGATTTTTATTCTCATAGTTTTTGCTACGACAAACTAAAATCAACATTGTTGAAAGTAGCTGCAAGAGTAAAAGGCAATATTGCTGTTTATAGATGTTTTTTTAATAAAAGTCAAAACTTTATATTGTCTGCTTCTTACAAAAGTATTGGACTTTCAGAACGCATAAATGAATTTCAAATTCCTGCTGAAAAAACTATCTGTAGGTTGTTTTCCAATGAAGACGAAAAACTGATTAAGAATATTGATATTACTATTGACACAGATTTTCAAGCAATTGTTATACAATGCGTAAATATTGCTTTTAATACCTTATTGGCGAATATCCTGGAAACTTTTGAAAAGCATGGTATAGAGTTGAGTTTTGTGTCAATAATACAAGTTAAAAAGCCATTTAAAAATGCAGATAAATACTATAAAGTTGAGATAAAAACAATAGAAAAAATTGAAGAAACTGAATTTGTATCTCTCTCACAAGATTTCGAAAGATATATTCAGACTTCGATAAAAGCAATGAGTATTTTCGATATGGTTGGACCTTCTATGGTTGGACCTTCGAGTTCTCATACTGCCGGAGCAAACAGAATAGGACAGATTGCCCGAAATACTATTTTGGCAGTAACCGAACGAGGCGAAATTATTAAAAATGTTGAGGTGAAACTTCTCGGTTCTTTCCGTGATACAGGCGTTGGACATAAAACACCTTCAGCACTTGGTGGCGGACTTTGCGGATTCGGAACCGATCATCCCGAAATGATTGCTCATGGCGAACCCGAATTTTTGAAAAATAAAGGAATAAAATTCGGAAAAAGTACAGCAATATTTATTGGGTACACAAAAGGTTCTCCTGCAGATGACTTAAAATATCTCTCACAGAGAAACAACAATATTGCAGAAATTCATTTCTCCACAAATATTGCGAATTATTTTATTACCGGCTTTTCGATTGGTGCCGGAAATGTAGAAATAAGGTTTTTTAATAAAGAACTTGCAAAACCGATAAACGGCAAAACCGATTTCAGACTTGATGGTGCAGAAATAATCGAAAGTAATGACGATAAACTTCCGTTAATTAAAAAGATCTTTGATGAAGCAAGTGTATCTGAAATTCCTTCTTTACCATTCAATACATTTGAGGAACTAATCGAATACCTGACAGAAACAGGAGAAAATCTTATTAAGATTATCTGCCAAACTGAATATTCGCTTCAGAAAATGAGTGAAAAGGAAGTATATGAAAAAATGCAGTTGTATTGGCAGGTTATGAAGTCTTCTGTTTATTCGGGAGTAAAAAGTCGCGAAACCTCAATGCTAAAACTCAGCGGTGGCGATTCGAAAAAGATGAATGAATATCTTAAAACCGATACTCTCTTCGATAATATTTATGGCAAGGCAGCAGCCTATGCCACAGCAGTAAACGAGATAAATGCCAAAAGCGGAGTTATAATCGCTTGTCCCACTGCTGGAAGTTGCGGAATTTTGCCCGGAGTTTTAACAGCTTGGAGCGAACAACATCCAGATGCGGAAAAGCAAATACTTGAATCATTGATGGTTGCAGGATTTTTTGGAATGATACTATTTACCGATGTTTCTACTGCGGGTGCTGATTATGGTTGTCAGGCAGAGATTGGTGCAGCGGCAGCAATGGCAGCATCTGCATTGGTTTATCTTGAAGGTGGAACATATGCTCAAATGATACAAGCATTTGCCCTTGCAATTAAAAATTGTCTTGGATTAATTTGTGATCCTGTTGCCGGATTGGTTGAAGTCCCTTGTGTAAAACGAAATGGAATTTATTCATCACTGGCAATTACAGCAGCATTTATGGCTTTGAGTGGTGTTAAATCTTTTATTTCGCCCGACGAAGTTGTATTAACGATGCGAGAGGTAGGAGAACGCCTCCATATCGATTATAAAGAAACAGGTCGTGCCGGACTTGCTAAAACCCGAGACGGCAAACAAGTAGAAAGAGATTTTGAAGAGGAAGTGAGAAGATTCTTTGGGTAGGATGCACTATTCAAATCTACTCCACGGTGGTACTCCACCACTTTCGATTATTGAATCATTACGAATTTTACGCTTTTGGTAATAATCTGTAAATAAGGAAATATTGTCTATTCCAAATTTTTCGAAAATATATTGATTCCAAACATTCAATTTTTCGACGTTTTTTCCATAATCAACATCGTAAAGATAGTTTGTCGTTTGTACCAAAATATTGCCATTTGTTTTCTCGTAGAGATCTTCGATTTGTCTTAATGTTAGTTTTGTGCTGTCCAGAACCGATTGCATTTTTTGTCTTTCTATTTCGCATAAATCGAATAAAATATTTACAAATGCATGCGAATTTGAATCTATTGGCATTCGGTAGCAGGAGTTTATGTCTTCAAAAACCGTATAAGAACTGCAAATAAGTGAATCTTCTGTTTCGATAATATCAAGTAGAATTTGAACTTTGAGTTTAATAAGAGATGAAATGGGAAGATTTAAAAGCTCTCCGGTTGTTGCAGTTTTATTATTTGGATATACTTTATCAATAAAAACACGCTTGTTTGGATACCAGAATGTGTAATAGCCAATATATCTGGGCGTATCCTGACGTATAAAAGCTCTCTCGTCAAGCATAAATCTTTTGCCATGCTGATCTTCCTTAGAGTAAAACATATAATCATCTGTAGTAATGAAATTGATTTTTCGTTTTTGATCATCAGTTAATAGCATTGCTTTGTTGTATTCCCAGAATTTCGGATTATATGGAATGAGTGTCAATTTGGAATAATCAGAGATGTCTGTGTCATAATCAAAAAGAGGGGCAATAAAGAGCTTTTGGAAGTCGTAAAAATATAATACTGAATTTACAGAATAAGACCGATATTCTTCGAGGGGGCTCTGAAGCAATTGTCCTCCCGTTCCACGCTGTATCCTATAACTGAAATCAAATCTTATCAACTCAGGATACATTGTTTTGTCAACTATTTTGTAAGTTATGGTGAAGCTAAGATTAACGCTGTCCATATTGTCTTCGACAACAGATTCAAAGGGGTGAACTTTGGCGTTCTCAATATTTAAACTGATTTTACGTAAAAGCATCGTTTCTTTATCAATCCAGTATTCGCCCGAAAAATGTGATCCCTCTGTCTTTTTTGGTTCAAAACCAACGTGAACCATGGTGCTGTCTGCAGGAATTAAATACAAGCGAAATTCTTTCATCATTTGATTTTTGCCAAGCTGGGTAGGCATTACCGGATAAAAAGAATTGTCTTCAATAATATTCAGAAGTCGCATAGCTTTGCTTGTTTCTACGTTCTGTGAAATGTTTAAATCCAAGATATTATGTGCAAGTCGGCCGTTTTTAAGTATAAGGTCAATTATTCTTTGTCCTTTCAAACTTGCATTAAAATAGCATTCGAGAAACTCAACAGGCTTTCCAGAGACTTCAGATTCAAGCCCAAAATAAGCTTTGGAGACTGTTTTATTGGTATTATTATTAATGTTTCTTGCACATTTCGTTAACATACTGTACAAAAAATCATCATTACCGGCAATTGTAACTTCTTGTAAACTCAAACTTTCTTTTTCGAGTTTTACTACCGTATATTTGACAATATTTTTAGCACTTACTCTAAGTTTTTGGTAGCCAATAAAAGAAAACTCCAAAACATCACTCTCCAAATTTACAGAAATCGAAAACGCTCCATCAGCATTTGTGATAGTTCCTTTGTTTGTCCCAACTACCGAAACATTACAATAAGGTAAAACTTCGCCGGTTTGAGAGTCTTTAACAGTTGCCAATATTTTTGTCTGACAAAAAGTGTTTAGAGAAAACAACCCAAAAGCGATTAAATAGAAGTAACGCAAATACATGATATTGTTAAAAATGAATTATCAGACAGTTTGTAAATATTATTGTGATAAAAATATTAAAAAAATCAGATTTAACTAATGGAAATAAAATTCTATTTAAAATGCTCTAAAAACTCTTTTTTATAACCAGCCGAAATATATATTTCCTTATTATCAGATAAGATAACATAACCCCCCATGCTTTTATGGTATGATTTAACATAATTTAGGTTTATTATATGTGACTTATGCACCCTAATAAACGGGTATGGTAGTATTTCTGCATAGTGTTTTAAAAAACGACAGGCCATTTTCGTCTTACTATCAATCAGGTAAATATCCGTAAAGTTACCATTACCTTGCAGTCTGATAATGTTTTCCATCTTAATCAGTTCGAAACCTTCGAGTGTTGGGACTACTACCTGACGTTTTTCAGCTTTTTGTTCTTTAAAATTTTCAAGGACAATACGGTTTCGGTTAAATGCTTCCTGTTTGATAAGACTATCCTGTACTTTATTAACAGCAATAATAAGTTCTTCAATATTTACGGGCTTTAGAATATAATATGCAGCGCTTTGGTTGAGGGCTTTGAGCGAATACTCTGAAAAAGCTGTAACAAAAATCGTTTCGAAACATACATTTGAAGTTGATTCTAAAATATCAAAAGCATTTCCGAAAGGAAGCTCAACATCCAGAAATACTAGCTGAGGTTCAAGTTGTTTGATTTTATCAACGGCTTGTTTTGCATCAGTTGCCTCTCCAATGAGCTCAATCTGTGGGCAGTATTTATTCAAGTATGTTTTAAGGGCTTCTCTTGCCGATATTTCGTCTTCGACAATTATACTATTTATTTTCATTTTTCCAGGAAATTTTTACTTTTACTCCCGTGTCGGGTGACTTGTCAATTATCTCAAATTTTATTTCTGATTTGTAAATTTTGTTTAACAAAGATATCCTTTCTTGAATGTTTTTCAATCCTCTTGATTTATGCATACTCTGATGTTTTGTTTTTAGCTTTTTACTTTGTTCAATACCAATACCATTGTCTTCAATTGCGACAAGAATGGATTTTTCAATTATGCTAAAACTTATTTGTAAAAAGCCAATAGTATTCTTATAACGAAGCCCATGCCAGATAGCATTTTCCAGATTTGGTTGAATAATCATATTAGGTACCATTATTATGTCCGGATCGAGTTTCTCATCAACGCTTATTTTATAGCTAAACTTATCAGGAAATCTTATTCTTTCAAGTTCCAGATATTTTTTCAATTGTTCTATTTCTGAACTTAATTTAATAAAATCTTTATTTGAATTTTCTACAATGTTTCTCATCAGTTGAGAATAAGAACTTAAGTATTTATTAGCTTCAAGTTCGTTGCTATTAGCTATGAATTGATTGACACTATTTAAGCTGTTGAAAATAAAATGGGGATTCATTTCTCTTCGTAAAGATTGAAGTGCAATAATATTATTTCTTTTCTTAACTGTTATCCATGATTTAACTGTTATTATAATCAAAATTGTAAACAGAAGTATAATTATAATTAGCAATAAATTGTTATTATCTTTGCGTTCGATGAGTTTATCCTGTAATATGCGTTCATCTTCCAGTTCCTTGATCTTCTGTTCGGAAATCTCGAACAGTTTGACATCAATAAGGCTTTCGTCCTTGAGTATAAGAGAATCCAAATTTAAAATAAAATCCTCGTACAATGCAATGATTTTTGTGTTTTCACCGGTTTTATCATAGTAATGCACAAGTTCGATTAGACTTGCTCTTGCTTGAGAAACATTACCTTGCTTAATTGCAAGAATGTAAGCATTTTGTAAAATCTGTAATCCTTCTTGTGTAATATTTTGTGAAAAGTACATGTCCGACAGCTTACGCATTTGTTTAATCTGTGTGTTCAAATCGGCAGTTTTGTAAGATTGTTCAACAACTTCCTTTTGAATATATATGGCATCTTCGTAATTTTTTGTTTGGATTAACAGGTCTGCAATATTACTTTTTACCTCTAAGGCTTCATCACTTTCTTTATCAACGGTAGAAAGAGCTTTGTTATAATTCCCAAGTGCTTCATCGGTTTGATCCAACGACATATTTATATCAGCAATTTGGTTGTAATTCTGATATATCTCTTCATTATTGTTGGTATTGCTAAGAAGAAAACAGTTTTGATTCAGATAGTCAAGTTCATCATAAGAGTTATTTGCAGATTTCATCCTGTTTGCATCATTAAGGTTTATCTGAGCTTGTATATTTTCATTTGAATTTTGCCACGCATTTTGGTAATTATCTGCTGCAGAGCTTCTTTTTTGTTGTAATTCCTGTACTTTTGCTAATTGACGATAATATTCTGATATTTCCGAATTATTTTTACTGTTTTTAGAAGCATATTCGATGGCTTTTTGAAGATAAAACTCTGCTTTAGCATAGTTCTTCATTTTAATA
>DAOOPK010000128.1:0-7558 GCA_035388205.1 Bacteroidales bacterium
AAAATTCAATTGCTGCATGGCTTCGTAGTTTTGAACCTTTGCAGACCGTAATTATTGGTCCGGAAAGGGAATACAAGTCTATGTCAGATTATTTTAGTCAAAACCCAAGTGTATCCAATGTTTATGTTCTTGTTGAGCCCGGTACATACTATTCGGATTCTGAGATTTGGATTAGTGGGAATAATATAGTGGTAGAGGGTATAGGTGAAGTCAATCACTATTGCAATACTTTATATACCAGTGTAATGTGTTTGGTGGGTGAAAATATTTTAATTAAAAACCTGCATTTACAACATACACAGCCAGGTGATCCTGAGCATCAGAATTGTAGCGGAAGGGTGATTATGTTTGACAATGCAAGTGATTGTATAATAGATGGCTGTGATTTAAATGGTTGTGGACTTGCAGGTTTGCACGATAACTTAGGCAATAAAAATATATTAATTAAAAATTGTTACATTCACAATAATTCACTGGGAGCCTATACCGACATTGATGGGAATGTATGGCAAGAAGCAATTGATGATCATCCGGTTTTCCAGTTCGAAAACAATACCATTAAAAACAATGGCTATAACAGGGTACCAGAATAATGAGCATGGAAATTTCTGTTGATTAAAAAGAAATTTTAAACAATCTTAAGGAATACGAAAGTCGTTATACGAAATTGACAATATTGGACGAAAACAATGATAATATTGTAAAAAATCCCGAATTGGAAAAAATAGTTTTCAACTACTTTAAAAAAATACTTGCAGATTTGTAGTTTCAATGTGTTTTATGGCATTCTTAACAAGGGTTTTGTCATGATTTTTGCCACCTCAACTCCGTTCGGTGATCGCAAAAATACACGCCAAAACCCCTATAGCTATTAACAAATATCAGAAGTAATACCTTAATCCAACATTAAACCCATAATGACTAATCGGAGTATCAGCAAAAACATAAGTATATGATAACTCTGCTTTTACCTTTAGTCCTTCAAGCAAATCATTGTCAAACAAAAGCCCCACAACAGGACTAAATCCAAAACCATTTTGTGTATAATCAGGTAAATCAAGTAACATTTTCCATCTTTCTTCGAAAAAACCGCCACCTACACCAATAAATGGTTGAACAGATTTGTTAAAAAACCGATATTCTGCAAATGCCTTTAGCCCATATAATGAGTAACTATCTACAATTGCAACAAATCTACTATATTGAATATCCAAACCAATATCCAGTTTTTCTATGACACAATAACCTCCGTAAATATTTATCCCACCGCCAAAATCTCTTTGAGCGGATGATTCTTGTGGAAATAAAAGATTTGCACCAACACCAGTAAAAATTTGTGCGTTTAAGAAAACTGAGAATAAGCAAAAAATACAAATTACAATAATTTTTTTCATAACTTCTTAAAATTTAAAACTGTAAGCAATAGATGGGAAAAAACTAAACAAGCTACGCTGCATTAGTTTCATATCGCCATAAATTGTGTGGTTCCCAATAGCGCCGTTTTCTGCAACAATTATGTCTTCTGATTCCCGTTCGTAGTAGTAATAATAAGGATTTTGCCTGTTATAAGCATTAAAAATACTGATATTCCAAGTTCTTTCGCCCCAATCTGTTTTTTTAGTGAAATTGGCAGAAATATCAAGTCTGTGATAATCCCTCATTCGGAACGAATTCTTATCACCATATACAAAAACATCCTGCTCGTTGATGAAATAGTGTTCTGTTGCAAGTGTGATTGGGTAGCCAGTGCCATAAGTCCAGGTTGCAGATAGTGTAATATTTTCTTTAATTCTGTGATTTATTACAACACTAAAATCCAATAATCTGTCGTAAGTGTATGGATATGGATCTCCATTATTAATATTTTCGAATTGTCTTTCAGCTTTTGACATGGTAGCACCAACCCAACCAGTAGTTTTGCCGATTAATTTTTGTAAAAACAATTCAACACCATAATTTTTTCCACTACCATTTGTTTCAATTACATTTTCCCAGGAATCAAGATTGCCCAGCAATGATTCGCCAGGTTTGAAATCAATAATGTTCGTAAGGCTTTTAAAATATGACTCAAGACTCAGTTCAAACATGTTATTATGAAAAGTTTTTGCAAGTCCTGCAGAATATTGTTCTGAATTTTGAGGAGCTACATTTACATTTGAAGGCATCCAGTAATCGGAAGGCATTCCCGAACCAGAATAACTAAGCAGATGAACAAATTGATTAGATTTTGAATAAGATGCTTTTGCCGAAAATGTTTCGGTAAAAATCAAATTTAATATTGCTCTTGGTTCCAAATACTGGTAAAACTTGTTATCAATCACATAAGTTGAATACCTTGCTCCAAAATTTCCATTTAAAAATCCGTATTTCATTTCATATTCTACATAAGCTGCATTTTCTAAAGCCTGCGATTTGCTGTTGTATGATAGATTTATTGTTGAAATATTGGTTCCCGTTTGATAAAATGTCTCATCATTTGGAATAAAATTATGCAAAATGCTATTAAATCCAAATCTGAAATTGTTTTTAGAATTCAACAAATATGTGAAGTCCATTTTTAATCCTAAATCGTTTATGCCTGTTAATAAGGTGTTACTCATTTCTTTTTGAATGCTGTCCTGATCAATTTTATATTCGAAAATGTTTTTATATCGGTAATATGTATCGGATAAAGTCAAGTTACTAAAAAGCTTAGAGTTATATACGTGATTCCAACGTATTGCCCCGAGTGTGTTTCCCCAAGCAGCATTGTTTTTCTGCTTTGTATTTGTTGTGTTGTTGCCAAGTCCTATTACATCGTCTCCCATATAAAAGCTGAAAAACAATCTATCCTTTTCCGAAAGCTTGAAATTGAGTTTTGAGTTAACATCATAAAAATTGTATGAGATTCCTGCTCCCAACATTTTGAAAATAGGAACTAAATTTTTACGAGCAGAGATTATAAATGATGATTTATCTTTTTTTATTGGTCCTTCAAAGGAAATTTTCGATGAAAGTAAGCCTATTGTCCCCTGAGTTTTATATTCTTTAAAGTTGCCATCGTTCATTCGGATGTCCAGAACAGAGGATAATCTCCCACCATATCTCGCGGGAAATCCACCTTTGATTAATTTTACATCATTTATTGCATCGGCATTAAAAACAGAAAAGAAACCTCCAAAGTGAGCAACATAATATAAAGGTACATCATCAAGTAAAATCAGATTTTGGTCGGGACTTCCACCTCTGACATAAATGTTACTTTTAGCTTCACCACCCGATTGCACACCTGGCGTTAACTGATATGCCTTAATTATGTCAACTTCACCAAAAAGACTTGGCATTTGTTTTATTTCGCTAATCTGTAAACGAACAACTCCCGTTTCATTCTTTTCTACTATGCTTTCGGTTCTTTTCGCATTAATATCCACTTCATTTAAAAACAAACCGGAATTTAAATAAATATTAAAATTTGACTTGTTTTCTCCTTTAACTGTAATTGAAATTGATTCATAACCAATGAATGAAACGATAATTTCTAGACTATCAGTTTTGGCAACAGTCAAACTATAAAACCCATATTCATTACTTGCACAACCTGATTTGCTGTTCTTTTCATAAATGTTAGCCCCGATAAGAATTTCGCCACTCTGATTGTCATAAATAAACCCACTAAGAGTAATGTTTTGTTGAGCTACAGTATGTAAACAAACGGAGAGAATAAAAATGAGCAAAAATTTTAATTTCATAATTTACTATTTATTTACAACAACAGAGTCTATCTTAAATGTAACATAATCGTTATTGAAACCAGCAAAAACCCCAAATCCATTTTCAATATTTGAAATTACATTAATTGGTTCACCCATGCCATAAAGAAAATCTTCACGTTTGGCATAATCCTGCTGAATACTTGTCGTTTTAAAATCGAAGTATTCTTTAGTAACATTCCTCAGATGGAGAGTTCGATAGTGTGTCGAAATATAGTTTATTTCACCAAACCACTGAGGTGGGTTATAATATATTGTTAAAGTAACAGATTGTCCATTTATATTATCATCACTAAAAAGTAAAAACTTTGGATAAGGAACATCAAAACGTATCAGGTCAGGATAATAGCTTTGAGATGTTATTAGTGTTGCATTAGTGAAAATTTCAAAATAGCTGTCATAGTCGTCGTAATTTATTCCACCAGATGAAAGAGCCAATTCATAGTAGTTATTTTCATTTACAGGATCTGTAAATGAAAATTGAATTTCCCCAACGGCACTTCCGAATTCGTTAATGTAAGAAATTGGGTTAATTATTGTATCTCGAATATAAACTTTTGAAGGTATGTAACTACTTGCAGTAACTGTTTCAAAACCACCTCTTTCAACAATTAAAGAATATTCATCACCAATCTCTGCAAAAAACATTTCGGGAATTGTATAACAATCACATTCAGGATAAAAATTAATAGTGTCGTAAAACTCATTATTCTTATATAGTTGCACAATTGCATCTCTTATAGGATATTTAACCGTATCAAAAATATGTGCAGTTGCATAAACTTTTACTTCAAAGTTTTTAGGATAAGGAATGGTAAACGGAACAAAAGTACTATAAACCACAAGCTTTGGTTTTGATGGTGGAATGTCAATCTCAATTTCTTTAGTACAAGAACTGTGAAATGTTGAAAATACAGAAATATAGAGTAGTAGTTTTAGAACATTGAGAATATTAGAATTCATGCTTTCACTTTATTTTTAATAACATCATATTGTTTTACTGAATTATTTATTGCCTTGTAAAGAAAAGGCATCTATTCTGTCATAACATAATCTGATTAAAAATATTGTGGAGAATATAAAAATATTATCAAATGCACTGTGAAAAACTATTTGTTTAAGTATTTTTGTAAACAATTAGCCACAGAAGATGAAATTTAAGAAATTATTTTCACGTAAGAAAATCTGGATACCCATTCTGATAGCAGTATTGGCAATCTTGACAGTTTTAGTAATTGTTTATAGAAATAAAATGTATAGCAGTCCCGAAAGTGGAAAAGCAGCATTTTTTAAATATCCGGCAAATATTTGTGATTCCCTAACTGAACTTTTATCCGAAGATCAAAAAGCATACAGTGTATTGTATTATGGAAATTCTTTTGACAGTATTACTGAATTATCAAAGAAATCAGATGTGTTCTCAGGATATTTCTATCTGGAACTGAATGATTTGAATATTTTTGAAAAATTCTCAGCGCAAAAACGGGATAAAAAGTTTATTAGAGTAATTAATGAGGATTTGTTGCAGAGTCTTTCTAACGATTCTTTATTCTTTGTTTCGACAGATTTGATAAATACTATTAATGATAGTATAATTTTAAGCCGCTATTATTCATACCAAACTAATCTGTTGATTAATAATAATATAAATGGAGTAATTGTAAATCTGTATATTCCTGAAATATTGGATTCTCTTACAGTAAAATTAATTTCTAACAGGCTTAAAATTGAATTAAATATCTTGCACAGCAACAATATTCTTAGTATTATCAAGCTTGATGATTTGTCGGGGATTAAAAATCAGGAAAGTAAAAAGCAAGCAACAGAATTATTATCAAATCTAAGCGATGCAGGATTGTGCGGTGTTATTATAACTGAAAATGAACAACTGCAAATGATTGAAGGTTTGGATTTTGACGGGATAATATTTTTATTATTGAATAAAGACGAAATTCCTGAAGAAAATCTTATTCGTAGCGTTGATGCATTTATTGTTAATACTGAGAATCAAAATTATTTAACGGATTTAACAGATAAAATTAGAAAGCATAATAAAAAAGGAAATCTGTTCTTAAAATCGTCAAAAATACTTCGTGCGGGGCTATGGTCAAATCAGATTTCTGAGCTTAAAGACAGTTTAAAAGAGGAATTTAATATAAAATTGCTGGAATCCAATATTACCGAGGCATCAATAACTGTTTTGAAAAACTCAGATGATTTGATACCTATAACAGATATTAAACAAAGATTTCATATATTGATTGCCACAGAAGATAATGCAAGCGAATTTATTAATTGTGTAGCAAAATATACCGGCAATTATACTATTTCATATTTTGACCTTAAATCCGGTAAAAGTCCTGCAATACCGTCAAATGCGAAAACTTTGATTGTCCTTTATCAGTCAGGTATATCAGATTCGATTCCTGCAAATTTGCGAGGGTCATTAGATGTTTTCCATAATCAGAAGATATTTATAAATTTTGGGAAAATCTCATCAGAATTGTGTGGAATAGACTCAGATGCAATAGTTCAGATATATAATACAAATTCTACTGCATTTTCTTTTGCTGCACAATTAGTTTTTGGTGGTATTGGGGCTCAAGGCACGTTAGCAACACGACTAAATGATAGCATTTCATATGGTTATGGAATAAAAACACCAAAAACTAGATTAAAATATTCGATGCCAGAAGATGCAGGTCTTGATCCTGATATTCTTTTAGACATAGATAGTATTATCAATTATGCAATATCTACAGGAGCTTTCCCTGGGTGTCAGGTTTTTATTGCCAAAAGCGGGATAGTTGTTTTTGATAAATGCTATGGATTTCATGATTATTCAAAGACAAATCCGGTGAAGAGAACAGACCTGTACGATCTTGCATCTTTAACAAAAATCTGTGCTACAACTTTGGCAATGATGAAAATGGTCGAGACAGGCAAAATTAGACTTGATGACAAACTGGAAGAATATTTCAAAAATACAGAAATTGATTACGGCAATATAGAACCCGACACTTTAATTATTATTGATACTGTATCAATTGCAGGTAAATCGCTTTTTGAAATAAAAGAGCTTATACAGAACAAGGATACTGTTCATATAAATGATACATTAGTACAGTTAACGGAAATAGTTTATACTCGAACGACGCCTTTTTCAAATATTTTTAAGGTACCGGTTAGGGCTTTGCTAGTCCATCAGAGCGGAATTTGTCCATCATTGCCGATACTTAAATATATGTTCTATCAGGACAGTTATAAAGAATATTTAACTGAGCAAAATCTGAAAAATGACAGTTTAAATAATGATAGCATTTCAAAAGTTGAAATTAAAGTAACCAGAGAGGAAGCATTTGATTTCTATTACAGTAAAAAATGGATAGAGGATTCTGCAGAGGTTAAAATAGCGGAAAACATGTATCTCAAAAAGCGTTGGCAGGATACATTATATGAAGATGTAAAGAGACTTGGGACTTTTAACCGAACAGTTTATCAATATACTGATATGAACATGATTTTGGTTCAAGCAATTATTGATACGGTAAATAAAAAGACACTCGATGAATTTGTAAAGGAACAGTTTTACAAAGATTTGGGTATGAACAATACCACATATTTACCCTTGATTTTCAATATTCCACGAAACAGAATTGCTCCAACCGAAAATGAATCATATTGGCGAAGGCAATTAATACACGGGAATGTTCACGACCCTTCTGCGGCAATGTTGGGTGGAATTTCGGGAAATGCAGGATTGTTTTCCTGTGCCTCTGATTTGGGAATTTTGGGTCAGATGTGGTTAA
>DAOOPK010000129.1:0-7407 GCA_035388205.1 Bacteroidales bacterium
GCACCATGCCTTTTTGGAATACTCCCTATTATTATTCTACCAGCTAAATAATTACGATGATTTTAACTAATTGCCACTGCTAATAATTAAATCAGATTATTCACAGAAAGATTTTTATCGAAGATAAAAATTGCCTATTCTGAGCTAATTGCCATTTGTAATCAAGTACGGAGAATAAAATTCTATATAATTGTGTCAAAAATATTTCTGAGCCTCATAAAATGATATACACTATGTGAATAGTAAAGTCATATATTTTAAGAGTTTAATCTGTGAATCTGTGGCATAAATAATTTTTACCAAACTATAGTGTTTGGTTTTAGCATTTTTATAATTTTACAGAATATTTTTGATTTAAATAATTTTAAAATTTCGATTATGAAAAAATGTTGTTACATCATGTTTATCCCACTCATTTTTCTTGCTTCATTCAAAAACAAAAACCAACAAAAAGAAGAAAATATGGAAAAGCAATTAATTGAATTCGTTCAAAAGTACGAAACCGCTGTAAAACCTGTTTATAAAGATATGTGCGATGCATATTTTATTGCATCTATTTCAGGAGCGGAGGAAGATTATAAAAAAGCTGCCGAGCTTGAGTTAGAACTGACAAAAATTTATACAAACAAAGATGATTTCGAATTCCTTATAAAAGCAAAAGAATCAAACCAGATAAAAGACGAAATTCTTGCACGGGAACTGGACATCCTTTACAATTCATATTTATCAAACCAAGCTGACCCTGCTTTGTTGGAAGAAATGATAAATATGGCTAGTGAAATTGACAGACAATTTTCGACATACAGAGCTACTATAAAGGGTAAATCAGTATCTGACAATGAAATAGAAGTTATCCTTTCAAGTTCTACAAGTTCTGCTGAAGTTGAAGAAGCCTGGGTTGAAGTAAAAAAACTGGGACCTATTGTTTCAGAAGACATCATAAAATTGGTTAAGAAACGTAATGAACTTGCTGTTTCGCTGGGTTTTAACAATTATCATGAAATGAGCCTTAAGTTAAGCGACCAGGACCCTGAAGAAATTGATAAAATTTTTGACGAACTTGATGATTTAACCAAACAGTCTTTTATTGAGCTTAAAGGAGAAATAGATGATTATCTGGCAAAAAAATTCAATATTAAAAAGGAAGATTTAAGACCATGGCATTATCAGAACAGATTCTTTCAGGAAGCTCCAAAAATGTATGAAATTGATTTAGATTCATATTATAAAGATCAAGATATAGAAAAACTTACTGTAGAATATTACAAATCAATAGGTATGGACATAACTGATATGATAAGCCAGAGTGATTTGTACGAAAAAGAAGGCAAAAATCAACATGCATATTGCATTGACATTGACAAAGCTGGCGACATAAGGGTTTTGTGTAATATCAAACCGAATTATAACTGGACGAATACAATGTTGCACGAATTTGGACATGCTGTTTACGACAAATACATTGACCACGAACTGCCTTTCGCCTTGATTGACCCTGCACATACATTTACTACTGAGGCTATTGCAATGTTATTTGGACGTATGGGTTCAAATGCTCAATGGATGCAGGATATGCTCGGCATCAGCGATAAGGAAAAAGAGAAAATCCGCGATCTGGGATTCAAGTCACTTAGACTGGAACAACTTGTTTTCAGTCGCTGGGCTCAGGTTATGTACAGATTTGAAAAATCAATGTACGAAAACCCCGATCAGGATCTTAATAAATTATGGTGGGATCTGGTTGAAGAATATCAAATGATTACTCGTCCCGAAGGTCGCGATATGCCGGATTGGGCAACAAAAACCCATATTGCTACATCTCCATGCTATTATCATAATTATTTGTTGGGAGAATTACTGGCTTCGCAACTAAACTATTATATTTCAACAAACATCTGTAAATCAAACGATTTTAACAATCAAAGCTATTATAACAACAAAGAAGTTGGCGAATTTTTAATCGAGAAAGTTTTTAAACCCGGAGCAAAATGGCATTGGAATACAATGATTAAGAATGCCACTGGAGAAGAACTTACTGCCAAATACTATGCATTGCAATTTGTTGAATAATATAATAGCACTCTTCCATTGTCGCATTTTTCTGATTTAGTAAATATGCCTTTTCTTACAAAATATATTAAAAACGAAGAACATTATGACAATGTATTAGGTCTGATCTCTAAGGTAGAAAGTAGCCTTTGGATTGGCACTGCAGACATTAAAGATTTGTATGTAAAACAAGGAAGTCAAGTCATTCCGCTTTTGGCTGTTATTGCAAAACAAGTTGAAAGAGGAATTTCTGTAAGATTAATCCATGCAAAAGAACCCGGACAAAATTTTAGAGATGACTTTGATAAATATCCGGTTTTATGGAAAAATATGGAGAGAATGCTTTGTCCACGAGTACATTTCAAATTAATAATATTTGACAATAAAATTGCATATATAGGCTCAGCAAACCTTACAGGCGCAGGTTTAGGTTTTAAAGGACCTGATAACAGAAATTTTGAAGCAGGAATTCTCACTTCGGATCCTTCACTCGTTAATGAAGCTGTTAATCAATTTGATAATGTTTGGATTGGTTTAGCCTGTAAAAAATGTCGCAGAAAAGAGTATTGCGGAGACAGAATAAGATAATTTTTAAATACTTTCATCATATTTGATATATAAATTTTGGCAATTAAGATTTTTTAGTCAAATTTGTAAATAAATTTTAATAATGAATTCCGACAACAAAATAAACCCGAATAAATTATTTTACAGTATCGGTGAAGTTGCAGCCATGTTTAATGTAAACACTTCATTAATAAGGTATTGGGAAAATGAATTCGATATTATCAAACCACAAAAGAACAAAAAAGGGAATCGCTTATTTACTCAAAAAGATATTGAGAACTTCCATCTAATTTGGCATTTAGTAAAGGAAAGAGGGATGACACTATCCGGAGCCAAGAAAAAAATTAAAGAAAATCGTGCAGAAACCGAGCATAATTTTGAGTTGATAAAAAAACTGAATGAAATAAAATCCTTTCTTATCGAGATCAGGGATGGAATGTAAATACAGTTATTCCAACATTGCCCTTTTATTTTATCTCAAATAATAAAACAACCATGAAAATAAAAGAATTATTAAATAGTTTTGAAGAATTTGCTCCACTTGCCCTGCAAGAAGATTACGATAATTCCGGTTTACAGATTGGCAATTATGGGATCGAAATAACGGGAATTCTCATCAGTATTGATATTACTCCAGCAGTTGTTGAAGAAGCAATAAAAAATAAACTTAATTTAATTGTATCACATCATCCGTTGATATTTTCGAAGCTTAAAAGAATAAATGGCAATGATTATATAGAAAAATCAATCATTCTCGCAATAAAAAATGATATTGCAATTTACTGCGGACATACTAATTTTGATAATGTTTATAGAGGAGTCAGTGCAAAAATATGCAATAAATTGGGTTTGTCAAATCTTAATATTCTGGCTCCGAAAACAGATATTTTAAAAAAAATAGTTGTTTTTGTACCTGAATCTCATGCAGAAAAACTAAAACATGTAATGTTTGATGCCGGTGCAGGACATATAGGAAATTACGACAATTGCAGTTTCAATGCTTCAGGTACAGGGAGCTTCAGAGCAAACGATTCTGCAAATCCTTTTGTTGGAGAAATTGGTAAAATCCATTTCGAAAATGAACAGAGAATAGAAATGATATATCCCGCCTATATAGAAAAAAAACTGATACAGGAAGTTCTCAAATCACACCCATACGAAGAAGTTGCGTATGACATTTATAAACTGGACAATAACTGGAATAAAGCAGGACTAGGAATGATTGGTGAATTCAAAACTTCAATAAACGAAAAAAAATTGCTAAGCATTTTGAGAGAAAAATTTAATGTTTCATGTATAAGACATTCTAATTTTCTGGATAAACCCGTAAAAAAAGTTGCTGTATGTGGAGGAAGCGGGGCATTCTTAATATCAGCAGCAAAAAATTCAGATGCTGATGTATTTATAAGCGGAGATATAAAATATCATGATTATTTTATTGCTGATAATCAGATACTTATAATTGATATAGGACATTTTGAAAGCGAACAATTCACAAAAGAAATATTTTATGATATTATTATGAAAAATAATCCTAACTTTGCAGTCCGTTTTTCAGAAATTAATACGAATCCGATTAATACTTTTTAAGATGGCAAAAACAAATACAAAAATTGAAATCGCAAACCAGAGTGTATCAGACAAACTCAAGAGCTTGTATAGATTACAGCTCATTGATTCAGAAATTGACAGAATAAAAATAATGAGAGGAGAATTACCTCTTGAAGTTCAGGACCTGGAAGATGAAATAGCAGGACTGGAAACCAGAATTTTAAATTTCGAAACTGAGACAGGAAATATGGAAAAACAGATTTCTCTCAGAGAAAATGCAAAGAATGATGCTAATACTTTGATTAAAAAATACACCGAACAGCAGAACAATGTCAGAAACAACAGAGAGTTTGATTCCTTAAGTAAAGAAATTGAATTTCAAACTCTTGAAATTGAACTTTGTGACAAAAAAATCAAAGAACATAAAACAGATATTGAGTTAAAAACACAATTGATTGAAGGATCAAAATTTAAGCTTGAAGAACGTCAAAAAGATCTTGAAGTTAAAAAAAATGAGTTAGAAAGCATTGTTTCAGAGACTAAAATTGATGAAGAAAAGCTGACCGCGGAGAGGGAATCTATTGCTTCTTATATTGAACCACGTTTGTTGTATGCTTATAGCAGAATTCGCAACAATGTTCTCAATAAACTTGCGATTGTTTCTATAGAACGAGATGCCTGTGGTGGTTGTTTCAACAAAATTCCACCTCAAAGACAACTTGATATCAAATCAAGCCGTAAAATTATTCCTTGTGAATACTGTGGAAGAATATTAGTTGATCCGGATATTCTTGAGAAATAATAAAAGACAAATAAACATCTTACAGAATTCGTGTTAACAATCTCCGTCATTTTTTGTTAAAAAAATAATTACGATTTACAAATACATAATTATAAATATGTTATTTTTGCTAATAATAAATTGAAAACTTTTAATATTCATATTTTACTAATTACTAATTAAATTTAATTACAATGAAAAGATTTACTTTTGTTTTAGTTGCTTTAATTTCAATCGGAATAGGATTGGTTAAAGCACAAAATGTTCCTACAAACTGGAACATAATCACAACTGACATTACTGTTACAGAAGAAACTGTAACTGTTAATGAAGGTACAAAAGCCATGTCAGTTACATGGACCAGTACAGAAAATCAGGACATTAAGTCTGATGCTTTTACCGTAACTCCTGGAGCCGCGTTTTCTTACACATTAGATGTTTATGACAACGATGCAGGTGGTAGAGTTAGAATGGCTATCGCTTGGAGCTCGGGAAATGGTTTCGCAGAAACATACTCTGTCGATTTAGCTGAGTGGCAATCACTTACTTATGAAGGTACGGTTCCTGCCGAAGCAACTTCAGCACAGATTCTTTTACGTTTCTATGATGTAACTGCAGGTTGGACTGGTACCGCAACAGTTATTATTGACAATGCGTCTTATTCTGAAAATGGTGGTGCAAATTTATTGACAAACCCAGGTTTTGAAACATGGGGAGAACCAGTTTTAAATCCTTCACTAACTGTTACTTCACCAACAAATGCATCAACAGTAGATGTTGACAATGTTGACGTTGTCTTTTCTGTTGCAAACTTCGAACTTGGTGTTGATGGTCAAGTTGAATTTGTTCTTAATAGTGGAACAGCAACTTATTCTACTACAAGTCCTTACAATGTTACAGGACTTATCGAAGGCAGTAATACTTTGGCTATTCAACTTGTAGATATGTCAAATGACCCTCTTGATCCTGTAGTTTTAGTAACTAGAACATTTGATTACGAAATTCCAAGTACAGATCCGTGGATTACTATTGATTTTCCTGTGGATGGCTCAAGTGTTTACAGCAATGATGTAAATATTTCATTTACACTTGAAAATTTCATCCCCGGAACTGACGGTAAAATTGCGTATAGTGTTGATGGTGGTGCAATTGTTTATCAAACAACAAGTGACGACATTGCTCTGACAGGATTATCTTATGCTGCGCATGCTGTTGACATTGAATTGGTTGATATGTCAAATGTTTCTTTGGATCCTGCAGTAACAACAAGTGTTACATTTACTTGCGTAGAAGCTTTACCGGGTGGTATGGAAACATTTGAAAATTCCGAAATTACTGCAGGCGTTAACTACACAGACGGATCTTTTGTAGGTGATGAAGGATTTACTTGGAATTATTATCAATGTAGAGATACAGGTGCTTATCCAATTAATGACAAAGGCTTAATGCTTCGCCGTGCTTCTGTAAGCTATATTGAATCTGCTACAATTAGTGGTGGCATCGCTAGTTTTCAGTTGAGTATGCGCAAAGCATATACATCAACAAACGAAAGACAACTCGAACTTTATATTAATGGTGAATTAAAAGGAACTTCTCAAGTTTTTGGAACAGTTGAACCAGATCTTACAGTTTATACATTCTCAGTTACTGACATTAATGTACCAGGTGATTTTACTATTATGATTAAAAATGTTGGTTCGACTGACGTAAACAGACAGGCTGTAATTGACGATATTTCATGGACAGGATATTCTTCGTCTGATCCATATTTATCAATAAGTTCTCCTGCGAATATGTCAACAGTAACTTCGGCTGACGTAAATATTACTTTTAATGTTAGCAATTTCGTTCTTGGAACTGACGGTAGAGTAAAATACGTTGTTGACGGAGGCTCTGTTCAATACACAACCACAAGTCCTATTGCTCTTACAGATTTAATTGATGGCGAGCATACAGTACAAATGGAACTTGTTGATATGAGCGATGCTTCATTAACACCAGCAGTTACTGCAGGCGTAACATTTACTGTTAATACGGCTGCCCCTGAATACACACCTATATATGATATTCAATATACTACAGCACCAGATGGAGCTTCTCCTTTAGCTACACAGACTGGCACTACAAGAGGAGTGGTTGCAGGTGTTTTCGGAGATAAATTCTGGATACAGGATGGCGCTGGCGCATGGAATGGGGTTTATGTATATTACACGACCACACCAGGTCCTGCCAGAGGCGACTCTGTAACTGTTGCTGGAACTGTGACAGAATATAACAGCCTTACCGAAATCAGCCCAGTGACAAACGTTACTGTGTTAAATTCAGGTAACACTATTGCAGCTGCTACAGTTTTATCAACAGCAAACGTTGGCGTTGAAATGTACGAAGGCGTTTTGGTTACTACAACAGGTGTTTGCACAAATGCAGATGCAGGTTACGGAATGTGGGAAATTAATGAT
>DAOOPK010000130.1:0-7383 GCA_035388205.1 Bacteroidales bacterium
TTTTGAATATTTGTTTTTTAATGGAAAAAATGTGGGTTGTTGATAAGTTTGTTTTGTAGGGTCAAAATAGATAAAAAAGCAACAATATGTACGTTATGAAAAATCATACTAAACTATTTAAACAAATAGTTCTTATTTCGATTCTTGAACAATTGAATAGACGAACAGAAGAACAGACGAACAATCGAACAGAAGAACAGGCGAATTACGAACAGGCGAATTACGAACGGACGAACAATGGAATTACAAAAATCTAAAATTCAAAAAATAATCTTCAAATGGTATTGCATTTGAATACTCCGCACTATATGAGGTCACTGAGCGGCCATAGGTTTTGGCCTTATGCGAGTCGAAGTGCCGAACTTATCTACACTTCCCACTCAAAACCGTCTTTTTTATCTTTGACGGTAATACCGATTTTTGTTAGTTCGTTGCGGATAAAATCCGATGTAGCATAATCCTTGTTTGCTTTTGCCTGCATTCTGAGATTTAGAACCATATCAACAACTTCTTTAAGCATTTCGTTGTTACCTGCTTGTTGATTCTCATCTTTTAGTCCAAGAATATCAAAAAGAAAGCTATTAAAAACATCTTTTAAAATAGCGAGATTCGTTTCGTCAATGTTTTCTGTACCGGTATCAATAGCATTAATAGTTTTTAAAGTATCAAACAAATGAGCAATTACAATAGGTGAATTCAAATCATCATTCATTGCATCATAGCATTTAGTTTTCAATTCCGAAGCATTGAATTTTCCATCAGTTGAAGTTTTGATTTTATTTAATGTGTCAACGCCTTTCATTAGTCTTGCAAGTCCTTTTTCGGCAGCCTGCAGTGCTTCGTTTGAGAAATCAAGAGTGCTGCGATAATGTGCCTGAAGGATAAAAAACCTTATCGTCATTGGTGAGTAGGCTTTTTCAAGAACTTTATTAGTCCCGTTAAATAAATCATCAAGTGTAATAAAGTTACCAAGTGATTTACCCATTTTTTGACCATTAATAGTAATCATATTGTTGTGAATCCAGTATTTAACAGAATTCTCACCTACAGCAATTGTGTTTTGTGCAATTTCACATTCGTGATGAGGAAATAAAAGGTCCATTCCTCCGCCGTGAATATCAAATTTTTCGCCCAGATATTTATGTCCCATTGCAGAACATTCGATATGCCAGCCCGGAAATCCCAAACTCCATGGAGACGGCCATTTCATAATATGTTCAGGACTTGCTTTTTTCCATAATGCAAAATCAAAATTGTTCCTCTTTTCCGATTGTCCGTCGAGTTCTCTGGTATTTGCAATTAAATCTTCCAAAACACGCTTTGATAATTTGCCGTAATTATATTTTTTATTATATTTTTCAACGTCAAAATATACAGAACCATTTATTTCATAAGCATATCCGGCCTCAAGTATTTTTTTTGTCATTTCAATTTGCTCGATAATATGACCAGATGCACGAGGCTCAATACTCGGAGTGAGAGTATTTAATTTGTTCATCTCAACATGATAGCGATCAGAAAAATACTGAACAACTTCCATTGGTTCGAGTTTTTCGATACGGGCTTTTTTGCCAATCTTATCTTCGCCTTGATCTGCGTCGTTTTCCAAATGCCCTACATCAGTTATGTTACGCACATATCTGACTTTATAATTAAGATGTTTGAAATATCTAAAAAGTAAATCAAAAGTTATTGCAGGTCTTGCATGTCCCAAGTGTGCATCGCCATATACTGTCGGACCACAAACATACATTCCTACAAAAGGAAAATTTAGAGGAACAAATTCTTCTTTTTTTCTGCTTAATGAGTTGTATAAAATGAGTTTATTCTGCATAAATGATTTAATTTCAATAAATTTGCGTCAAAAATACTACTCTTAATCAGAATTAAGAAATAATTTGATAAAATTGTAGTTTAAAATGAGAGATAATATAAATATGAAAAATAAACTCAGATATATTATACTGTTAGGTGTTGGATTATTGATTTCAACATTTAGCTGCATGGCACAGGGAGAGCAACTGAGAAATGCTCTGAAGCCCAAATATGTATTTTTGTTTATCGGTGATGGAATGGGTAAAAGCCATGTTGAACTTACACATTCATATATAAAATCTGCAAAGGGTAAGATTAGAAAAGGGAAATTAAGTTTTACCGGATTTCATGCTTATGCGGAATGTACTACAGAAAGTAAAGACAGTAAAGTTACAGATTCTGGTGCTGCAGGTTCGGCTATTGCTTGTGGAAAAAAAGCAAATAATGGTTCAATTGCATTTTATCCTGAATATCCCACTGCAGCAATGCCGGCATCAATAGCTAAAAAAGCTCATTCCATTGGATATAAAGTGGGAATAATTACAAATGTAAGTATTGACCATGCTACACCTGCTGTTTTTTATGCTGTTAATGAAAGCCGAGAAAATTATTATGACATTGGATATCAACTACCATTATCGGGATTTGAGTTTTTTGGCGGCGGTGGATTCAAATATCCTAAGGGTAAAGAAAATGATCAGGAAGATTTGTATGATAGAGTCAAAGAATTTGGATATGTTGTGACTAACGATATTTTGGAAATTAGTCAGATTGATACTTCAGTGAACGGGTTAATGTTTGTCAATCCGGTTTTACTTGAAAAAGGTGAAATGCCTTATGGAATTGACAGGGAAGAACACGGAGGAAATGAGCTTAAGGATATTGTTAGGGAAGCAATAGGGTTTTTATTTAATGACAAAGGTTTTTTTATTATGGTAGAAGGGGGGAAAATTGATTGGGCTTCACATAATAATGATGCTGCAACAATCGCACAAGAAGTAATGGATTTTAATAATGCTATTTTGGAAGCATTCTCATTTTATTCATTTCATCCTAACGAAACCTTAATTATTGTGACTGCAGATCATGAAACAGGAGGGATTTATTTTATCGAACCCAATATTGACAGTATTAATAATAAAGGATACCTGAATATGCAGATATCTTCAGTTGATTACTTTTCTGATGTTTTATTAGAATACAAAAATTCAAATACCGCATATTCACTTAAAGATGTAATATCTCTTGCAAATTTGCATTTTTATAGTCAGCCTTTGGTGTTTAGCGAAAAAGAAAATAAGGATATTGATGAGGCTTATAATCTGTTTTTCTATAATAATACTACACTTTCGAACGATGAGATAGAAGTAAAATACGGTGGGTTAAATCCTGTTGCTGTAGTATTTTCGAATATATTGTCGAATCGTGCAGGAGTGGCTTTTTCAACTTGGGATCACACCGACACAATGGTTCCTGTTTATACTTTAGGACTTCATTCTGTGTATTTTAATGAAGATATGGATAACACCAACTTTATGTCTAAACTGAATGAAATTATGAAGTGGTAATGGGAAAATAACAAGTTCGAAGTTCGAAGTTCGAAGTTATAAGTTAGTGCTATTTCCTTAACCTCAGCCTTAGCCTTAGCCTTAGCCTCAGCCTTAGCCTCAAATCACAAGTTTCCAAATACAACTTCCAAAAAATGAAATGATTTGCAATTTGAAATACGAAATTTGTAATTTGTTTGATTTATTTGTTTTACAACATAGTTTTTTATTAGGATAATTCTCATCAAATTAATAATTTTGAACGAATAAAATTTTAATATTATGCAAGATTTAAATTGGTCACAACTTCCATTTGGTTATGTGAAAACCTATTACAATGTACGTAGTGTTTATAAGAATGGCAAATGGGGAGAAATAGAGGTAACTGACAATGAATATGTAAATATTCACATGGCAGCAACAGTACTTCATTATGGACAGGCTTGTTTTGAGGGCATGAAAGCTTATCGTGGTAAAGACGGTAAAATTCGATTGTTCAGATGGGACGAAAATTCAAAAAGAATGAGAAATTCTTGTGAGGGCATTTATATGGCTCCACTAGATGACGAACTGTTTTTCAAAATGGTAAGTAAAGTTGTTGAATTAAATAAAGATTTTGTTCCACCTTATGGTTCTGGTGCAACCTTATATATCAGACCATTTTTGTTTGGCTCAGGACCAAAAGTTGGCGTTCAACCTGCTGATGAGTACACATTTGTTATTTTTGTTACTCCGGTTGGACCATACTTTAAAGAAGGTTTTAAACCAATAAAAATTGCAGTTGTAAGAGATTCGGACAGAGCAGCTCCTCTTGGTACAGGTACATTCAAAGTGGGTGGTAATTATGCCGCAAGTTTGAGAGGTGTAATAAAAGCTCATAAAGCAGGATATGGTGCTCCAATGTATTTGGATTGTAATGAGAAGAAATATATTGACGAAATCGGCGCAGCTAACTTTTTTGCCATAAAGAATAATACTTACATTACACCGAAATCTTCATCAATTTTACCTTCTATAACTAACAAAAGCCTTGAAGAACTTGCAGAATTCCTTGGTTACAAAGTAGAAAGAAGACCTGTAGAGTTTGCTGAATTGCCGTCTTTTGAAGAAGTAGGAGCATGCGGAACTGCTGCAATTATTTCACCTATTGGCGAAATAAACGATTTGGATACTGGTACAATTTATAAATACTGCAAAGAAGGTAAACCAGGACAGGTATCTACAAAGTTGTACGATACTCTTGTGGGAATACAATTCGGTGAAGTCGAAGACCCATTTGGGTGGGTTACTGTTTTGGATTTTTAAATAGTTTTAAGTAATGAATATAATTAAAGGCTGCATAAAACAGCCTTTTTTTGTATAATTATTTGAGTTAAATATGATGTACAACTATTTATTAATTATTTTTGTCTGAAATGTATATGACAGATAGATGAAAAAACTTGTAATATTTTTGTTCTCTTTGCTTATTGCAACTTTTATTTATGCAGCAAAAGTCCCAAAGGAATATGCTCAGAAAGTTGCGTTAAATCATTATTACCAGTGTGTTAAAAGCCTTGGCGTTGAAATAAAACAGACTGATTTGCAAATCAATTGTATTCAAGAAGTTTCGCTTGACAATGATGCTTGTTATTATGTTTTCAATATTAATAATGATGAGGGATTTGTTATTGTTTCTGCTGATGATAATATAAAACCTATTTTGGCATATTCACTACAATCTGCTTTTAATATTGGGAATATTTCTCCATCACAACAATCTTTATTGAATTATTATTCTGAGATGAATGAAGCTGCTCTTGAAGAAAAATTAATTATAAACCAAGACATAAAAAACGAATGGATTCAATTGGCAAATTTTAAAACGGAGGATCAGTTTAAGCAAAAAACTACCGTTGAAGGTTTATTGGATCCTATTATCTGGAATCAAAGTTATCCATATAATTCAATGTGTCCGGCTGCAGATGGTACTTATACGGGTTACGGAGGTCGTTGTCCGGTAGGATGCTCTGCAATTGCGATGTTACAAATAATGAAATATTATAATTGGCCAGCATCAGGGGTTGGTTCATATACTCACACTTCAGATGAAAACGGCGGATTCGAAGATTTTTATGTCAACTTTGGACAAAATACTTATGATTGGTATTCAATGCCTAATGATGGACAGCAGTATAATGAGGAGCTTGCGAAAATATGTTTTCATGCCGGAGTCGCTATAAGGATGTGGTGGTCTCCCGAAGGCTCTGCTGCAGGCCCTGAGGATGTCGCTTATGCTTTGGCTAATTATTTCCGTTATCAGGATAATATTGAACTGGTAGAAAAGGATTATTATGATGAAGAAGAATGGAAGCAACTGCTAAGAAGCCAAATTGATGCAGGAAAACCGATCTTTTATGTCGGTTACTCTGACGAAGCTGGTCATGCATGGAATTGTGACGGATATCAGGATGAAGACTATTTTCACATGAACTGGGGCTGGGGAGGTTATGGAAATGGCTTTTATACTTTAGACGCACTTGGTACACAAGCAACTCCTGGTAGTGGTGAAGGTAATTATTGCTATTGGCAACAGGCTCTCATCAACATTTATCCCGAAGGTACTTATCCAAATTACTGCAATAGTGAGGTAAATATTATCGGTTCGGATGGCTCTTTCGATGATGGAAGTTCATTTTACAATTACCAGAATAATTCCAATTGCACATATACAATAGAACCCGAATGCAGACAAATCGTATTGCTCAAATTTGACAAGTTTAGTTTGACTCAAGGTGATTATATCCAGTTATGGGATGGAGATCCTTCAGATAACATATTAATCGCAAGTTTTGATATGGAAAATGTGCCTAGCGAAGAAGAATACGAAGCAACATCGGGGAAAATGACTTTAAACTTTATCTCAGATGGAGCAAATACGGCTGAAGGTTGGGCGATAAGCTACAGAACTCGAGCTTGCAGAGCAGGTATGGTTTTAACTCAACCCTTTGGAATGTTTGACGATGGTAGCAAAGATTGTGAATATAGTAAATCTACTCTATGCTCCTGGACAATTCAACCTCCTGATGTTAACAGAATTGAGCTAAGTTTTGAGTATTTTGATTTGGGTGGAGAAATTGATTTTGTTCGCGTATTTAAAAATTCAATCAGTACTGCGAATCTGATTGAGATTTATGATATGAATAATCTTCCACAGCAGTCAATAACTATTGAATCGGGTGTTGCAGTTGTGCAGTTTTTTGCATCCTCAACAAGTGAACTGGGAGAGGGGTGGCAGATCAGTTATACTTCAGAATTAAGTAAAATCTCTGATAATGAAATTTCAGACGACATCTTTATCTTGCCTAATCCTGGAAACCTAAAGTCAGAAATCGTTATCAATACAGATAATGCAGCTTTAGCGGAGATTATAATATATAATATATTGGGTGAGCAAATTAATAAAAGATCATGTGAATTATTTCATGGAAAAAATAATCTTTCAGTTTTTGATAATTTGTCAGGAATTGAGGAGGGTATTTATTTCGTATATTTAAAAACAAATGATAAAGTTTACTATTCACGTTTTGTTTTAATGAAATAATTTCTATCCTTTTCATTATTTATAGTGACTGAACTATTTTATGTTTTACAAGGAGTTTTTCTCATTTGTAATTTGTATTAAATCTTATATATTTGCCAAAAAGTTAAATTTAAATATTCTTAAAATGGTAGTAGTAAAACCTTTCAGAGGCTTGCGTCCTCCAAAAGAAATTGTTGAGAAGGTAACATGTTTGCCTTATGATGTGATGAACAGTCAGGAAGCAGCTCAAATGGCTGCGGGTAAAAAAGAATCTTTACTGCATGTTACAAAAGCAGAGATAGATTTGCCCGCAGGTACTGATGTACATAGTAGTGCAGTGTATGAAAAGGCTGTTGAAAATTTTAAAAACATGCAGGCACAAGGATGGCTGATTGAAGATGAAGAAGCCAAGTTTTATATCTATGCTCAAACTATGGATGGACGTACTCAGTACGGCAT
>DAOOPK010000131.1:0-7363 GCA_035388205.1 Bacteroidales bacterium
TACCAAAATGAATATGATCTTAGAGAAGGATATCCCTTATTAACCACCAAGAAGATGGCAACAAAATCTATGTTCCATGAAACAATATGGTTCTTAAGGGGGGATACGAATATTAAATATCTTGAAGACAACAATGCTCCTATTTGGAGACCTGATGCTTTTCAGGGCAATCTGCCCGGGATGATAAAAGAAGGTATCTTTCCTGAGAATCTTGAAAAATATTCGCCTGATTGGGACAAGGCAATGGAAGAATATGGTCAGAGAATAAGAGAAGATATAGAGTTTGCCCAAAGATGGGGCGACGCAGGGCCAATTTACGGCAAACAATGGAGAAAATGGGAATATTTTGATCACGAAAAAGGAGCATTTATTGAAATAGATCAACTTGGAAAACTAATTAAGGGATTAAAAAAGAATCCTACAGGTAAAAAGCACATTGTTGATTCATGGAACCCCGGTGACACGCCAAGAATGTCCTTACCTCCATGCCATGTTTTATACCAAGCAACAGCAAATGAAGAAGGAGAAATGGAATTGCAACTATACCAAAGAAGTTGTGACCAGTTCTTGGGTGTACCATTTAATATAGCCAGTTATACTGCTCTTACTCAAGTAATCGCTCAGGAAGTCGGTATGGTTCCAAAAACATTTATACATACTTTTGGAGATTCGCATTTTTATGCAGGAATAGGAAAAAGAACTCAATGGCATAAAGAGAATTTTAAAGAATTACAAAAAAGAATAAGAAGTGTTTCAGTAAGAGAAGAATACTTAGAGATAGTAGATTGGATAAACAAAAATGCACCCAGTGACGGAAATGAAGAAAAATATGATCATGTAACTGCAATTCTCGAACAAATGTCGAGAGAACCTAAAACCTTACCTAAATTACATATTTCAAAAAAACCTTTTGATCAGCTTACCATTGATGACTTTGTAATTGAAGATTACAATCCTCATCCTGCAATCAGAAGAAATATGTGTGTTTAATCAACACAATTAAAGATTATTTTTGTAAGATAGAAAATAGCGGAGGCTGTCTAAAAAGACAGCCTTTTTTCTTCGGAAGTGCTTGAGAGGGACATGGCAAAGTCTAATCCCGTTTCCACCATAATCTTTAGAAAATCATTAATCTGTTTGCAAAACCTTCATAAAAAAAGCACCTCCAAATCTGAATGTGCTTGTGAGGTACCTGGCGGAGTCGAACCGCCGTAGCCGGTTTTGCAGACCGGTGCCTAACCACTCGGCTAAGGTACCAAAAAGGATTGCAAATATAATTTTTTTTCTTAACCAGTCAAAATAAATTTACATTTTGTCCTGAATATTTGAATTACTATCTTTTGTAAACTTCTGAATTACAGCTTCAAGACAGTCTTTACATAAGCAATCTTTAAACTCTGATTTAAGAATTTTTGACAAATCTTCAGGTATTTCAAGTTTTCCACACCAACAGTCATCAGAGCCTAAACATTCGAATTCCTTTCCGCATCTTTCACATATTTTCATCATTGGCATTTAAATTAAAATCTTTAATTCTAAATTTCTTAAAAATACAAGAATAATTATTTAATCATAATAAGTTTTATAATTTTGTAGCCCATAAATAAAATTACTTATAATAAAAAATAGAAATGGACACAAAAAACAAAGGTTTCAACACCAAATTAATTCACGCAGGTGATTACGACGACGCGTTGGGAAGTGCAGTTCCTCCAATTTATCAAACATCTACATTTAGGTTTAAAAATGCAAAACATGGTGCAGATTGCTTCGCAGGAAGAGATTCTGGATATATTTACACTCGTATAGGTAATCCAACCATAAATTCACTCGAAGACAAACTGGCTCAACTCGAAAATGGTTATAGAGGTATAGCTTTATCAAGTGGGATGGCTGCTGTTTCTACGGTTTATATGGCACTATTAGGTAAAGATGCTCATATGATTAGCACAAATGCTGTATATGGACCCAGCAGAGCTATTATTGAAAGAGATTTTTCACGTTTTGGAGTTCAGTATGATTATGTTGACACCTCTGACATTTCACAGGTTGAAAAAGCAATAAAGCCTAATACAAAACTTTTGTATATTGAAACTCCTACAAATCCAACGATGGTTTTAACAGATTTAAAAGCAGTTTCTGTTCTGGCTCATAAACACAATATAATTGTTTGTGTTGATAATACATTTTGCTCACCGTATCTGCAAAAACCTCTTGATTTGGGCGCTGACATAGCTTTGCATTCAATTACAAAATTCATAAACGGACATGCTGATATAGTTGGTGGAGCATTAATTGCCAAAGACCCTGAAATATATAAAAAATTACGCCAAACCATGGTTTATTTAGGAGGCAATATGGATCCTCATCAGGCCTACCTTGTTAATCGTGGTTTAAAAACTCTGTCATTAAGAATGGATCGTCAGCAACAAAGTGCACAAAAAATTGCTGAATTTTTAGAAAATCATCCTAAAGTTTCATGGGTTAAATATCCGGGATTAAAATCTCATCCACAATATGAATTAGCAATGAGTCAAATGCAAGGTCCGGGAGCAATGATCAGCTTTGAATTAAAAGGTGGTTTTGCTGCTGGAGAGAAAATGATGAACAATGTTCATCTTTGTTTACTGGCCGTTTCTTTGGGTGGCGTCGAAACACTTATTCAACATCCTGCGTCAATGACACATGCCGGATTATCAAAAGAAGCTCGTGAAGCCGCAGGTATTACAGATGGTCTTGTGAGATTTTCAGTTGGTATCGAAGATTGCAAAGATATAATTGACGACTTATCTCATGCTCTTGAGATAGTCTAAGAACAATAATGTATGTGCATAAAAAAAACTGTCTGAGGACAGTTTTTTTTATGCAACCATTTTATTGTTTGTAGTGTTTAACTAATATCTTGGCTTACTCCAAAACAAGGCGGCAATTATTTTAAGTAAGCGATTTAGGGTGCATACTTTTGCACCCTTTTTATTTACTCCTTCGCAAATATATCATGTTGCCTTTGTATTGACTCTTTATGTATCATCTGAAGAATTTTTAAGAGAAAATCCCTTGATATTTTATCCTGATTGGCATATCTTAATCTCGATTCTACAATTGTCTTCCATCTTTCGAGCTGAAGAATTGTCACATTATGCTCTTTTTTAAGCATTCCGATTTCGTCAACGAGTTTAAAACGATGCTCAAGCATATCAATCAATTGATAATCAATAACATCAATTTTTTCACATAATTCTAATAATTTGTTTCTAAAATCATTGTTATCGTTTATAGGATGCCTGAAATCAAGTTTTGAAATAAGATTTTTTAATTCCTCCGGTGTAATTTGCTGGTCTTTATCACTCAACGCCTGACTTGGATTAAAATGAGATTCAATCATCAGACCAGCCATATTCAGATTTATGGCTTTTTGTGCTATTTCCTGCAAAAACTCAAGTTTCCCCGAAATATGACTTGGGTCGCATATAATTTTAATTTCTGGAAACCGACGAGCAAGTTCAATAGGTATTTCCCAGCGTGGAATATTTCTCAAATGAGTTTTTTCATATGGATAAAAACCGCGATGTATTGCAGCAACATTTTTAACCCCTGCTTTTAAAAATCTTTCCATTGCTCCTGTCCACAATTCTATATCGGGATGAACAGGGTTTTTAACAAATACTGTTACTTCCATATTTTCAAGTGCGTCAACAATTTCCTGAACGGAGAAAGGATTTGCTACAGTTCTTGCTCCAATCCAAAAAGCCTTGATATCATGTTTTAAAATTTCCTCCAAATGTGATGCACAGCCTACTTCAACTATGGCTGACATATCAAGCTCTTTTTGGATTTTACTCATCCATTTCAAACCAGATTGCCCAACTCCTTCGAAACTACCCGGTCTTGTACGTGGTTTCCAGATTCCGGCTCTGAAATAAGAGGGATTAACATATTCTTTCAGTTCTTTGGCCGTCCTGAAAACCTGCTCTTCGGATTCTGCACTGCAAGGTCCTGATATTATGATAAATTTATCTTCCATTTTATTTCTGCGAAGATAATAAGTAAAACTTAAAAAATATAAGAATACTTTTTTAACTGGTAATAATTTGGCTAAATTTTGTTTGTAAATTATCGGATATTAGTATATTTGTTAAAAATGATTTTATGAAAGCGTTATTATCAATAATAATAATTATTACAACTGTATTTTTTTCATGCACAGCACAAACAAATCTTGAAGATATGAAAGAATTTAAAAAAATCGGATGGGAAGGATTAAACAATAATGCAATCGAGCTAATAGGCAAAGACTGGATGCTTATCTCAGCCGGGAATATTGATGATTATAATATGATGACTGCGGCTTGGGGAAGTCTAGGCTGGCTTTGGGAAATACCTGTTACAACAATTTTTGTACGTCCCCAAAGACACACTCATATTTATACCGAAAGAGAGGATTATTACACTATCTGTTTTTTTAACAAAGACTATCGTGAAGTATTAGTTGAAATGGGTTCGGTGTCAGGACGCAATTTTGATAAAATGGGTTACGAAAAGCTGAGGCCTGTAATTACGCCCAATGAATCTATAGCATTTAAAGAAGCTTCAATAATTATTGAATGTAAAAAGATATATACAACGGTGTTAAAGGAGGGTGAATTTATTGACCATACAATTGTTGATGATAAATACCCGCAAAAGGATTTTCACACAATGTATGTTGGCGAAATAACAGGAGTTTGGGTACGCGAATAAAAGGCTTTTTCTGCTGATAAGGATTTACTAAATAAGTAATTACACATATTTTAAACATAGTCAATAGAGATTTGTTATTAAAAAAATATAAATTATGGATTCAGTAGATATTATTTGGGATGGCAAAATGTCGTTCACATCTGAAGTTGACGGGCATAAGATAACAATAGATGCAAAACCGGATTTTGGTGGCGAAGACAGAGGCCCTCGTCCAAAACCTCTTATTTTGACTGCTCTTGGTGGTTGTACTGCAATGGACGTTATCTCTATGCTAAAAAAAATGCGGGTTAATGTTAAAAATTTTGAAGTTAAAGTTGATGGAGCATTAACAGATGAACATCCTAAACATTATTTTGAAATTACCGTAAGCTACAATATTACAGGTGAAGATATTAATATTGAAAACGTAAAAAAAGCTGTATCCTTATCAGAAGAAAGATATTGCGGTGTAAGTTATATTCTGAAAAAGGCTCTGAAAATAAATTCCAAAATAATTATAAATGGAGTAGAAATTTAGCTCAAATTTGCTGTATTTTCTAAACGATTTTATTTTTAATCTCTCCTTTTAAAAACCAATCAATATTTGAAATAGCTATGTCAAATCTTTTCAGCATTGCTTCTTTTGTAGCATAAGCGATATGAGGTACCAGAACAGTATTTGGGGCAGACAATAAAGGATGATTATCAGGCAAAGGAGGCTCGGTTTCGTAAATATCAATACCTGCACCTGCAATTTTCTTGTCTTTCAACAAATCGGCAAGGGCTTGATAATCAACTACTTGACCACGAGCAGTATTAATAATAACAGCAGATGATTTCATTTTACTCAACATTTTTGCATTAACAAGATTTTTTGTTTCTGCATTTGCCGGAATATGCAAACTTATTATGTCTGATGATTCGAAAAGTTCATCCAGACCTACATAAGAAATGAAATCGATATTTTTCATCGTTCTGCTCCATGCAATAATTTTACAGCCAAATGCTGCAAAAAGCTTTGCTGTTGCCATGCCTATTGCACCGGTCCCTACAATTCCAACAGTTTTTGAGTTTAATTCCATCCCCAAAAAGCCAACTCTGTCTGCCGGAATACGTGTTTTTGCATCCATAGCTGGAATATTCCGCAACAATGAAATTGCAAGTCCTAAAGCCATTTCGGACACAGCAACCGTCGAATAACCCGCAGCATTACTAACATTAATTCCTTCCTTGCGACACAAAGAAGTATCAATATGGTCTGTACCGGTAAATGCAACATTTATCAATTTCAATTGAGGACAATTTTCAATTATTTCTTTTCCTACCGAAATATTGCTTAATGTTAAAATATCTGCATCTTTTGCACGATTGATAATTTCTTCCGCAGAATCTTTTCTGTCCAAAAAATAAACAAATTCGTGTGCTTGACTTTCAAAGTGCGATTTTGCTTTTTTTAGAAGTTCTTCCGAAACGCCCAGAGATTCGACAAATACAATTTTCATATTATTGTTCGTTTAAATGATTATTCAAATCTACCAAAATTTCTCCTGCTTTTCCTTTTAAGTAAATGTCCGTTATGGTGTCGGTAAACTTTGACTTTTCAGGATTTATCTCTATTATCATTGCCCCTGCTCTCTTTGCATAATATGGAATATAAGACGCAGGCTGAACTTCTCCTGTAGTGCCAATAACTAAATGTACATCGGATTTTTTTGCAACATCATAAGATAATCTTGCGGCTTTTTGAGGGATTGCTTCGCCAAAGAAAACAAAATCAGGTTTCAAAAGACCATCACATTCGCTACAATAAGGAGGTTTATCGGTAAGATTCAGTTCTTTTAGTCTGTAGGTTTTCCCACACTTAAGGCAAACAAATCCATCTTTTGTTCCGTGATATTCAATTACATTTTTACTGCCCCCATCCTGATGAAGATTATCAATATTTTGAGTAATAACATATTTCAGCAAGCCAGATTTTTCCCAATCTGCAAGTACTTTATGTGCTGCATTCGGTTTTGCCGAACCAAAAAAATCATAAAAAATAGCTTTAACAGCTTTCCATGATTCTTCAGTACGCATTTTATAATTACGAATCTCAAGCAAAGAATGGTCATATTTTGAATAAACACCATCACCCCCTCTGAAAACAGGAATCCCGCTTTCTTTAGAAATGCCGGCACCCGTAAATGCCGTAAGAAATTTTGACGATTTGATTAACTGCGCTGCCCGACTGAGATTCTCCATAAAAGTGCTAATAATTAAACAGTTTAAAATTAAAAAATATTTCGACAAATGAAGTTGATAAATTATTTTATGATAAACATGCCAGTTTATAAAATTTTCTAGGTTTTTTATCCTTTTTTTTTGGTTGTAATGAAATTTTATTTATATTTACAACTTGAGATACCTACAATTTTAATTTAAATTGAATTGCTATGAAAACCCAGAACCGTATTTTTATATTATTGATTTTGTGCTTTATTTCTAATTCCCTAAGGGGAATAACTGTAACAATAAATCAAGTTTTTACGTCAGATACTGTATTTAGTATTGATACATATTATACAGGTAAATGTAGCAAGCTGGAATTAAATGCTAATATTGTTATGAATTCTGACACTAGTATGGTAAGAATTTTTATGAC
>DAOOPK010000132.1:0-7353 GCA_035388205.1 Bacteroidales bacterium
CAGCTTGACCTGCACCATCTGCAAGCACAGCATCCAGTAAAACTCCATCTATACTAAATGCTACATAAGCATCTGGTTCAGTTTGTACTATCAGAGAAGTCATACCAATTGGAATTGTAGATAGATAAGAAGCTTCTATTTCGTCAGGAACACCTACGTAAGGCATTAATGAAGGGTCTCCCATGACATGATATATTTCCCAGTAATACTGTTTTTCTCCTGAAGAACTTTCTGTTACTGCCATATTACCTATATAAGCCATCTGATAAGCTGTAACGTATGGGTCCTCTTCATGTTCATGAAACAAATGGTCATAAGCAGCTTGTGTTGTTTGTTCGTAACTTGTAGTAGCAGAAATAGAACTTGCAACTCCGCAACTCCAATAGAAGTCTTCATCCCATAAAGTGCTGTTTGAACCTCCTATGTGTGCAACAGCGCCTTTTTTATCTGCTCTTAACAAAGCTTCTCCAAAACATTCAGCAACTTCAAATTTGTTTGATAAACAACAATTTCCTACGCTAAAAAAGTATTCGTCATTGTTTGCAAGTCCTGGGATATCTGATGTCGTGAATTCGGGGCCGCCCCAGCCATCCTGACTGCAATGTGCAGTATAATTTGCATAACCAACGCCGTTACTTAAATGATCTGTAATTTCAGCTTCAGATGAACCTCCATCAGGATATAGATATGTATAATCTGTAACGCCATGTTCTGAATTAAAATAATAGTTATGAGCATAATTTATCTGTCCATTTGCATGTGTAGGACCGTAAGTACCATCATCACCTGCAACCAATACAACTTCATCCAGAAATGACGGATCCGGAAACGTATATTCTTCAAACATCAGGGTTTTTTCTATTTGTGGCGCAAGTTGTGTAACATTGGTAGCAGAAAATCTTCCAAAGTATATTTCAGGAATATAGTCATTACCACCGTCAAATTCACAATAATACATATCGCTAACATGACCCGAACATTGAAATGCAGGTACTTGTGCAACATCACCTACAAACAAAACAAACGTGGGTGCTGGGTTTTCTGATGTGCCGGCATTGTATAAAGTCTGAATATATTCTTTTATAGCGGTTGTTGTGTTACCTATCACATCCGTATATGCTACGGTTACGTAAAAACCTTTTTTTGTTTTCCATTCAATAAACGGTTCTAATGTTTCTTCAAACATCCTGTCCGAAATTATTACATAGTTTATCGGATATTTTGATAAGGCATCTTTTGTGGATGGAGTTTTATAATTCCATAATTTATTATAAGCTGTTGCAAATGCCGGTGAATATTTTTCTGCTTTAAGCATATTGGTAGCAGTCAAATCCACATTTTTATAATTTATCTCAACTTCAATATTGTTTTTAACAAACAGAGTGTTGGATTCAATGTCGTATGAAAACGGACAAACAGTTATCTGAGCAATCTGCACGCCTCTCATTTTACTTATCAATTCTACTTTCACAGGATCAGGATTGTAGAATTCATGTTCTGTGTATATAACACTTGATTTTTCGAAAGGTAGAGAATTCGGATCCTGATTTTTAAACACTGAAGGTTGATTTGGTAGAATAGCTGAAAATGCTCCATATTCATCGAGGTCTATTATTTGCTCATCATAATTTAAAATATTGATCTCAAATTCGGCATCCAAAGGAACCTCAATAAGTTTTGTCATTACAGGTAATTCTGGATATCCAGCATTTCTATCAGGATAATATTCGGGGATTATAAGTTGAGTATAGAATCCATCTTTCGTCTTTTTTTCAGTTATATAAAATCCTTCTAATGAACTTGAAAAACTTAATTTTTGATTAGTATTAATCTTAACTTCAGAATTTGTTTTTTCTGTCTGTAAATAAACAAAATTCTGAGCCACAAGGCTTGTTAATAAAATCAAACCAATTGTTAGAGTGAGTAGTTTTTTCATAATCATGAATAGTTTAAAATTTTTGTAAAAATATTCAAATAATTTAATATATATGGTATAATATAGATTTATTTCATAGACTCACATATAAGATTTTTGGTTGCAAAAAAAAATATTGCATTTAGCCAAAAGAGAAATGTAACATTTTAATGTTTTGTTAAAAAGTTCTAAAAACTTTCATAAAAATAAACGGCATAAAATTTGTTTTTACGAAATCAAATTATTTATCTTTGTTAAAAAGTTAAAACTTAAATGAACGGAATTATTAATTAAAAATTATCAATTATGAAAAAGCTAGTATTATTATCAGCACTTTTTATTTGTTTATCTTCAGTGGTATTTGCACAAAAAACGCAGAAAATATATAATAGTGCGGGAGATGCGGTATTAAAAGTAAGTGTACCATCAGACAAATGGAACGTTACAAATGAAGACGGTTTATTTAGCCTTGTTCCAAATGATTCAGGCGAAACTTCAAGATTGATTACAATGGTTTGGGCTTCAACTGATCCAACATCTGAGACAGCAATGGATGATCTTGTTAATGAAGCTTTTGATGTTGTTGAATCTTTATTGGTTGACATTGAATGGGCAGAAGAAATCTCGGATTTTGAAAGTAACGGGATTAGTTATGTTGCTAACGATGGTTATGGATATTATGTAAATGAAGACGGGTCGAAAGATAAAATGTCAACTACAGTTATGATATTAATACCGGATGATACAAACATCTTTACATTGGTATTCTTTGGAACAGCTGATGCTTATGATAAGTGGGAGGAAGGTCTTCTTGAAATTATCTTATCAATTGCTCCAAATAATTAGTATCTAAAATTTATTGTAATAGAAAACCACTTAATTTTTTAAGTGGTTTTCTTGTTTTTAATACTGTTTAAAAAATTAGCAATACTGATTTCTTTTGCATTTGATCCTGGATTATAAAAAACAGTTTTGTCAATTTTTCCCGGAAGATATTGTTGCTCTACGAAGTTATTTTCGTAAGAATGAGCATATTTGTAGTTTTTACCATAATTTAGTTCCTTCATCAGAGAAGAAGGTGCATTTCTTAAATGAAGGGGAACAGGTAAATCTCCTGTTTCTTTAACTTTTGCAATAGCGCTATCAATTGCTGTATAGGCAGAGTTGCTTTTAGGACTGGTTGCCAGATAAATTGCAGTTTCTGATAAAATTATCCTAGCCTCGGGCATACCGATTTTGTTTATAGCATCAAAGCATGCATTTGCAATCAGAAGTGAATTCGGATTAGCTAATCCAATATCTTCAGCAGCAAGGATCAACATTCTCCTTGCTATAAAAATTATATCTTCACCACCTTCCAGCATTCTTGCAAGCCAATAGACTGCAGCATCAGGATCTGAGCCTCTTATAGATTTGATAAAGGCAGAAATAATATCGTAGTGTTGTTCCCCATTCTTGTCATAAAAAGCAAGATTTTCCTGAAGACTTTCAGTAACTGTCTTATTATTGATAGTTACTTTTCCACTTTTTGCTGTATTGCATACTATTTCGATGAGGTTGTAAAGCTTTCTGGCATCACCTCCTGAATAGCGATACAATGCTTCTTTTTCTTCTATTTCTATATTGAGATTCTTTAGAATGATATCTTCATTTACTGCACGATAAATTAATGTATCTAAATCTTTTTCTTCCAGATTTTTAAGAATATATACCTGACATCTTGATAAAAGCGGAGAAATAACTTCAAAAGATGGATTTTCAGTTGTCGCTCCGATTAAGGTAATAGTTCCATCTTCTACAGCACCGAGCAAAGAATCTTGTTGCGATTTACTGAATCTATGTATCTCATCAATAAATAGAACGGGATTAGTTTTTGAAAACAAATTATTTTTTTTTGCTTTTTCAATGACTTCGCGAACATCTTTTACACCTGAGTTAACAGCACTTAAAGTAAAGAATGATCGCTCAGTTAATTTTGAAATAACATGAACCAAAGTGGTTTTTCCTACTCCGGGAGGCCCCCAAAGTATCATCGAAGGAATATTTCCTGCTTCAATTATTCGTCTTAGAACTGCATCTTTTCCAGTCAAATGTTCCTGCCCGGTATAGTAATCGAATGACTCTGGACGCAATCTCTCTGCTAGTGGCTTCAATATTTCAGATTTATTAATACATTTTAAATGCAAAAATAATCATTTTAGAAGAGATGTTGTAAAAAAAATCCCCCTTAATTCGGAGGATTTTAATTCTATTCTTGAATTTTAAAAGTGTATTCGAAAGTGCAAATTCTATCATCATTGTTTGTAGAGCTTACTGTTGCTGCTCCCCTAGTATTAGTTCCGGTTTTTCCAACTTGCAAAGCTGATTCAAAAATATTTGAATCAGCACCACGTGTTGAATTCCCATGCTGAAGTATCGTTGCTGACAAATTAAATGGTTTATCTGTAGCTATTAGTTTGAAAATCTCATTTCCATACGGAGGTCCGAACATAACTAATGTATTCTTCAATATAGCAGTTTCTCCGGGTTCTAATACATATTCACGACCATCTATATCATGTACAGTTGGAATTACAGGGTTAATAAATCCATCCGGCTGAATATCTATGACATTAAAATATGACTTTTTTGTGCCTAAGTTTGTAACCTTTATAAGAGCCATAATTCCAGGGCTGAATATAGGAATATCATTAACTAGTATTGAGCTTGGTTCGAGATATTCTATAATATCAAAACTTCCGTCATCATTTATTTTTGCATTAACAGGGATTAACTCCATTACAACGTCATATCTTTCATTGTAATAATCGAGGTCCTTAATAATTTTCCCTTGAGCATAGTTATTCAAGGTTGAAATAACATCATCATTTAGTTGTTTTGAATCGGCGTTGGAAATTTTATGTAATTCCTGATTATAAATAGAATTATTGACAGAAATTGTTTGAGCACCGCGGGTTTTATTATAGTTTAATGTTATTTCAGGACTTTCGTTATTTATTTCTGCAAAACTAGAACTACTTATTTCGTCATTTAATGATTTTTTGATTTCGGGGTCCATTTTCGGGTCTATGGCAACTTTAATTTTCTGATCAGTAAATGTTCTGGTTTGTACAAATACCCATGCACTTTGATTGTTCTGGAATTTCATTTTGTTTTCCAGTCTTACCATAGAGGTAAAATTTGTTGAGCTAAGAACCTTACCTTTATTTAAAAGCTGAACATCTTCGGTAATTTTTGTGGTTCCGGGCTCAGCAAATGCGACTATTGTGCCGGGGTTTATTCCAGCAAGTCTTCCTGCATTTATTTCAACTATAGAGTCAGATTTTACAGAAGTTAGATTGAAATATTCGGTCTGTATTTCATAATCTCCCCCGAAAACTGCAAAGTCAATGTCTCCTTCAATAGCAGGATTTTGGAATTGGGCTTTTGTTGCCATTTCTGCCATAATTCTGGCAAAGACCTGACGATAGGTATCTCCTTCTTTCATTTGAGAAAATGACTTATAAATGCAATAAGATAATGAACCTACAGCATTTCCTTCATCGTCATAAGTTTCGTAATTAAGTTCATTTGCACTTGCTCCGGAAAAAACAACAAATTTTGCCATTTGATCCGTGTTAGCGCCACGACTTGAGGGGTTTCCCATCCCAAAACCAACTTTATCATCTTTTGTAGCTTTTGGGGACCAGTTTTCGGGTACAAGAGGCGGTGCTCCTCCTCTGACTTTTGCAGAACCACGGGTTCCGGTTCCAGAATGGCATGAGTCTAAAAATAGTAAAACATGACCGTCAGGACCGAGTTTCATCCTAAATTTTGTTATCCAGTCGCCCAGTTCATCATCTCTGAAATGTTTACTGCCGTCATAACCTTCCTGCATCTTCATTGGTGCATCATAACTTACAAGAGCTTCGTCAAGTCCGTCTATTTCTTCCTGATTATCATCAAATATCTGATGTCCATGACCGCTATAATGTATTACAATATGATCTCCAGCACTTATTTTGGAATATAGGCTGTTTAAAGCATTTTCTATACCCTCTTTAGTAGCTTGTTCATCTTTTAAATACATTATATTTTGTTTATCAAAACCTAGCTCGTCTAATGCTTTTTCAATTAATGGTACATCATTGCCTGCACTAATTGGATACCAGCCGGTAAGACTTTGATTATATTCACCAATTGCGATGATTAAGGCATATTTTTCAGCTTTGATAACTGTTGCCGTAAACAATATAATTGCAAGAAATATCGTAAATTTTTTCATGATTGTAATATTAAAAAAATGAGTACACAAAAGGTGTACTCATTTTTGATTTTTTAAATTAAAAATCCTGATCTTCGGTTGTTTGAGTGTTTGTATCTTCGGTTTCTTCAGCCTCGAGTTTTAATACAAACTCTTCGCTACATTCACCGACAGATTGCCATTGATAAGTTTCACCCATTGTGCGACAATATACTTCTGTATAGCCTTCAGGTAAAATTAACTGAGAATCTTCCCATGGGTTTAATCTACCTTTATATACTTTATCAACCCATAGGTCAACATAGTATCCTGTCCAGTTGTCGAATTTAACAGTACATCCACCTCTTGACAAAACTGGTTTTTCCATAAACATGTCACCTTCAGGGATAACGTACTCAGAAACGCCCCTTGATTTAACTACTTTGCTTGCTTGTAATTCTGTTTGTGCGTAAATTGAATTGCTCAAGAAGAATAAGATGCCAGCGAATAAGATCATTGTAATTTTTGCTTTCATGATTTAACTTTTTAAAATTAATTTTTTATTTTAACGGACGAAATTAAACAAAATTTATGCCAAAACTCTAATCTTTTATGTCTAATAATTTATTTAGGTAAAGATAATGAATTTTTTATAATATAAATACAGTACTCGTAAAGTTTTATTAACAATAAGTATAATTTGAGGTATAAAGCATAGATTAAATTATGGTAAAGTTTAAATGATTTGATAGCTGGTATTTAGTCTTCAATTGTGTTTAGAAATCTATAGATCTTGAATATTTATAAAAAAAGCCTCACTAAATGTAAGGCTTTGTGGGAACTAATGGATTACTCCTTACAGTCGTGAGATAAATGTTCGAACCATTGACCCTCCCGACTTGTAGTCGTGGATGCCCTGAACCAACTGAGCTAAATACTCTTTTTATTATTCCCCTATGAATAATAAAAAAGCCCCACAATTCTTTGTGAGGCTTTGTGGGAACTAATGGATTCGAACCATTGACCCTCTGCTTGTAAGGCAGATGCTCTGAACCAACTGAGCTAAGCTCCCATGTGTTTTAAGAACGTTTCCCCGTTTTGGGACTGCAAATATATAGTTGTTTTTTATATCTGCAAAATGTTTTTAATAAATTTTAAATACGTAAGTTCAATTAGTAAATGCAACTTTTAGGAGTACAAATGTATTCTTAATATC
>DAOOPK010000133.1:0-7150 GCA_035388205.1 Bacteroidales bacterium
TCATGATTTTTTCATCAATCATCATAGCATCTGCAATTATGCCGGGTTTACTCGATATCTTCTCGGAAGCATACCACAAACAAGGCTCAGGTGATTTTTCAAATTCATTTAAATCGGTTGTTATGGTATAGTCAAGTTTGAAAGCATGCTTAAAACAAACTTCAACAGCATATTCGATTCTTTGCGTTAGTTTTGGTGTATAAACAAGTAACATAATTTTAAAATTAAGACATTTCTCTTATTTCATAATGGTCTCAACCTCATCAACAGAAATAGGAATGCGTTTGTCGCCAAGAATTCGTGAACCTTTGTCAGTAATTAGTATATCATCTTCAAGGCGAATTCCTCCAAAGCTACGATATCCCTCAACTTTATCATAATTTATAAATTCCTGGAATTTTTTATCCTTTTTCCACAAATCAATTAATTCAGGAATAAAATAAATTCCGGGTTCATTTGTTAAAACATATCCTGTTTTTAATTCCCGTCCCATCCTTAAAAAAGCTGTTCCAAAAATATTACTTGGTCTGGTTACATCATCATATCCGACATATATCTGTCCTAAATCCTCCAAATCATGAACATCAAGACCCATCATGTGTCCCAAACCATGAGGCATAAATAAGGCATGAGCACCAAGTCTTACAGCTTCTTTAGTATTCCCTTTCATAATGCCAAGATCTTTCAATCCACTTGCAATAATTTCGCAAGCTGCCAGATGGACATCAAAATATTTTATTCCTGGCTTCATTAATTTTATACTACCATTAATTGCATTTAGTACAACCTGATATATTTCTTTTTGCTTAGTAGAAAATTTGCCACCTACCGGAACGGTACGAGTATTATCAGAAGCATAAAACATTGTTGTTTGTGCCCCTGCATCAGTAAGCATCAGATCTCCTTTTTTCAGAATATTATCGTGGCAATGATTATGTAAAGTTTGTCCGTTTGTGGTAAGAATAACAGGAAATGAAGGTACTGCACCATGTGAAATGCTTATGCCTTCAATATATCCTGCAATTTCTCTTTCCACAACTCCGGGTTTAGCCATTTTCATTGCTGTTGTATGCATAAGGTAGCCGATATTACAAGCTTTCTCAATTTCTTCAATTTCGACATCTTCTTTTACATTTCGAAGTTGAATAATTGCTTTTAGAAATTCAACAGATGCCTTCGTTTTCAATTCGGATATATTTATACCCATTAAGTCGTTTAGCAGAATCATATTATCATGTCTGTATGGAGGCAGAAAATGTACTTTTCTTTTCTTTTTCAAAGCCTCTTTTAAATAATCGTACAGCTTTGCAAAAGGATAAGTTTCTGAAATTAGACATTTTTGAGCAATTTCTTTTACACTTGGTTGAGGACCCATCCAAATAATATCATCAATATCAACATCATTGGCAAAAATTATTTCTTTATTTTTTTCAGTATCAATAATTGCTGCCATCCCAGGCAAATCGAGACCGAAAAAATACAAAAATGTCGAATCCTGACGAAAATGATAAGTATTATCCCTATAATTCATAGGGCTTTCGTTGTTACCTAAAAACAAATAAACTCCTTCACCCAAGAGTTTTCTCAAATGTTCTCTTCTTGATTTATAAACTTGTGGCTTGAACATAATTATAAAATTAAAATTAAAGCATAAAGATAAGAATTATATGAGAAAGATGTGATTTGAATTTAATATATATTTTCGTTTTTAAAAAAATGGAGAACAAAGAATCATTTATTTTGACAAAATTTCAGTAAACTGGTTATTGATTGTTTGTGCTTCAATATTAACAATAGTATCTATTGCATTTTCCTCAATGAAGATTACAGATGAATTTGAGAACAATTCTCTTTCATCACCTGAACATATTTCGTCATCAAAAAAAACATTTCCATCAAGATTTCTTAAGTTTGAAATGTCTAACCCCTTTCCATCGGAAGTTACAAGGATCACAGAATTTTTCAAATTGAGATTGGAGATTGTAAAATACACAAAACTTTTATTACATCCAGGGCATCCATTTTGTGTAATAATAATTACCATTTTGATTTCTTCAGAAATGTCAAAATTATGTTTGGTCTCAAAATAGTCTTTGATATATTCATAGTCAGATTTTATTTTTTCATTGTTGGCTTTATTACTACATGAAAATATTACTGAACTAACTATAATTAAATAACTAATCAATTTTAAAAGACACATACGTTTTTTCATATTTTTCATTATTATTTTGATTTATTTCTTCAAATGCAATTCCACTATCAGTCATTATTGCAGAAATAGGATTATACTTATTTGAATCAAATAATATTTCTCCTAATTGGTTAAAATTTCTATCTAATACAATTATTGAAAAATACTTTGGAATATAACTATGCTTTAAGAAGTCTGCATTATATTTGGTGTGGGTAACCAGCACTAAATACTTGTTGGCTTTTACGTCAAAAAATAAATTTGATATTCTACCTTTTTTAATTCTCTCATCGTTTTGATAATCCATCTGCAATTTTAAGTTGTTTTTATCAATTTTTATAGCATCATTCCCGACTTTAGTATAATTTGATTTTATTTGAATATTCTTATCAATAATCATTTTATCAATATCAATAATAAAAAGATTATCAGAATATTCAGAAAAAAATATCAGAATTCCATTAAATAAGCGATAACATGGAATTTCATCAAACAAACAATCTTCGTTGCAAATATCTGTATATAAATCATCAACGCCCATTCTTAATTTTGCATTTGCCGAAAACAAATCGGTTATAATTAAAAAATGAGGGCTATTGTATAAGCATTTATAATACATCAAAGTCCGTTCAGCATAATCCAAATTTTTATCATCAATTAGATTATAAGTTGGCCAGGATTTTAAAACAAAAAGATTGCTTTTCATACCCCATTTATGAGCATTGGACCAGAACTCATATTTATTACTTAAGCTGTCGGGTAGCAATTCGTCAATTTTTACATAAAACCAAACATCACCTTGTTTATTGATTGCTACTATTTCGTTAGTGTAAAAAGTGTTAAAAATAATAGTATCCTCTGAAACAACCGAAATCGTAAAAGGTTCGATTATAGTCCTCATAAGATTTTTAAGACTAACAGTACTGACAAAATCTCCCGATGCTGAGAATATTTTTAATTCTCTTTCTGTAGTTTGATTACAAAAATAGAAATACTCTTTACCATCTTTGCTTTCAATAAAAGTACCTGAATCATTAGGATAAAATGCAAACTTAGGGTTAAACTTTATAATCAGATTTCTCTCTACTGTAATAGTTTGGTCTGACAATTTTGGTTTATTTTCACAGGAAACCCACACACAAAAGCTAAGTAATATTAAAATTAATCTCATAAATATATATTAATAATAAAAATGCTGACATTATTACAAAACTCAAAAGTAAATTAGTAGATTCAAATTTAAGCAATAATGTCAGCTATAATATTTTTTCTTTAGAATATATATTAAATAAGTGGGTAAACTGCAATAATATTTCCGCTTAAATCTTTGAAAATCATATACCTCTGCCCTGATGCACCATTTAAGTTGCATTCAACTATTACTGTTCCATTAATAACCCCTTGTACTAAAGTTGGGTCTATATACAACTCTAATATCGCTTGATTGACAAGAAAAGCATTTTGAATATAAACCTGATTGCCTAAACCAATAACAGAAAAAATACTATTTATTGTTCTAACATGTTCTGGGAAAATAGTAATATCAACTGGGAAACAATCATCAACAATAGCATTACAACATGCGATTCCGTACCCATTGTCAGGTACAAATTTTCTCCAAGGGCCAATATCTCCTTCTTTAGTAATTAATTCTTCTTGGAGATTAATGATTTCTTCATCTCGACAATTTTCGGTAGATAATACACTTTGTTCAGTTGAATCTTCACAACTGAAACAGGCTAATAATAATATTGCCCAAGCAAAATTCAATACATTTCTCATATCTAATTAAATTTAAGTTAATAATGTATAAAGATACAACAATTTTTAATATAATTTATACATTAATTGCAATATTATATATAAATACATGAATATATGCATTAAATAAACGTTTCATTATACTTTGAAACGCTATTATTTATCAACTTTGCTATATTAACACAAAACTACAATATTCTACTATATAAATTAAAATCCCGACCACAAAAGTCATCGGGAAATAAATATTAACATAAGATATATCAAGTTGAGGTAGTTACTTTTTTACAAGTTTTTTTGAATCAATATTTTTACCCTTAAAAATTAAACAAACGAAATAAACTCCACTTTGAAGATCGTATGTATCGAAACTTACTTTGCTTTCACCTCCGTTAACAGTAAGAGATTTAACTTTTACCCCTGCAAAATTATATATTGCTATCTCTGCAAAACTTTCATCTGGAAGATTATAATATATTTCTGCAAAATCAATTACAGGATTTGGAACAGGAGCAGAAATTTTAAATAATTCAGGATCGCCGTCCAAAAAGTCAGAACCTATCTGTTTCGGATTTGGATATAACGAAAAAGCTGATTTTACTATCATTAGGATAAAAACTAATATGTAAATAATTCTTTTCACACCCGCTATTTTACAAATATCATTCCTAAAAAAATACCATCAAAGATGGTTTTGTTTTTTAAATTCATAATTATTACGCATGAAATAGTAAAAGTGTTACAAAAAATATGAAAAATTTTAATATTTTCACATTGGGTCAACATCAATGTCGGAAATTATGCCAATGAATTCACTTTCCGATTTTAGCTTCCGAATTTTTTCGAGTATTTTATTTTTTATTTTTTGTGATGCGAGTTGTTTTTCAAACCTTAAATGAATGTTTAACAAATAATAATTGCTCACTTTGCTTACCAAAGGATCCTGAGGTCCCTGTACTCTGGCTCCAAAATCTTGCTTCAACGAGTCTGCTAAAGCAACAGCTGCTCTGTACAATCGTTGTTTATCTTTATGCTTTAGTTTAATTATAATAAAACTCCAGAATGGTGGATATCTGAATTGTTTTCTTTCTTCTATCTGAGAATTGTATAATGAAAGATAATCATTTTTAACAACGCATTGAATGACAGGATGCTCAGGATTATAAGTCTGAATAATTACTTTTCCCTGAATATTTCTTCTTCCCGCACGGCCGCTAACCTGCGCCATGAGTTGATATGCACGCTCAAATGCTCTGAAATCTGGGAAATTAAATAAATTATCAGCATTTAGAATTCCTACAAGAGCTACATTTTCAAAATCAAAGCCTTTAGAAACCATTTGTGTTCCGATAAGGATATCATATTCGTGATTTTCAAAACTCTTCAAAACTGCTTCGTGTTTTTTTCGGGAATTTGCCGTATCATAATCAAATCTAATAACTCGAGCATTGGGAAATAAGGAAATTACAGCCTCTTCCAAGCGTTCTGTACCCAAGCCTTTGAATTTTAGATTTTTACTCTTGCATGAAAAACAGTTTTTCATTAGATCATATTTCTCTCCGCAATAATGACATACCAATTTGTTCTCCCACTTATGATAAGTAAGGCTCACATTACAATTCTTGCAATATGGCACCCAACCGCAATCATAGCATTCAATAGTAGGAGAGTAGCCTCTTCTGTTTTGAAACAGTATGATTTGCTGTTTTTTGCTGATAGCTTTGTTTATTTCATCAATCAATAAAGGATGAAAATAAGTATTCATTATTTTGCGATGGTATGCATCTTTCATGTCCGCAACATGTATTTCAGGTTCTTTTACGGAGCCATATCTTTCATTAAGTTCGGCAAGTGCATATTTTCCCATGAATGTATTGAAATATGATTCCACAGAAGGTGTGGCAGAACCTAAAATAATATTTGATTTATGGATATTTGCTAAAACAAGCGAAGTGTCTCTTGCATTATAACGAGGATCAGGATCATTCTGCTTATACGTTGATTCGTGCTCTTCATCTACTATTATTAATCCAAGATTTGAAAAAGGCAAAAAAACTGCTGATCTTACTCCGAGAACAATATTAAGTTCGGATTTCAATACTTTTAAATATATCTCAGCACGACTGTTAACAGAGTATTTACTATGAAAAACTCCTATTTTGTCTCCAAAGAATTTTTGTAACCTTCCTATTATTTGAGATGTTATAGCAATTTCCGGTAGTAAATACAAAACTTGCTTGTGGTTCTTTATTGCTTCTTTTATTAATTTAATATAAACTTCCGTTTTGCCACTGGAAGTTATTCCATGTAGTAAAACTGGTTTTTGTGACTTAAATATATTATTTATATATTTATATGTAGTTTCCTGCTTATCTGTTAACTGTAGTTTGTTATTTAAATCATTTTCTATGTGTTTGATTCTTGAAATTTCTTTTCTTTTGATACATAATAAACCTTTACTAGCAAGTGCATTAACTACAGATTTGGTTACTTTAAAATCTCTTAAAAAGGAGTTTAATGGATATTCGCATTCGCCGAGATTTTTTTCAATACAATCATTAATGATAAAACTAAGAATTTCTTTTTGTCTATTATTTCCAGAAATTATTTTGTCACACAGCTCTGTTTTTTCGTCTAAAAAAGATTTATTAAAAACAATAACATAAGAATAAAGATTTGTATATGATTTATGTATTTTTTGATTAAGGGAGATCAAACCCTGAGAAGAAAGGTTTTCGAGTATTTTCATAGGGTTTTTTATCTGAGTTGCTTCAGATAATTCATTTATGCATGACTCGCCGGAATTTTTAAGGAAGTCCAGAATCTTTAGTTCAGAATTTGTTGGAATATAATCCGAATCCGTGTTCAAGTAGAACAGTTTGGTTTCACTCGATGGGATTAATGAAGAAGGAATGGCGGCACTTAAAACATCCCCCAAAGAACAACAATAATAGTCCGTAATCCAATTTATCAGATTGAGTTGCTGATTAGTAAAATACGGAATATCATCAGTAACAGATAGAATTTGTTTCGTATCAAAGTCAGGTTTGTTTTGGTGAATTCTAACAACTATTCCTGTATAGAGTTTTCTTTTACCTAAACCAACAACAACTCTGAATCCGGGTTTGATTATTTTAACAAACTCATCAGTAACAAAGTAAGTGTAAACCTTATCAAGACTTAGAGGCAGTAATA
>DAOOPK010000134.1:0-6877 GCA_035388205.1 Bacteroidales bacterium
CAGAACATACATGATTTTGCATGGTTTACTTCAAAAAACTTCGCAGTAAACAGAGATTATGCCCATATTCAGGATGCAGATAAAAATGTTACTTGCTGGACATTTTTTGACAAATCAGATAAAAATTTATGGAAAAATGCCATTAATTGTGTAAAACAATCCATAAGTTTTTATTCCGATGTAATAGGCGCGTATCCATACAACAACGTATCTGCAGTAGAGGGACCTTTAAGTATCGGCGGAGGGATGGAGTATCCTAATATAACAGTTGTAACAGGTTCGTCACCGTCATCTTTAGAAAATGTTATTATTCATGAAGTTGCACATAACTGGTTTTATGGAATGCTCGCCAGCAACGAAAGAGACGAATCTTGGATTGATGAAGGATTTACCTCTTTTTATGAATCAGAATACTATGATAAATATTATCCAGGGCAAGGCTTTATCGAACAGAATCTTGGCATCAAATCAAATATATTCAGACTGAATGAATTGCCTGCAAGATATTACAGAGAGCTTGGCTGGATATTTCTTCTGAAAGAAAACATTGCTCAAAATTCCAATCGTAAATCAGAGAAAATGTCTATGTTCAATTATTACATAATGTCATATCTCAAACCTGTTACAAGTCTATATATGATTGAGAATTATCTTGGCAGAGAAAGTTATAAGAACATTATGAATGAGTTTTTTGACAAATATAAATTTACACACATCTATCCAAATGATATAATTGATTTTTTTAGTTCCGAATCCAGTGATACAATCTTGAGAAAATATTTTGATGATTTGCTAATAAGAAATTCAATCCCTGATTATAAAATAGCCCGTATAAAAAAAGACAGTATAATAATTAAAAATAAAAGAGCTGATTCTGCACCATTATTCTTATATATTAACGACTCTTTAGTTGTTGATAAAGGATTTTCCGGAACAAAAAAATTCTATTTACCTAAAAAATCCGAAATTATCATTGATAAGTACTTTTATTCACCCGACTTCAACAGAAACAATAATTATTACAGACCGGGATTTTTCAAAACTAACAAGCCTTTTAGACCGAGTCTCGGGGGTGTTGTTGACAATCCACTGATAAGTGAATTTCCATTTTTACCACTATTGGCATACAATACAGCAGATGGGTTGATGCCCGGAATTATGTTTTATGCCACAGTTTTTCCAAAAAAGAAATTTGAATATCAAATAATTCCACTTTATGGCATAAAATCAGGGAATTTAGTAGGTATTGCAAATCTTAGTTTTTACATCCACCCATCAAAATCACCTGTTAAAGAGTTTGAACTATATACAAAGTCTGCAAGATTTGGCATTAGCAATTACAACGATGATTCCAGAATAAAACTGGAATATGGAGTAAAAATAAAACTAAGAACTGACCCTACAGAGTTTTATGATTCTAAAATAATTGTCAGATCTATTGCAGCAACTGATTTTTATTCAGGGGTGATGAAAGAATTCTATAATGTAATCTCTTATTTCAAGGATCATAGAAAAATAAATCCATGGTCATTTACATTAAATTTTGAAATGGGAAAAGGTTTTGCAAAGACAAGCGCTGAAATTATAAATACAATAACTTACAATCAGAGGCTTAAAGGTTTGACAATCAGGATTTTTGCTGGAAAATTTATATATAACTCAACCGAATATTATGGCAATTACAATTTCAGGATGTCAGGGAATCTGGGTATGCAGGACTATTTTTACGACAATCTTTTTATAAGCCGCCCCGGTGATATAAGAGTAGATCCACAATACTTCTGGGCACATCAGTTTATCAGAAATGATGGGGGATTTACATTATATACTCCTTTCGGGCAGTCAAACAACTGGCTGGTATCAATTAATATGAATTCATCAACACCAATAAAGTTTATCGAAATTTATTTTAATGCAGGGGTCTGTCCGTCAATTATCTCTGGCAAATTTGCTGATTTTTATTACGAAACAGGAATACGCCTAAACATACTTGATGATTTGATCAGCGTTTATTTCCCCATAAATACTTCATCGGTTATATGGGAAGCAAGTAACAATATTTACACAAATAATTACTTTCAAAAAATAAGATTTACATTATCTTTGGACAAATTTAATTTATTGACTTACAGAGAAAAACCATATTTATTGTTTTGAAAAATAATACTAAAATATATTTTGTTTCAGATGCTCATCTTGGCATAGATGACAAATACAGTTCCGACTATCGTGAACGACTTCTTATCAAATGGCTTGATAAAATCAGATCAGATGCAACCGAAATCGTTTTAGCAGGTGACATTTTTGATTTTTGGTTTGAATATAAACACGTCGTTCCCGCAGGATTTTACAAATTGATTTCGAAACTGAGAGAGTTGTCAGACAGTGGAATAAAACTGACATATTTCACAGGTAATCATGACATGTGGATTTTTAAATATTTACCTAAGGCTATTGGGGCAGAGCTTGTAAGAGGCATTCAGACAAGAGAGATAAATGGTAAAAAGCTTTATATCGGTCATGGAGACGGCTTAGGCCCTTACGACAAACAGTATAACTTTTTAAAGAGAATATTTTCTTCAAAGTTTTTTCAATTTTTATTTAAAACTATACATCCTGAAATATCTTTCAGAATTGCACGAAAATGGTCATCTACAAGTCGCAGCAAACATAAATATCCTGAAAATATTGATTATAATGAAGAATGGCTTGTAAAATATTCAAAAAGTGTTTTAGAAACAGAACCATTTGATTTTTTTGTGTTCGGGCATCGCCATATTCCTTTCCAGATAAAATTAAATGACCAATCCAATTTTACAAACCTTGGGGACTGGCTTTTCAATTTTAGTTATGCAGTATTTGACGGGACACAGCTAGAATTGAAGTTTTTTGATCCTGATATTGAAAACTAATACTGGTAAATTACAATACCTAAAATAATTTTCTTGCATCTTCTGTCTTTTTATATCTTTGCAAAAATATTATGTGATGAAACTACATACTTCGGGTTTAGTAAAGAAATATGATAAACGAACAGTAGTTAAAGGAGTTAGTGTTGAAGTTAATCAGGGCGAAATTGTGGGACTTCTTGGTCCAAATGGAGCAGGAAAAACTACAACTTTCTACATGATAGTAGGATTGATTAAACCAAACGAAGGTAAGATATTTCTTGATGAGTTGGATATTACACAAGAACCCATATATAAAAGAGCCAGGCAAGGTATAGGATATTTGGCGCAGGAGGAATCTATTTTTCAGAAAATGAGTGTTCAGGACAATATCAAATCTATTCTAGAAATGACAAAACTAAGCAAAGGTGACCAATTGCGTAAAACCTCTCAGCTTATGGAAGAGTTTGGATTAACTCAAATAAGAAGGAATAAGGGATTTCAACTTTCTGGTGGGGAAAGACGCAGAACTGAAATTGCACGAGCTTTGGCAATTGACCCCAAATTTATTTTACTTGACGAACCATTTGCGGGAGTTGACCCAATTGCAGTTGAAGACATCCAGAATATTGTCCTTCATTTAAAAGAAAGAAATATAGGAGTTCTTATTACTGACCATAATGTTCACGAAACTTTGTCAATAACAGACAGAGCTTATTTGCTATTTGAAGGAGACATTTTGAAGAGTGGTTCCGCAGAAGATTTGTCTAATGATGAACAAGTCAGAAAAGTATATCTTGGTGAGAATTTTGAGTTGAGAAGATAAACAAACTGATATAATTTGAATCCCAATGAAATCTTTTTATACGATTTTGTTACTAATCATTTCAAATGCTTTCATGACTTTTGCATGGTATGGACATTTAAAATTTAAAGAATTTCCTTGGTTTGCAAAACTTTCTTTAGTAGGGGTTGTATTAATTAGCTGGGGAATTGCCTTATTTGAGTATTTTTTTCAGGTTCCCGCAAATAGAATCGGTTACAAAGCCAACGGAGGACCTTTTAGTTTGGTTGAACTTAAGGTTTTGCAAGAGGTAATAACATTAATTGTTTTTGTAAGTTTCTCTTTAATATTTTTCAAAACCGAACAATTCAGAACAAACCATATAATAGGTTTTGTATTTCTTATTCTTGCAGTTTATTTTATCTTTAAGAAATAAAACTTCTATTTTTTCTTTAAATCTATATATGTTGGTAAATGATCACTATATCCGCCATGATACTTATATCCGATATAGGTTCTGTTGACTCTCTTGCCGGTATACTTTTCATCCGGCTCCAGCATAAAATCATCATTAAAGACATGTGCATCATCTAGAGTTGTAAATATGCTTTTTGTGGTATCCAACAATGCCCCTGAAACAATCATCTGGTCAAGGATGCCCCATTGTCCATCATATTTATGAGTACCTAACTTCTTAATTTCCTGCAGATAATACGACAAATTGTATAATTTATCCGGCTTAATTTTGTTAAAATCAGTGTTCGTTTTCAATGATTCTAGTAAGCTTCTATCTGTTGGATAATCATTTAAGTCACCCATAATAATTATTTTTGCAAATGGATTTACATCAAAGATTGAATCTGTTTGAGTTTTTAATAATTTGGCGACAAACATTCTTTTTTCCTCAGTTTCCATTTGTCCACCCCATCTTGATGGCCAATGGTTAACAAATATGTGCAAAGTATCCCCTTCGTTGGTTGTACCGCAAGCATACAGAATATCTCTGGTTGTACCTGTTCCTATACTTTTCGGCCATACAACCTGTATTGGTTTGTGGCTTATCGGTTTGAACAACTCTGATCTGTATAATAAGGCTACATCAATACCCCTAGAATCAGGTGATTCATAATGTATAATCTTATAATCCGACTTATATAATGGTGTAAAATTCAATAATTCTTCAAGCACTTTTCGATTTTCAACTTCACTTAATCCGACTAAAAGCGGCAAATCCCACTCTCCGACTGCTACAATTACTTTATAAATATTGCTTAATTTTTGTTTATACCTATACCCTGACCAATATCTGGAACCTTCTGGGGTAAACTCTTCATCATTTTTCAATGGGTCGTCTTCTGTGTCAAATAAGTTTTCAGCATTAAAAAACATTACCCTGTATGAATTCTTTGAAAATTCAGGGTTTTGCACTTTGTCTGTTGATTTTTTCCCTGATACACATGAGAAGAAAACAAAAACGAAAAAGAAATATATCAAATAATGTAAAAACACTTTCATATCATTTTTTTTCAAAAATAGAAAAAAAAATTGGGATACGAGATTTCTACGAAAACTTATTTATAATACAAATTAATTGATTTCAACGAAACTATTATTAAAAAGAGAAGCTACCTTCACAGGCAGCTTCTCTTTTTCTATATTATAAAACTTACTTGCTTAAAAAGATGTATTTTTACTGCGATAATCAGGAATTCCCCATGTAAATCCTAAAGAAACATTTGCATAATGACCGATTTTAGTTCCATTAAATCTATTAATCATTTCAACGCCATAAGATTGTTTGTCAAGAACTATAAAAGACAAATCAAGATTTACACCCATATTTTCTGTTATCCAAAATGTTGGAGTTAATCCGACTATTCCATTAATAAGTCTGTCAGGACTTGGTTTTGCTCTTTGCATTAATGTCAGTCCACCACCAATATGTCCGAACAATCCGAAAGGATACATCTCATATCCACAAAGGTGATCAATATCAACGACAAATTGTCCTGATGCTCTTTTTAAATTTGTAACTAAAACTGCATCCGACCCCTCAATAGTAGAAGTTACATTATCATATCCAAGGTCCAATTTTAAACCTACTGAACTTAAAAAATCCTCATCAGTAATATTATAAAACATATACATAATACCAACATTTGCACCTAAATCTACAGTAGCGCAATCATAATTAATATCAGCAGTTTTCATTGGAATTAAACGAGTACCTACATTAAAATTAACTTTCCAAGGCGCATTTGACTGTGCGAATAAACAAACAACTGCAAATGTCAATACAGATAATAATACAAGCTTTTTCATAATTAATTATTTTTAAATTTTTTGTAAAAATAGAATATTTTTTTATCTTTCAAAAAAAATATAAATCTTTTATATAAAAATTTTATATATTTCTCTATAATCTATGCATTTCTCCCTGAAGTAAGCTCAATATATTTACTTTCAATTTTTCGGACTCCTTGTAAAGCCTTTCAAGAGGTTCATCCCAACTATGTATAGACAAACTGAATGCTGAATTATGAATAGGCAATATCAGTTTTGCTTTTAAATCTAAGCCAGCTTTTGCAGTATCTTCCGGCATCATGTGAATTTCTCGCCATAATTCATTATATTGTCCACACTCAAGCATTGCTAAATCGAAAGGTCCATATTTTTCTCCAATTTTTTTGAACCCTTTAAAATAACCCGAATCTCCACTAAAAAAGATATTTCCTACCTCTCCCAAAAGTGTCCAAGAACACCATAATGACGAATTTTGTCTGAATGGATTTCTGCCACTGAAATGTTGTGATGGAGTACATACTAGTTTAATATTATCAAATGCAATTTCTTCCCACCAGTCTAATTCATCTATTTTGTTTTTGTCAATATCCCATCGAACTAAATGTTCTGTTACACCTAAAGGAACAATGAATCTCGACACCTGATTTTTTAGTTTTTTAATTGTATTGGAATCCAAATGGTCGAAATGATCATGCGAAATAACTATTGCATCAATTTTTCCTAATTTTTCAAAATCATCTCCATTTATGTGAATTGAATTTTCAAATCTTTTAACGTATCCTTTAAATGGCGAAGCATATTTTCCAAAAACAGGGTCGAACAACAATCGCTTTCCATTTATATCCAACATAACAGACGAATGACCAAACCATGTAACAAATGTGCCATATTCTTTTTTATT
>DAOOPK010000135.1:0-6821 GCA_035388205.1 Bacteroidales bacterium
GAAGCCAGACTTATGTACTGGCTTCTTTAAAAAGTTTTTATCGGACAACAGTGAAAGAAAATGATGAATATTTGTTGTACATGGTTTCAAGTGAAGAATATTGGGAAAATGAAGAATTTCTTGCTCTGATAAAAGAGTTTGCTTTGGGTTTGTCAGGTTCTGTATTTGAAAATCAAAATGTTGAAATTGTTTTATGTGATGAATATTTCAATCCTAAGCGTTATGTAAGTATGAATTAGGTAATGATTTAATAAAGATTATTGAATTAATGTCCGTTAATAGTTTTTAGCGGACATTTTTTATATTAATTCTATTCCCTGTTTATAACGACGAATTTCTTAGAAATTTTATTTCCTTTATCATCCATTAAAGTTAGTGTATATGTTCCGGGAGCTAGTGTAAATCCCATTTCATGGAAGTTTTTTGTATATCCCATGTATTTTGAGTCAATGTACCAATATATAGTAACATCAAAATCACGATGAGCAGCTTTAAAAACGGCAGGTAGTGTGTCTCCTTTAAGGTCAATTGGGATAAGGACTCTGGACAGTTGGCTAGGATATATCAGTTCCATTATTTCGCCTGTTTTCAATGTAAAATCTATACATCCATCTAAAAAAGGAGGCAAGCTTTGATACCATGCATTTGAAGTTCTGTAATAAATCTCCATTACAGGGGGCAAAACAAACCATGATTGTTGTTGCATTGACTCTATAGGATAGCAATCTGAATTTACGCGATAACTACCTGAAGCATCAAGGTTTATGAGCCTGTGATAAGGGCAGGATTCGGAATTAATCCCGGCAGCAGGTATCCATACCGAATCAATATTATTGCAATATTGTCCAGCTAAGTGACCGCTTTCTCTGCATACAGATGTGTAAACCATTTCATCATAAGGCATTTCAAACCATGATTTGTAATTCGGCAGGATATTCAGTATTTCAAATAAAACAGGAGCGGCAACTCTTAATCCGGTTATTCCATTTCTCCCTTCACCTGTGGCATTGCCGACCCAAATGCCAACGACATAGTTCGGCGTTACGGCAATAGACCAGGCATCCTTAAATCCGAAACTTGTACCTGTTTTCCATGAAACTTTCTGTTTTGACGAAAATGTCCGCCATTGTTTTTCCTGTCCGGGACGATTTAGCGAAGACATGGCTTCGAATGTAAACCAAATTGATGCAGCAGATAAAAAACCGGTTTCTTTGAAGTTTATTTCGCTGTCTTCAGTCTTATCAGATTTAATATAATTTGCTTGATGATAATCGGATAATGAATATCTTGACTGAAATAAATTAAAATGTTTAAGACTTCGCGCCATTGATGCATAAGCCGAGCATATATCCCAAAGGCTTGATTCAGCACCTCCAAGTATAAGCGATAGCCCGTAATGTTCGGAGTCTTTATCTATTGATTTAAGCCGAAGACATTTTAGTATGTACAGAAACCTCATTATACCATAGTCTTTTAGCATATAAACAAACGGAATGTTTAAGGATCTTGCAAGTGCTTCGTTAGCAGGAATAGCTCCGGCATATTCGTGTTCGAAGTTTTCTGGTGAAAAACTACCCATTTTTGTCGGGATATCTTTTAGAAGTGTTTTAGGCAGAATTTCCCCTGCACTCAGAGTTGCTGCATAAAGAAATGGTTTCAGAATGCTTCCTGTACTTCGATTTGCAGTAATCATATCAACAGCTTTTTCAGGAATTTTAGAGTTGATATCTCCGTTTCCGACATAAATCAAAGTGTTTCCTGTTTCGACTTCCAGAACAAGGCATGCAATATTATTGATATTGTTTTTATAATACAGTTGATTGTAATAATTTATGATTTCATTGGCTTGCTTTTGTAATGAAAGGTCAAGAGTTGTGTTTATCTTAAATCTGCTTTGCGAAAATTCTGCCGATGCTCTGTTTACAAGATGATATGCGTGCATAGGATACGGCAGCGGATGTTCGGGAATATCTTCATCAATCGCCAATTCGTATTCGGTTTGTGTGATTGTATTGTTCTCAAGTAGTTTTTTTAAAAGTTTATTTCTTTTAATTTTCAGCAAATCTCTGTTTTTTGCTGTGTTTATAATAGAAGGGGAATTCGGCAGAACGGCAAGCATTGCATTTTCTGCCCATGACAGTTCATCAGGACTTCTTCCGAAATATCTCCATGCAGCAGCTTCAATTCCTACAACATTTCCTCCAAATGGAGCATGTGATGCGTAGAGATTCAGGATTTCCTTTTTTGAATATCCAGCTTCAAGTCTTACCGCCAGTATAAGTTCGATTCCTTTTTCGAAAAAAGTCCTCGGTTTACCTTTTCTTATCAGTCTTATTGTTTGCATTGTCAGAGTCGAGCCTCCGCTAACTGTCTTACCACTTGAAATATTTTGCCTGATTGCCCTGAAAATAGCAAAAGGATCAAATCCCGGATGAGAGTAAAACCTCTTGTCTTCATAAGCAATTATACAAGTTTCAAATTTGTCGGAGACTTGTTCAGTATCGGGAAATCGCCATTGTCCGTCAGTAGAAATCTTCACGCCAAGAATTTCCCCATTTTTATCAAGAACCACAGTCGAATATGGATCGTTAAACAATGGTGATGGAAGACAAAAAATAAAAATAAAAATAATGCTTATCCAAAAAGCAATTGCAATGAATAGAACTATTTTCGCCTTGTTTTTCAAATCCGACATTATTTGTTCAAAAATAGTGCAATCAGATTAAATAATGATTATTTGTATAAATAAACTTTAAGTTTTCTTTAAGTTGTTATTATAAAATATCAATCAATAATATTTATTTTTGTCATAATGATGGAATATGTATAGTAAACAAGAATCTGCAATATTAAGAAAAGAGTTTTGGATAGCATTTGATATTTATTCGCATAAATATCTTGGAAAATCACGTAAATGGATAACATACAATACAGGGTTAAAGGATTTTGTTTTGAAGTTTGATGTTAACAGAGATTTTGCCAGAGTGATGCTAAGCATTGAAAACAGAAGCGAAGATAAAAGGTTTGATATTTTTGTTAAACTGAAAGAAATGGAGTTGATATTTGCTGACATTCTTAGCGAAAATTGGATCTGGGATGAGCAACTGAAGCTTGAAAACGGGAAAACAGTTTGTTCATTATTTATTCAGCTTGATGATGTAAATATTTATAATAAAAATGATTGGTCAAAGATTTTTTATTTCTTTGCAACAGAAATGCTAAAACTTGAAGGAGTTTTTTATGAAATTAAGCCTTTGATAGAAGATTATATTAAACAAAATAAATAAAATACAATTATGAAAAGAAGATGGTTTTTGATTATTAGTATCGCTGTTGCATTAGCATTCAACTCTTGTTATTCATATATTTATGCTCAAACCGAGATTACAGTAGAAGATTTGTACCAGAAAGGGACATTTAGGCAAAATTATGTAATTGGAATTGTTTCGATGAATGATGGAGAGCATTACACGAACTTGAATATGACCCGAAATGCAATTGTAAAATACAGTTATCAAACTGGAGAAAAGATAGAAACAATTTTTGCTACAAAGGATTTTGATTATCCCGAACTGGACTGGATTTTAGATTATGAATTCAGTGCTGATGAATCAAAATTACTGATTAGTTTTCAATACGAACCTATTTACAGGAACTCATTTAAAGCAGAATATTTTATTTATAATATTTCTGATAGTAGTTTGGTAAGATTGTCAGAAAACGGAAAGCAGCAATTAGCATCTTTTTCACCTGACGGGACTAAAATTGCTTTTGTCAGGGAGAATAATATTTATGTAAAGGACATTACTGTTGAAAATGCCCCTGAAGTTCAACTTACAAAAGACGGAGAATGGAACAAGATAATAAACGGAGCCCCTGACTGGGTATATGAAGAGGAATTCAGCTATAACAAAGCTTATGACTGGTCATCAGATAGTAAGAAAATAGCCTTTTTAAAGACTGATGAAACAAATGTCAAAATGTTCAGTTTTATTCAATACGGAGAATTATATCCTGTAAATTATGATTATAAATATCCAAAAGCAGGAGAGGAGAACTCGAAAGTAAGTTTGTATATTGTAAATGTTGAAAATGGGAATACAATTACGGCCGATATGGGTGAGTTGGAGGATATATATATTCCAAGACTTATGTTCACAAATGATGCTAATTTGTTGGCAGCAGTAAAAATGAACAGATTGCAAAATAAATATGAACTGTATTTAATAAATGCTGAAACCGGTAAATCTGAAGTATTGCTGACACTTGAAGACGAAAAATATATGGAGATAAATGATGATCTTACTTTTTTAGCTGATAACTCACATTTTATTTATTCACATGAAGCAAGCGGATTTCGTCATATTTATCTTTACGATATGAATGGTACCGAAGTAAAACAGTTAACTTCAGGCGATTGGGAAGTAACATCATTTTACGGCGTTGATGAAACCAATGGTTTGATTTATTTCCAAGCAGCAAAAACGTCACCTATGAATCGTGAAATATATTCTGTTGATTTGCAAGGCAATAATATGAAATTACTGACTGAAAAAGCTGGTACAAACGAAGCAACATTCAGTAAGAATTTTAAATATTTCATTAATGACTGGAGTGATGCCAATACTCCTCCTGTGACTACACTTTATGATAATACCGGCAAACTGATTCGTGAGCTTGAAAGCAATAAATCACTTGTTAAAAAAGTAACTGAAGATTACGAATTCAGTAAGAAAGAATTTTTCACATTCAAGACTTCAGATGGAACAGAATTAAATGGTTGGATGATAAAACCTGCCAAAATGAAAGGCAAGAACAATCCTGTAATGATGTATGTTTATGGAGGTCCGGGTTCACAGACCGTTACAAATTCATGGGATAGAGATATGGGATGGTGGCAATTGCTAGCTCAGAAAGGTTATATCATAGTTTCTGTAGATAATAGAGGAACAGGAGCGAGGGGTAAAGAATTTAGACAAGTTACATACGAACAGTTAGGTAAGTACGAGGTGCTTGATCAGATAGAAGCGGCCAAATATCTAGGAAGTCTGAAATATGTTGACAAAAATAGGATTGGAATTTTCGGTTGGAGTTATGGTGGTTATATGACAGGTCTTTGCCTCACACTAGGAGCCGAATGGTTTAAATTAGGTATAGCTGTTGCTCCTGTTACAAATTGGCGTTATTACGATTCTATCTATACTGAAAGATATAACGGACTGCCACAAGACAATGCCTCGGGATATGACGACAATTCTCCGATAAATCATGTTAAAATGATGAAAGGTAAATTTCTGCTAATTCACGGTACTGCTGATGATAATGTCCATTTCCAAAATTCTGTTGATTTGGTTGAAAAACTCATAGCTGCAGATGTTGACTTCGAAACAATGTACTATCCAAATTGTGATCATGGTATTTATGGCGGAAATACAAGAAATCATCTTTACAGAAAAATGACTAACTTTGTACTAGAAAATTTATAATACATTAAATCCTTAAATTCACAATCGTCCAAGCTTTAGGTTAATCTCAATTTTCTTGAATGTTTTATTCTTTAATTTCAACTTGATAGGTCATACAAACCCTGAATCCTACATGCGAACTGTTTTTTGTGTCAGATATGATTTCGCGCGAACCACATTGCAAATATGCAGGACCACTATTCCACGAACCACCTTTAATAATTCTAGCTTTCGGGTTTGCCTTAACTACTTTTGCGTTGTGTATTTCGGCTCTAGCACGAGTTAACCAATAATTTCTACCGTTAACTGTGTCCATTTTTTCTTCAATGTTATATAAATAATGATAATCAACTAACTTTTTTAACGCTTCCGATTCATTATCTTCCTCAGTGATATAAAACAAATTGCTATCATACAAACTGGGATCTTGAACAAGAAACTTATTATTAGTAAGTGTATCCATTACTGAAAACTCTCTAAAAGATGATGGAATATATATGTCCATGACCCATTCGGCAACGTTACCTGCCATATCATAAAGCCCTTTATCATTTGGAGGGAATAATTTCACAGGAGATGTCAGATAGAATTCCCAATTTATAACTTTATTCTTACCCGATTTCTTGCTTGTATTCATCTCATAATATGATTTTAAAAGCATAGAATTCTGGTCAAATATTGCTCCGAAATTAGCTAGATAATTACCATTTTCATCAATCAAGTACTCACTAGCCCAAGGAAAATTATATAGATTATATTGGATATCAGGAAGGAAATAATTAGCTGCATATTCCCATTCGGCTTCTGTTGGCAAGCGAAAACGAAGAGCCTGATTATTATTTATAGTTTTAAAAACAGCATAATTTAACATTTTCGACCTCCAATCACAATACGCTAAAGCCTGATAATATGAAACCCCAACAACAGGATAATCACTATATGCAGGATGACAGAAATAAACATTTGTCATATCTTCTAAAAAGGAGAATAAACTATTCTTAACCCAGCAAAGAGTGTCAGGGTAAATTGCAACTGAGAAAGTATCTCTATCTGAAATTGTGATATAGACGGTATTATTCTGGTTGAATTCAATCGTGTTATTAAATATTTCATTTTCAGCATAAAAGAGTGGTGCCAACTTTTTGAGGTTTTGCTCTGAAAAAATCTCATCTCTCTTTTCCCAATTAAGAGTTTTATTAGCGGGATTAAGATAAAAAGAGTTATCTGTTTTTGCTAGGAAACTGAGACAAACAGAATCCCTAACCCAATTTGTAAATTCTCGGTATTCGCCGTTAGTGACTTCATGGTCTGATAAATAAAACGAACTTACTGTAACTCTGCGGAATCCAGTCTGAA
>DAOOPK010000136.1:0-6805 GCA_035388205.1 Bacteroidales bacterium
AAAGAAGATGTTATAGGACCAAAAATATATCTGTTAGGATTAGGAGGAGTAATTCTGAAGGATTATGAGGTTGATACAACAGTCTTACTTTTTACAAAATTTGTTGATCCTGGAGTTTTGGTTGAAGATAATGCAACTTTAACAGATTCTATTAAACTTACAGACAATAGTGAAGATGTTTTATTGGTTAATGCAAGTGGATATCTTAGAAGAGCAGAAATTGTAGATTTGATTTATACTGCTAAAGATGAAGCATTGAACACAACAACAAGAACAAGACAAATTACAATTGCAAATATAGCAGACGCTTTTGTAAATACATATACTACAACCCGAACAACAATGCATTTGAATAATGATACAGTATATAACTCTAATGTTGCAGCAGATTCAAAAGTTCCCGGAAGATTGAGATTTCCGAAAGTGTATGCCCATACATGGGATAGTTATAAGACATATTTCAAAATTAATGCAGATTTATATCATCCAGGGTTATCTCAAACAAAATCAGAAAGTATTGCCTATATGGGAACTGATGATGACAATGAAAAACCTTTTTTCTCAGCTATGAGTTATGAGCAAGGTATTGATTCTATTTTATGTTTTACTTATCTTAAAATTGATGCACAGTATTATCAGGATTCCATTGAAGGTGCATCTCATGAGGTTTATGTTTCAGGTGTTGAAGATCCTGTGACACATTATCCATTATCTCGTATTGAATATTTAGGTAATTCAAAGACTATTAAAAGGATAGTTCTTGAATTAAATGTTACAAAAAATGGTATTGTTGACAGAGTTACTGAAGTTTATACACCATATTAAAATATAATATTCATATTTTTATGATTTAGCCGGTTTATTCCGGCTTTTTATTTTATACCAATTGTAATTATAAAACAGTCCAATATGATTTAAACAAATTTTTGTAATTGTTTTATAATTTTACAATGGTTAATGCCGATGATAAATATGTTTAGTCAAATCAAACGCTTGTGCTGAGGGCACTCGAAGTAGAGTGCCGATTGGACTATTACATATTTACAATTGGTACTACTTCAATTGTACCATTAAAAACCTTTTCCGCAGGTCCTGATAAAATAATGTTTGCAAATTTCTTTGTTGATTTCTTAAATGACACTATTAAAACTCCACCTTTTGCATTTATTGAGACAGAAGTTTTTTTGATGAAGTTATATTTGAATAATACTATAGCGGCTGCAACTGCACCTGTTCCGCATGCAAGAGTCTCGTTTTCTACTCCCCGTTCATAAGTTGCTATTCTTATTTTATCGTCCTTTATGTCAATAAAATCAACATTGGTTCTATCCGGTGCAAATCTTTTGTCATTTGCTAACTTAAGTCCTTCTGCACGTACATCTATTTGACTTATATCATTAACGATTTTTATAAAATGAGGTGAGCCGGTATTTAAAAAGAAGCCATCTTTAAGTTGTTTTACATCTTCAACATCTGCCATGGAAAGCTCAATGTAATTATTTTTAACATAAGCAGAATGTGTACCGTCAATTGCCGAGAATACCATGTTATCCTTCGCAATATTATTATTAAACGCATATCTTGCTATACATCTGCCGCCGTTTCCACACATGCTTGCTTCTTTGCCATCTGAATTGTAGTATTTCATTGCAAAATCCGTATCGGTCGAATTGTGTATAGTCATTAATCCATCAGCACCAATTCCAAAACGTCTATTGCATAAAAATTGAATGTATTTTTCCGTTAATTCATGCTTATTTTTTCTGCAGTCAATAATAATGAAGTCGTTTCCTGCTCCTTGATATTTGCTGAATTGTATTGTCATGGCAAATAATTTTTTGTAAAAATAGTAAATAAATATTGAATTGTTCTATTGAGATTAAATATCATAATAAAGAAATGCGGCATTTAATAACGTGAACGTACAAATGTCGCATTTACATAATATCGTGAGCGAAATCAGATAAACAGATTTACACCTGCATGTTCGGCTTTTTCCATATAAGTTGCTACACCACCTATTTCAACGCCATCTATTAATTCTTCCTTTTTAATTCCCATAAGGTCCATACTCATCTGACAGGCAATAATTTGAACACCTGCATCTGTTGCTGATTTAATTATTTCTTCCAGAGATGCGATGTTTTTTGACTTCATAGTCTTCTTAATAAGGCCTCTTCCAATTCCCATCATGTTGAGTTTGGAAAGCTTTAACATTTGTGAATTGCTTGGTAGCATTATACCGAACATCTTTTCCAAAAAAGTTTTGCTTACAGCAGGTTTATTTTTCTTTTTGAGAACACTCAATCCCCAAAATGTTGCAAAAATACTTACTTTAGCTCCTGTAGCGACTGCTCCGTTAGCTAAAACAAAAGTAGCCAAAGCTTTGTCAAGATCATCACTGAACAGAATGAATGTTTTATCACTTATTCCTAAAGATTTATTCACAATTTGATTTGTCTGAGTTGATTTTTCAATTACTGCAGTAATTTTTGCACCTTTTGAATCCAAAGATAGAAGCTTATGGCCGGTTATATTCGTCCAGGCTTTGATGTCTTTTGCAAAACCGGGGTCAGAAGCTGTAATTTCAATCATTTCTCCTGAATCTATTGTGTCTATCTTCTTTTTCAATTCTAAAATCGGACCGGGACATTGTAATCCGCAAGCATTTACATTCAATATCTTTCCTGACGAAATAGTTGGAATCGCTTCATTAGGTGCTTTTTGATTATATTGATATAAATGGTCGTCTTTCTTTATGGTTATGTTGTCGAATATATCCTCGTTACTTTGTCTTTCGTTAGCAATTTCGTAAGTTTTGTATCCTCCGCTTAAATTATAGACTTCATTGAAACCATGTTGAGATAAAATTCGGGATGCCAGATAACCGCGTTGTCCCACCGCGCAGAATACTACTATTTTTTTGTTTTTCGGAATAGTTTCTAAATTTTGACGCAAATTATTAAGATCAATATGATGAGCATTTTCTATTGACCCAAGTTCGTTTTCTTCTTTTGTTCTAATATCAAGAATATAAACATCGTTTTGGTCAAGTCTCATTAATTCACGCCAGGTTATCATTTTTACTTTGCCATTTATCATATTTTCGGCAACAAATCCTGCAATGTTCACAGGGTCTTTAGCTGATGAAAAGGGTGGGGCATAAGCATGTTCTATTTCCTGAAGGTCATAAATATCTCCGTTGCTTTTTATTACTGATGCAAATAAGTCAATTCTTTTGTCAACACCATCATAGCCAACTATTTGAGCTCCAAATAATTTACCGTTTTTCGGGTCAAAAACTATTTTTATTGACATTGGCAGAGCATCAGGATAGTATCCTGCATGAGAGGATAGGTGCGTCACGGAAGAAGCATAATTAATTTTATCTTGCTTTAATGTTCGTCCTGAAACACCTGTTGAGGCAACGGTAAGATCAAATACTTTGGCAATGGCTGTATTTATTGAACCTTTGTATTTTTTTTTGTTACCTTCAATAATATTATCTGCAACAATTCTGCCTTGCTTGTTAGCCGGTCCCGCAAGGTAGGTTATCATTTTTTTATGTATGATCGGATTTTTAAATTCAATTGCATCTCCAAGAGCATAAATGTCGGGGTCGGTAGTTTGCAGATATTCGTTAACAACAATACCTTTAGTCTCACCGATTGCCAGACCTGCTTCAGCAGCCAATTTATTTTCGGGACGAACGCCAATGCTTAAAACCACAAGATCTGCTGCCAGATTTTTACCGCTACTTAGTAAGACTTTAAGACTATTATCCTCTCGTTTAAACCCTTTTACTGCATCTTTTAAGTAAAACTCTACATTTTTTGTTTTTAAATGCTGATGAACAAGAGAAGCCATACTAAAATCCAGCGGAGTCATAACCTGTTCTGCCATTTCAACTATTGATACGTTTACACCAAGATGATGAAGATTTTCAGCCATTTCGAGTCCGATAAAACCAGCTCCTACTACAACGGCTCTTTTAACTTTATGATCATTGAGGTAGTTTTTTATAATATCTGTATCATGTACGTTTCGCAAAGTAAAAATCCCTTGTTCGTTTATTCCGGGAATAGGAGGTTTTACGGGTTCAGCACCCGGGGCAAGTACGAGTTTGTCATAGCTTTCCTGATATATTTCACCGGTTGTAATATTTCTGACTTCTATCTGTTTTTTATCTTTGATAATTTTGGTAACTTCACTCATTACCCTGACTTCAAGATTAAATCTTTGTCCAAAAGATTCGGGTGTTTGGACAAATAGATTGTCCCTATTTTCGATAACTCCGCCGATATAATATGGTAAGCCGCAATTTGCATAGGAAATATATTTCCCTCGTTCAAACATTATAATCTCAGAATTTTCGTCAATTCTTCTTAATCTTGCTGCTGTTGAAGCTCCTCCGGCTACGCCACCAATTATTAGTATTTTCATTGTTATTACTTTTTCGTTTTAATTTAATATTAACAAATAAATGATATAAAAGTTTAATTATTAATATATATCAAGAAAATATTTTTTGGGTATTATTGCTTTATCCTGAATTCAAGTCAAATTTCTTGCTGTTCGTCCTTCGCTTGTTCCCTTGTTCGTCCTTCGATTGTTCCTCTGTTCGTAATTCGAATGTTCCCTTGTTCGTCCTCCGATTGTTCCTCTGTTCGTAATTCGAATGTTCCCTTGATCGTACTTCGCTTGTTCCCTTGTTCGTACTTCGAATGTTCCCTTGTTCGTACTTCGAATGTTCTTACTTCAAAATTCAAGGCTGAGGCTAAGTTGTTTTAAATTAAAATATTAAAAAAATGTTAAAATATTTTTTATATTAAAAAAACCTTTATATTTGCATTAAAATAATATCAAAATAATATCATTAAAACTAAAAGAAATGGAAACGAAAGAATTTACAAAAACCATGGCAGGAGGGGCAAATGGGTTCCTGCATTTATTCATAAATTTTGTTATGATAGTGATGATTGTTTTCTCAGCAATTGGATTTGCATATCCTGATTTGGTTGTATGGGCAATTATTGCATTTTGTGTATTGTTAGTGTTATGGACTTTACATTTAATTGGGTTTGTTTTGGTTCATCCCAATATGTCGGTTGTTTTAACCTGGTTTGGAGTTTATTCTGGGACAATAAAACAAAATGGATTTTTCTGGATAAATCCGTTTTACGGAAAGAAAAAGCTTTCACTTCGTGCATTGAACATGGATGTTGAACCGATAAAAGTTAACGACAAAAATGGAAATCCTATTATGATTGGTTTGGTGTTGGTGTGGAAGATTAAAGACACATATAAAGCCTGTTTCGAGATTGATTCGACAACAAAACCGGAAATTGGGGGTGTGAGTTTGAAAAGTTTTGAGCACTTTGTTAAGGTTCAGAGTGATGCGGCTTTGCGTAAAGTAGCAGGAATGTATGCTTATGATCATACAGACCAGAATAATTCAGAATTGACCCTTCGTTCGGGTGGTGAAGAAATTAACGATAAACTGGAAGAAGAACTTACAGAGAGACTGAACATTGCAGGAATACAAGTAGGAGAGGCTCGTATAAATTATTTAGCTTATGCTGCCGAGATTGCAAGTGTAATGTTACGACGTCAACAGGCAGAAGCTATTATTGCTGCTCGCGAAAAGATAGTTGAAGGAGCTGTTTCGATGGTTGAACTTGCCCTCAATAAACTACAGGAAAAACATGTGGTTGATCTCGACGAAGAAAAAAAGGCAACTATGGTAAGTAATCTTTTGGTTGTTCTCTGTGCCGATGAAGCTGCAAGTCCTGTTATTAACGCAGGTACATTGTATTAAAATTTTGCTAAATTCCAGATGTAGTCCTGACAACTAAAAGTTAGGACTGCATTTAAAATTTTTGAAGAATTAAGTTGAAAAAGAATAAAACTTATGTCACAAAAAAAACCATTTGTACTACGTCTTGATGAAGAAATGCTGAAAGCTTTGGAAAAATGGGCTTCTGATGATTTTCGAAGCATAAACGGTCAAATTGAATGGCTGCTTAGCGAAGCGTTGAAAAAAAGTAAGAGAATGCCAAAACCAAAAAAATATAATTAAGAAATTAAATCCCGTTTACGGGATTTTTTATTGGAAATCTTATTTTATAGAATTAAAAATACTAGTTTTGACTTTTAAACTACTTTGAAGAATGCTAATGAAAAACAGTGTTGTGTGCAGAAAGATTTTAAATTTTATTTCGTTGATTCTGATAATTTTTTCTTTTTCAATTCAAGGTTTTGCTCAACAAGGAGATCAATCTGTAATTTTTAAAAGAAATGCTGTATTTGCAGAGTTTATGGGAAGCTCGGCTTTTGTATATAACATCACTTACGACCGTGAAATTTGGGTAAAGGAAAACAATAGAGTCTGTGCTGCATTTGGTGCTCAGTTTTTTCCTAAACAAGGTTTGCTCGAAGATAATCTTATTAGTTTCTCACCACAAATAAGTTTTTTACGTGGTCGAGTTCACAGTCTTGAAGTTGGAGCAGGAGTAACATTTAATCTTTTTTATGGACAGTGGGGATTACCTCTGAGGATTGGGTACAGGTATCAACCCGAAGATAGTGGTTTGTTTTTTAGGGCAGCTCTAACTCCAATAATCACGGATTGTTATCCGGTGCCAGGCTCTGATTTTAGTTTTCACTTTTGGGGTGGTTTTGGAATAGGGTATTCATTTAGAGATTATTCTCGGAATTTTTAATTTTCATTTATGTTTATTTTCGAAATTATTTGTGCTAGTATTCTTGTCGGACGTAAGTTCAATTAGTAAATGCAACTTTTAGG
>DAOOPK010000137.1:0-6678 GCA_035388205.1 Bacteroidales bacterium
GCATTTGCTGTACTAACTGCATTAGGTTGGGCTAATACAGAACTTATTGAATTAATTGATGATGATGTAGAATGTATATCTATTCCTACTGCATTTACTCCAAATTTAGATGGAATAAATGACACTTGGATAATTGATAATATAGAAATCTTCCCTTGGGCGATTATACAAGTCTTCAACAGATGGGGACAGTTGGTTTTTGAGGGTACAGGAGCCGGTGATGCATGGGATGGGACATGGAATGGGAATATCGTTCCAACCGGTTCGTATGTTTATACTGTTGATTTACTTAATGGCACAAAATATTGCGGTATTGTTACAGTGATTCAATAATTATTTATTACGAAAAACTATTTTCTCATAGCATTCCAACCCTGAGCTTTTAGTTCAATTTCTGCTCCATTGCGAGGAATCAACATTTTATAGTTTTTATCCTCATGCATATAACCAATAATACTGATATCACGAATTTTATCAATTAAGTCTTTCTGGTTTAAAGGTACAGTAAACAATAATTCATAATCTTCACCACCATTTAATGCAGGCAGAGATGGGTCTAGTCTAAACATTTCGGCTGCTAATATAGTTTGCTGATGTATTGGCAACTTTTCTTCATATATAACACAACCTAAATTTGAATTTTTACACAAGTGCAACATTTCTGAGGACAGACCATCAGAAATGTCAATCATTGAATTTGGCTTAATCCCAGCTGCCTTTAACTTTTCCACTATATCTTTACGAGGCTCTGGCTTCAACTGTCTTTCAACAATATATTCATAACCGGATAATTCAGGTTGAATGGAAGTGTCTGATAAAAATACTTCTTTCTCTCTTTCCAGCAATTGTAATCCCATATATGAAGCTCCTAAATCACCGCTTACACAAATTAAATCATTCTTCTTCGCTCCTGACCGATATACAATCTCATCCTTTTTTGCCTGACCTATCGCCGTAATATTAATGAACAATCCTGAAAGCGAACTTGTGGTATCACCTCCAATTAAATCAACACCGAAACGATCACATGCAATTTTTATCCCTTCATATATTTGCTCCAATGCCTCAACCGAGAATTTATTACTAACTGCAATGGATACGGTTATATATTTCGGAATTGCATTCATCGCAAATATCTCACTAAGATTAACAACTACCGATTTATATCCCAAGTGTTTTAATGGAGTATAAATAAGATTAAAATGAATCCCTTCCACCAACAAATCTGTTGTAACTAATGTACAAATATTACCATTTACAAATACGGCAGCATCGTCACCTATTCCTTTTATAATTTTCTTATCAGATATACTGAAATCTTTTGTTAAATGATCAATTAGCCCAAATTCTCCCAATTCTGAAACACTTGTAAACTTATGTGTTTTACTCATATAATTCTTTTTACTGGCAAAATATTTGCTTATTTTTACGGCAAATGTATTAAAACTTGGTTTGTTTTCGTTATATTTGTTATAATTTAAATTTCTGAAATGAATAATATAACAAAAATCTCAATACTATTTATCACGTTTTGTGTAATTTTTATAACATCATTAAACGCTCAAAATATTTCTTTTTTTAACGATTATTTAAATAATGTAAATGTTTATGATGATGGGAATGTAAAACAGATAGAACATCTACCGTTGAAATCATATCAAACTGGCGACCATATGTTAGCTTATGAAGATAATGCCGGAAATTTCAAGATATATTATAATCATTTTTTACACCATATCAGCAGTTTTGCGAGTACTTATTCTATCAGCGACAATCTTGCAGCAATCAGAATGAATACTCAACTAAAAGTATTTGACGACGGTACAGTAAAAAGCCTTACTATAAATCTTACTGATTATTTTTTGGGTGATGATGTTTTGGTGTGGTTTGATGATTATGAAAAAAGGTTGAAAGTCTATTATGAACAAGAAATATTTGACCTTGATGATGCATTGGCAACGGGAACAATGAATGAAGTGATTGTTGGCGATAACATTGTCGCTTTTGTTGATAGTCAGGGCTATTTAAACGTATTTTATGAAGGCAATATTGAACGTATCTGTTTCAGAGAAAGAGTAAAATCAATTTCTGCCGGCAGAGATATTGTCGCCTTTGTGGAAGAGCCTGTTAACAACTTTCAAGCTTACTATTTTGGAGATTTAATTGATCTCGAAGGATTTGAACCGGTTTCTTTTAAAACCGGAGACCAATTTGTTGCTTACGTTGATGCAAACAATTACCTTAAAGTCTTTTACGATTTTAAAACCGAAACCGTATCTTTTGATGTCCCCGATTTTTATGAAACGTCTGATGAATTAATGGTTTTTAGCGTTCAGAATTACTTTAAAGTCTGGTATAAAGGTAAGGTTTATACTATGGAAAGCTATATTCCACAAGATTATAAAATGAACAATAATGTCTTGGCATATATTGATCAATTGGGAAATCTAAAATTCTTTAATGGCGAAACTCTTGAAACAATTTCTTACGAAAAAGTCACAGATTTCGAAATACATGGAAGTATTGTCAAATATAGTTTTGGAGTAAATTCAGAACATATATACTATCAAGGCAAAACATATAAAAATGATTAAGCTTGATTCCTTCTACGTAAAAAAACTCGCAACAAATATAGGTTTTGAAAAATGTGGTATCAGTAAAGCTGTCGTTTCTGATTCAAATATTGTTTTTTTTGAAAACTGGTTAGAGTTGGGATTCCATGCTGACATGAAATACATATCCGAAAACAAACAACAAAGAATTAATCCGTCAGAACTTGTCGAAAATGCAAAATCTATCATTTCAGTTATTCTAAATTACAGAATTGCGGAACCGTTCAAATCTGAAAATTATTCCATCTCTAAATATGCTTTGGTTACCGATTATCACATTGTTATTCAACATAAACTTGAAATATTGTTACACAATTTAAAAGAAAAATATCCTTACATCAAAGCAAGAATTTCTATAGATTCTGCTCCTGTTTTGGAAAGATACTTTGCAATGTCGGCAGGATTAGGTTTTATTGGCAAAAACACTTGTCTTATAAATCCCGAATTAGGATCATGGGTATTTTTAGGGGAAATTATTACTGATGCCGAATTTGAATTATATGATTCTCCGACACTATATAACTGTGGAGAGTGTAACAAATGTATTGATAGTTGTCCTTGTGGAGCATTATCAGAAAACGGATTAAATGCAAATAAGTGCATATCATATCATACAGTAGAAAATAAACATAATATACCCGAGCATATTGCCGATAAGATTACAGATCAACTTTTTGGCTGTGATATCTGTCAAGACGTGTGTCCTTTTAATTCAAAAAATACATCAACAAATACTCAATTCTCTGACATTCTTGGTTTACTTGAATTTCTAAAACTTGAAGAATTGGGCAATATCAGCAACAGAGAATTTAACAGACGTTTTGCTAACACATCATTACTCCGCTCGGGGCGCAAGAAAATTATCGAAAACTTTTCTCACTTAAAACCGCAAAACAATTCTTTAGGTTGATCTTTGAGAATCTTTTATTATTTTTTTCAGTTCCTTTACAGCCTCATCCTGATGTATATTTTTAAGTACAACTTCTTTACCCTTATATATGTGTACTTTTCCATTTGCCGAACCTACACAACCAAAATCAGCATCCGCCATTTCGCCTGGGCCATTGACAATACAACCCATAATCCCTATTTTAATTCCCTTTAAATGTGAAAATTCTTTTTTAACCTCACGAACAAGTTTTTCAAGATCGTAATCAGTTCTTCCACATCCGGGACAAGAAACAAACTCAGCTTTTGAATACCTTATACCAATTGATTGCAATAATTCCAACTGAATCTCCACATCATTATATGACTTATCAGGGACTGTTAGCCATAATCCACAAGCAAGATTATCAACAAGCCCTCCACCCGGAAATACTCCCAATTCTGCCAGAAGTCCATCATAATCAACAGAATGTGCTACATATTTTATAATTAACGGAAGATTTTTATTGATCTGTTTCAATTCCTTATATACAAATCGCAACTCTCCCAAGGGATTTTCAGTGCAAAAATTAAGTACCCCGCAAATATTATTCTTCCCCAACACCGACATCACCTCAGCTTTGTGTAAATCAAAGGTTGTGAATTCCATAAAATAATAATACTCGTTTTCAATTTTAGGAATCTCGTTAGGATGATAAACAATGTACGGGTAAACATTTTCCTTCTTTGAGTGTTTTTTCCAGTTTTTATAATCTGTAAAAACAGGCTTATTTACAGTGTTTTCAGCTATGTCTTTAATATATAATAAATCTGTCTCACTATGATTATTTTCGGAAATCACTGCGAATTTATTATTCAGAAATGGGATTGGTTCGTACTTTTTACTTGTTCTATAAGGATTATAAGTATTCTTGCATTGGCTTACAACCTGAAATTTAAATATTCTTTCATTAAAATTTTTAACTATTTCTTTTGCAAAATGTATTTCATTCTTTGGGTCTTCAGTTAAAGATACCCGAATTGTATCTCCTATTCCGTCACTTAATAAAGCAGCTATACCGGTAGCAGATTTTAATCTGCCATCCGAATCGGCACCAGCCTCTGTTACACCAAGATGCTGAGGAAATATCATTGCGTTCTCCAACATTCTTGCATTTAACAAACGACAAGCCTGGGTCATAACTTTAGTGTCGCTTGCCTTCATGGATATTACAAGATTATAGAAGCCTTCAGATACAAATATTTCAATGAACTCTATTGCCGACTCAACCATACCTTCTACTGTATTGCCATATCTTGTCATGATCCTATCCGACAAAGAACCATGATTTGAACCGATTCTTATTGCAGTACCATATTCTTTACAAATTTTTATCAAAGGGATTATTCTCTCATGTATTTTTTCCAGTTCAAGTTTATATTCCTTATCTGTAAATATAGCATTCTCAAAAACAGCTCTTTTATCAACATAATTTCCGGGATTTATCCTCACTTTTTCGACAACTCTTGCAGCTTCTTCAGCAATTATAGGATTAAAATGCACATCAGCAATTAAAGGGTTTTTATATCCATCATTGTGCAATTGTTTTTTTATTTCCTTCAAACTTTCCACATCCATAATTCTTGGTGCAGAAATACGGACAAAGTCTGCTCCTGCATCAAATATTGATTTGCATTGTAAAACAGACCTATCTACATCCATTGCCGGAACATTTGTCATGCTTTGCAACCTCACAGGATTTAGTGCACCGATTATCATATCACCAACTTTAACAGGACGAGTAGGAATTCGCTCTAAATTATGAATATCAATACAGTATTTATCCGGATAAGTTTTCATTACAAAGATTTTTATTTACAAATATAGTGTTTTTAAGGTATCTCCGTAATATGCATTTCCAATTTTTTGAACAATACAAAAACAGCCGGAAAAACTCCCGGCTGCAACGAACAAAATGCCAAGCCCTCTATAACTTGACAAATTTTGATTTAATCTCTCTCCCTGATTTTGTAATAACTGAATAATAGTAAACCGAATTAGACCATTCCCTTATTTCAACAATTATACGATTGTCTCTTTCTTCCGAAATATAAACTTCCTTTCCTTGTAAATCATATATAATTAATCTATCTATTTCTTCTGATGACTCAAAGTAAATCTCATTTTCGCAAGGATTCGGATATACCAAAATGCTTTCATCATATTTACTTAAAGGCACAAAACTGCAGGTGTCAAAACCAACTACAATAGTATCAGTATATGTACAATTATCATCAGTAAATTCAACGTAAACATAAGAAGGATCATATCCACTATAAACTACTTCGTAGGTGTCGGAATAACCGTTCGCTTGTCCATTAGTCATCCACAAATATGTATTATATACAAATGAATTATCAATACCTAAAATCACTGTTTCTCCATAACAAATTGTTGTGTCTGGAATATCATAATCATTATTAGGATAATCGACAACCAAAACAGAATCTATTGCCGAACAGCCAAATTCATTTGTTACAGTGAGATAATATGTGTCAGCACTCCAAACATAAAGATGATTGTTTAACGAACCGTTTGACCAATGATAATCAAAGAATCCTTCAGGAGCTTCTACGTGTACAAAACTTTCGGAACATCTGTACAAAGTGTCATAAATATTTATTACGGGATAAGTTCCGGTTATGGACATCACAACAGTTGCTGTGTCATAGCAACCCAAGCTATTGTATGCATATACCGCAATCTGAGGATTGGTTGTTACAGGAACAAAACAGTGGGGTCCTTCACCTGAAAAATAAATCATACTACCATCATAAATTTCCCATTCCACAGATGTCAATGCCACAGTTTCTCCATTATATACAACACATACTTCATCACCCTGACAATTTCCACCCGTTATTGCCATCATTGCCTGTGGCGGAGTTGATATGTCAGTAAATAAATGATTTGATTCTGCAGTTGTGCTTGTAGCACATGATACAGTATTTGTAACAATAACATATATTTCTTCATTATCTGCAAAATCATTACTGCCATAAGTTGGGGAATTTGTACCTACCTCTAAACCATTTCTGTACCATTGATAAATTGGCGATATCCCACAATTCTCAGGATTTGCAGTAAACTCAACATAATAATCAACACATACTTCACCACTTGGATTGCTCACAATTG
>DAOOPK010000138.1:0-6630 GCA_035388205.1 Bacteroidales bacterium
TCAATAGGAAATGTTGGTGGACTAGTTGGTTCAATGTCAAATAGAACTAGCATTAGTAAATCATATTCTACAGGTGCAATTATTGCAATAGGCAGTCCTTCGGTTACAAATGTTGGTGGACTGGTTGGATTTACTGAAGGTAATAGTAATGCAACTGATTCTTACTGGGATATAGAAACTTCAGGTTATTCAGAGAGTGATGGCGGAACTGGAAAAACTACTGCAGAACTTAAAATTGAATCAACGTTTATCAATTATGATTTTACAAATATATGGGGTATTGACCCAAACATTAACGATGGCTATCCATACTTAAGAGATGGATCTGGAGGCTTATTACCGATAAAATTAGAATATTTCGAAGCAGAACTATTTAATAATTCAGTGGAATTAACATGGCAAACTTCAGCAGAAATCAATAACGATTACTTTACAATTGAAAGAAGCAACAATGGAATTGATTTTAAAGTTGTTACAACAATTGAAGGTGCTGGGAATAGTTCTGAAAGTCATTTCTATTCTTACACAGATGCAAACATATTATCCGGAATATCCTACTATAGATTAAAGCAAACAGATTTTGATGGTAAATTCGAGTATTCTGATATAGTAAGCATCACAAGTACAAGTGAAGCAGCAATAGCAGAAACGAGTATTGATGTATATCCAAATCCAAATAACGGAAATTTCTCAATTTCAATAAATTCCGATAAAATAACTTGTTATAGCATACTAGATTCAACCGGAAGAATTGTATCGAATGGAACATTAAATTCATTTGAAAACAATATCGATATCTCAAATATGCCTTCAGGTATATATTTCTTAATGACAGGAAATTCAAATGATTTCTCAAACACCACCAGAATAATTGTCAACTAGTTACTTATTGTATAAATTTATTTTTAGGAGCTCTTTTATTTTTAGATACAAAATCACTATTATCCGGTAAAAATTATTTATACCACAGATTCACAGATTAAATTTTTGATAACCGTTACTCCCGATTTTCACCGAAACTTGAGTGTATTGAAATTCGTTCTGAACACTAAATTACATAAGTCAATTTACTCAGAAGAAGCAATTTTTATATTCGATAAAAATCTATCTGAGGCTAATCTGCTTTAATTGTTAGAAGAGGGAATTAATTATAATCATTATTGAAATCTGTGAATCTGTGGCGGACAGCAAGTGTTCGTTTTTAATTAGAGCCACTTTATCAATTAAAAATATAATTAAAATATTCCATTTATTTTCGTATGCAATTGAAATATATCTATTTTTGTTAGTATAAACTAAAAAACTATTTCTTAATATGAAAAATTTATATTTAATATTATCGGGTTTACTTCTAGGAATTAATGCATTTTCCCAGATTACAATACAGCAAGCAGATTTATTGCAACCCGGAGATACTTTTTTGATACATGTTGATCTTAATCCTACTATTTCTACTGATCTTACACCCGGAGCAGATATGATTTGGGATTTTACAGACTTGCAGAATGATGAATCAAATTTTGCCTGTTACCCACCTTCAGATGATCTTGAATTTATTGACGAGTTCCCTTTATCTGAAACATATACTTATGGTCCAGGATACATTTATGCAGGTCCGGGAGGAACAGCACCGATGAATAACTGGGGCTATCTTATGACTTTTACCAATTCACAGGGATTGTTTGCCGAAGGATTTTACTCAGATTATGGAATGGGTTACCGCAGCACCTATAACACTCCTCCTGAATTGCTAATGTTCACTCCTGCAAATTATCTCGACGAGGAAGTTAATATATCATACTGGGAGGTCGTGGTTAACGAAACAGTGGAGGCACCTTATAATGTTGATACGCTATATCGTCGTGATGTTAGTAAAACCCTTAATTGTGATGCATGGGGAGAATTGACAACTGATTATGGGACTTACGCTGTTCTCAGAATACATGAAACAGGAATTAGTATTGATTCGGTTTTCGGATACAACGGTATAATAACTTACTTTTCAACAGAGGTTTCTCGGGACACTATTAACAATTATTATTTCTGGGCAAAAGAATTAAGAAACCCGCTGATGACATTGCATTGCGATTATGAAGATAATATTGAGAGAATTGATTATCTTATGGGAGCAATATACGCAGATAAATCTGAATTGCATTTTACTGATGATTTATATATTTACCCAAATCCTGCACAAGATATTATTACAGTGCAAGGGCTGTTAGGGAAATATAGTATTTTTGATATTGCCGGTAAATTTTTGATTGAAGGAAGATTTGAAAATAATTATCAAATCATAGATATTTCCACTCTGCAATGTGGGTATTATTTTATTCAGGATGAAAATGGGAGTATATTGAAATTTGTAAAAAACTAGCTTTGCATAATTTTTGTTACTGTCGCCAAAATTTACAATATGAAAAAAAATCTTTTGTTATTAGTTGCATTTATTTCAAGTGTCTTGATAGGCTATTCTCAGAAGAATGAAGAAGTTATAATTAGCTCAGTTTCAGGTATAGGTTATGACGACTGTGTATCAGTTGCAAGAGAAAAAGCTCTTACTGATGCAAAAAAGACTGCATTGCAAAAAGCAGGCATTTCTGAAGATATAAATGCATATTCAGATTTATTTAAGTCTGAAACAACAGGAAATTATCAGGAATTATTTGCTTCTTCTGTTTTTACAAATATTCGTGGTAATGTTAGTAATGTCGAAGTGCTGCAGGAAAAGTTGAGCATTACGGGAGAAAAAATAGCTAAATGTGAATTGGAAATTTCGTGCAAGGTAATAAAATTCAATTCTATGCCTGATAATATGTATAAAGCTGAAATTAATGGACTTAAAGCATTTTATATAGTCGGAGAAAATTTAAACTGGTCAGTTATGGTAACCAAAGATTCATGGATGTATACTTTTTGCATTCCTCAAGATCAGGATGAAGCTTATTTTTTGTTCCCGAATGAATTGGAAAAAGAATTCAATTTAGAAAAAGAAAAAATATATGATTTTCCTAAAAATGTTACTTATACACAAACATTGGAATCCGAGTACGAACAGACCGACAGGTTAATTTTTGTTTTTACTAAAGAGAAATATCCGTACACAGGTGAAATAACCTACAAAAATATTTGTGATTGGATTTTTAGTATTGAACCTGACCAAAGAGTTGTGTATTCGTATGCTGTTGCAATTTTTCCAAAACCGCAGTAATGGATTTGTGAGGCTAAAAAATAACAATAGAGTGTTGCACTGATCTGCCAACTAGCGGAGAAGTGCCGAACTCCGAACTCTATTCAACAATCTTCCTTTTCAGCAAATCACTTCTTAATTCTTCCGGACAAATCATTGCAGGTTCTTGCTCTTTATTTTGTTCTATAGCAATTCTCTTAACATTTGTACGAATATAATCGTTAAGTTCGCCAAAGCTTACATCTCCCTTAGTTTCACGCAGTTTTGAAAGCAGAAAATATGTGAACAATCCATGAGATTTTTCATAATAAGGGTTGGCAGTTTGAGAACCTGATGCTGCTGATAATATTATCATATTTCCCTGAACAGGATCAATAATGGGTGTAATACGTGTTCCTCTTCCACTGGCAAGCATCCCGTCTCGCGAAGCACCCGAAAAACAAGCATCAAGAAAAACTATTGTAGAAATTGTCGGGAATTCTGATAACTCTGAATATAAGCTGCTAAGTTTTATTCCGGTTTTAGAATTCGAACTACTTCCGTCACATGGTAACAAATAAGCTTCATTTGTTTCGGCTTCAGGCATTCCATGTCCTGCATAATAAAAAACTAATTTTGCTTCTCCTTCGTATGCTTTTGCTGTCTTTTTAAGCCATTCTATTTCTCCCAAGATTTCTCCTAAAGTAGCATTAATAACTAAATGAATATGATTTTCTGGAATACCCATTGTCTTTGTTAAATACTCTTTAAATATTCTTGCATCGTTTTCGGCATATATTACTTGTTGCTCGTTTTTATAGTTTTCATTTCCAATTACAACTGCAAATGTATTCTCTGATACAATTTCAGCAACTGGAATATCTGTATCAACCGGATCGGTAGAAGTTATTGGCTTTTGATAATTATTTATAATTGTATTATTTGTCTGATAATTATAATCCAAAGGTTTGAAATTGTAATTCATTGAAGAATAGGAATAGTTGGGAGAATTTGTTGCATCATATTTATAAGATGTTTCAGTTTCATAATTGGCAAGTTCAACACTCAATAGATAGAAGTTCTTTCCGTCAAATTCCAGAACAGGGTTGTTTCCAAAACATGTAGATGTATTTTCTTTAAATTGTTTGGCTTCACTTACTGGTATTGGTAATATAATTGTGCCTAAATTTTTAAACTCAATTAGAAAAGACTCATTTTCAGCATCGTACGGGCTTAATGTGAAATCATACCAATCATAGAAATCAACAAATTGAGATATCAGTTCAGTTTTTATTTCATTAAAAAATAGTTTTGCCTTCTCTTGACGTGTTTCTTCTGTTACTCTTGCCTGATAGTCTGAGAGCTTTTCAAATTCTCCTTTTTTTTGCCAGTAATTAATATTGTTTTCCACATACATTTTTGTTAATGTTTGTGCGTCTGATATCATAATGGCTCCGTAATATGTTCCATCAGTTACAATCGCAATACTATCTTCAAATCCATTAATGTAATTATACTTGTTTTTAAATAGTTCTATGTGTACTGCATTACTATTTGTGATAATTGGTTCTCCATAGTCATCTTGTTTTATAATGAATTCTCGGTAGTAGTCCAAATTATATGAGGTTCCGCATTCAATTATTTCTCCAGATAGGGATGTTATACAATAATTTGTTGTTTCATCACCCCAGTAATCTGTAGTTGTTTGTTGGTACTCTAAGAAAGATTTGGCAGAATTAACATATATATAGTCTTTATCAGGTTCAATAATGAAATTGCCTCTTTTATCAGTCAACCCATAATAATCGCCCGACTTAATAAGGAAAAAATCATCATACAAATAAATTTCAGGTTCTTCTTCGGCAATTGCTTCATAGACTATTTCACCAAGGCTGTCAATTATTCCATATTTGCCATTTTCTATAAAATATGCATAACCATTCCACATATAACCTAATTCATCAAATTCGTAATCTCTAAGCACTCTGCCTGATGCATCCATTAGACCGTAATTATCTTCGTTGTTGTATTCGAACAGATCATGAGAAAAATGTCTGGCATAAGGGTAAGTAAATTCACACAGCCATTCACCTTTTATATTTATAAGCCCAGAAAAATCATCTGCCCATGCGACAAATACTGAATTCTTATAACTTGAAATATAATTATATTCAGGCTTGATAATCCAATTCCCAAGCGTATCAAGTATACCATATTTATATTGATAAGATGCAATTATTTGATTCGAACCATCAAAAACTAATTCATCATAATCATTCTTAATTTTCCATGTCCCATCTTTTTTTAATAAGCCCCATGCACCATATAGTTGAGCAATTGCAAGCCCATTATAAAATTCATATATAATATCAAATTCCGGTTTTATTATCCATTCGTCATTTTTTCCTAAAACTCCCCATCTACTATCTTTTTTTGCAAAAATATCACCGAAAATCTCATATATTTCATCATAAATTACTGATGTTGCAGGTTTTCCAAGGCTGTCAACAAGACCTGATTTTCCGTTTTTATAAACAATATCATAACCCGAACCCCACAATGTAGCTCCATCTATACTGTCATAAACTTGTTCATTGAGCCTTTCACCGTTTTTGCCAAGGTGCATCCATTGTTTATCTTTTTGTGCAATAAAAACTCCGTGTTTTGTTAAATAAATCTCTTCAAATTCAGGTTTTACAATAAAATTACCTGATCTATCAATATATCCTTTTTTATTATCAACTATTACTCGTGCAGGGAATCCTTCAAATGCATAGCTTTCGATATCGTCGTATTTTGGAGGGCAAACAAATTCTCCAGTCAAGTCTATAAATCCCCATTTTCCATCCTGCTTTGCCGGAGCATAACCATTTACAAATCTTGATAGCTCTTCGAATTGAGGCTTTATAATTTCCACACAAAAATATTGAGAAAACATGTTTGTGTTCAGAAATATGAAACTGAGGAACAAACAAAATGAGGTTGCTTTTTTCATGGTCATGTTAATTACATTTAGTTGTAAAATTACATCAAATTAACTTACAAAAGACAAATATTTAAAACATTTTAATCAATTATGTTGTTTAATTATTTGACATAGATAATTACTTAAATATTTTGTAAATTTGCAAACTTAAAATAATATGATAATCTTTAATATAAATGAAAGAAGATCAGGATAAGGTATTAAAAGACGTAACAGAATCAGAGTACAAATATGGTTTTGTTACTGAGATTGAGGCAGATGAAATTCCTAAAGGTTTAAATGAGGAGACGGTAAGACTGATCTCAAAAAAGAAAAATGAACCTGAATGGTTGCTCGAGTTCAGATTAAAAGCTTTCGCCAAGTGGAAAACTATGACTATGCCGACATGGGCTCATCTTGAGATTCCTGAAATAAAATATCAGGATATTATTTATTATTCTGCTCCTAAACAACAGGCAAAGTATCAGAGTATTGA
>DAOOPK010000139.1:0-6365 GCA_035388205.1 Bacteroidales bacterium
TAATTGCAGTAACTGTTAATGCTATAACTACTCCAACATTTAGCTTTGCTACTACTTATTGTGTTGGCGATGTTGCCGATGTATTACCATTAACATCAGACAATAGTGTTACTGGAACATGGGATCCTGAAGTTATAAGCACAGCTGTTGGAACTGCTGATTATACATTTACACCTGATGGCGCTATTTGTTCAGAACCTGTTGTAATTGCAGTAACTGTTAATGACTTACCGGTTGTTACTTGTCCTGCTGACTTTGATGTAACTACTATTGATCCTGTTACTCTTACAGGTGCAAATCCTGTAGGTGGTGAATATACAGGAACAGGCGTTACAGATGGAGTATTTGATCCTGACGGTTTAGGAAACAACGATTATACAATTACTTACACATATACTGATCCTGCTACAGGTTGTAGTAATTTCTGTGAATTTGTAATCACTCTAAATATTTCTTATCCTGAACTCGACGTCATAGATCTCTACAGTGAAGTCGAAGATGTTGAAGTTTGTTTAGGCACTTTAGAGGCTGAAGCTATTGCACTTTTAGCTAATGAGATCACTATCACTAATACTGATGATGAAGAATTTGTTGTAACTCTCAATTGGACAATATCTTTTTATGATCCTATTACTACCGGTGGTTATACTGCTACAGGCACATTCGAATTACCAGCAGGAGTTGCACAAACAGACCCTGCAACTTTACTCGAAGTTTATGCTCTTGTAACAGTTAATCCGCTTCCAGTCGTGACTTGTCCTGCTGGCTTTGATGTAGTAACTATTGATCCAGTAACACTCACAGGAGCAACTCCTGTTGGCGGTGAATATAGCGGAATCGGCGTTTCTGGCGGAGTATTTGACCCAGCTGGAGTACCTCTTGGTGCATGCACAATTTATTACAACTATACAGATCCTACTACAGGATGCGAAAATGAGTGCTCGTTTGTCATTAACCTTGACATTCCTTATCCTGAAATTACAGGAATTGATATCTACGATGACGTTGATGATGTTGATGTATGCCTCGGTGCTAACGAAGCTGATGCTTTGGCTTTATTGGTTAATCAGATTACCATAGAAAATGCAAATAGCGAAGAATACAATGTAACTCTTACATGGACAATTGATGCATTTGATGGCAACACTCCTGGCGATTACGATGCTACTGGAACATTTACTCTTCCAGCTGGTGTTTCTCAAACAGATCCTGAAACTCCACTTGAAGTTACTGCTATCGTTACTGTTAACGAACTTCCTGTTGTTACTTGTCCTGCTGACGATGAAATAACAACTTCAGAAGTTATTGCATTATCTGGTGCTTCACCAGAAGGTGGAACATATAGTGGAACAGGTGTTGTCGGTAGTGATTTTGATCCATCATCACTAGATAATGGTGATTATATCATCACTTATACTTATACAGATCCTGTTACCGGTTGTACAAACTTCTGTGAATTCACTCTTACATTGAATATTACAAATCCTCAGATTGCTGGCATTGATGTAAACGATGATGTTGAAGATATCGAAGTTTGTCTCGGTACTGAAGAAGCTATTGCAATTGCAGCTCTTGCTTCTCAAATCACAATTACCGATACTGAAGCTACAGAATACCTAGTTGATGTTACTTGGACAATTGACACTTATGATGGAAATACTGCTGCTGATTATAATGCAACAGGTACTTTTGAACTACCAGTAGGTGTTAACCAAACTGACCCTGTAACTCCTCTTGAAGTTACTGCTGTTGTTACGGTTAATGAGCTTCCTGTTGTTGACTGTCCTGATAACTTCTCTGTAACTACCGATGATGTTGTTGCTCTTACTGGAGCTACTCCTGAAGGTGGAACATACTCAGGTTCAGGTGTTACTGGTAGTGATTTTGATCCTTCTGCCCTCGCTAATGGTGACTACATTATCACTTACACCTATACCGATGCTGTTACAGGTTGTACAAACACTTGCGAATTCACTATCACAGTTGATATTGATAACAACATTATCACAAATAATGCTACTGCAATTTCAGTATATCCTAATCCAAACAATGGATTGTTTAACCTGAACTTTGTTAATGTAAACGGTAATGTTAATTATCAAATCTACGATACAAAGGGAAGCATAATTGTTGACGAGACTATCTTCACTAACGGTAACACCAATGTTGAAGTTTCTCTTGACATTACTCCTGGAGTTTACTACGTAAAAATGATTACCGAAACTCAAACTTTAGTTGAAAAACTGGTTATTGAATAGTAAGTAAATCTTATATTTTAAAAGCCCGGTTCTGCCGGGCTTTTTTGTTTGAAATAAAACCTAATATTAAGGAATTGTTAAATTAAATTTAACTATGTTTTACTTTAATGTTAAGTTGTATTTTTGGACAAAATTAAATTCATGAAAGCAAGGTATTTTTTAATTGTAATTTTCATAATATGCCAATCATCTTTGTCGGCAAATAATTCCGACACCACTAAAATTACCGCGAAACCATTTTTCTTGATTTATTCAAATTTTCATCAAGGTATTACCGAATCTGCAAATGAATCAAACTTTGATGTTAAGCGTGCTTATCTAGGTTATGATTTTAACCTAAATAATGGATTTACTGCCGAAATTAAAATTGATATTTGCTCGCCTGATGAAGATTCGCAATACTCTCTTCTGAAAAGAAGTGCTTACTTTAGGTCAGTTGGCATTGATTATAAGTCAAAAAAAATCAATATTAACTTCGGAATAATTGATAACTTACAGCATAAACATCAAGAAAAATTCTGGGAGAAAAGGTATATCTACAAAACTTTTCTCACCGAATACGAGTTTTTAACCAGTACCGATCTTGGCATTAATGCAGTGTACAAAGTAAATACATTCATATGTCTTGAAGCATCTATGATGAATGGCGGATATCTATCATATGGAAACAGCCTAAAAAAATATATTTACAATTTTGGATTTAATGTAACTCCCTCCGACAGAATCATTTTTAAAGCATTTACCTCATATACAGGAAAAACTTCTGATATCTTTACAAGTGGCATTTTTCTAGGACTTAAACCTATTAAAGGTTTGTCGCTAGGTGGAGAGTACAACTTTAAATACGACATTCGTTCTGATGACACTTATTTTGTGTATGGCTACAGCATTTATTCATGCTACGACATCAACAATAAGCTTAATCTTTTCGCAAGATTTGATAATCTTGATTCAAACATTCCTGAAACCTATTTGGCACCATGGAATCTTTCAAAAAACGGAAGTGCAATAATCGGAGGCATTGAATATAAAGTCAACGACAACCTCAAACTTTCCCTAAACTACCAGGAATGGATACCTATGGCTGCAAACATTGCAAATACCGCTTACATTTATTTCAATCTCGAATTTGGAATCTGTGAATCTTACAAACGAATATAATAAATACATAAGCGAGACTTAAAGATTTCAAAAAATTTCCCCCATTTCCTAAAAGTAGATAATCAATAAAAATTTAGCTTTGTGACATAATTTTTGATTAAAAATAAAACAAAAATGACAAAACAAAAAGAAGATAATCCCGATAAGCGTAAAATTCAAAAGTTTTACTCAAAGATTTCGCAAGCAATAAAGAATTACCAACTTATTCAGGATGGCGATCGCATTATGGTTGGAGTATCGGGCGGAAAGGATTCTATGAGTTTGCTTACCAGTCTTGCGTCAAGAAAAAAATATCATAAAGAAAACTACGAGATTATTGCTGTTCATATAGAAATTGATAATGTCCCCTATTTGATTGATAAACAATATATTACAGATTTTTGTAAAGCTAATGAGATCAGTTTTATTGTCGAAAAAATTCATATTGATTTTGAAACAGATGCGAACAAATCACACTGTTTCGTTTGCTCGTGGCATCGAAGGAAAAGACTATTTGAACTAACTGCAGAACACAATTGCAATAAACTTGCTCTCGGACATCATCTTGACGATGCCGTTGAAACACTTATAATAAATATGTGTTATCATAACAGTATCAGTTCTCTACCGGCAAGTCTTAAAATGTTTAATGGAAGAATTGAATTAATAAGACCATTGATATTACTAACTAAAATTGAAATCAACTCTTATGCAAATCTTATGGAATTCCCTTCTGAAATCCGGAAATGTCCTTACGAAGACCTGACAAAACGAAATCAGGCAGCAGAAATTATAGAAGAAATAGAAAAACGTTTTAAACATGCCCGCAAAGGTATTTTTAATTCTATGTCTAAAATTCATAAAGAATACCTGCCGGTTGAAAATGGCAAAAATCCTGTTATAGAAGGACTTAACATCCCAAATAGAAATTCAGAAAAATAATCTTGTCATTAAAAAAAGCAAATTATCCAATATTTTGATATTTGTATCGTTTTTAATAACTTTGACGAGTTAATTATTACTTTATGAAAACATTTTTCATTTCTTGCATTTTTGTGTTTGTATTGTTGTTCAGTAATTCATGCCGAATAAAAGACAATTGTGAGTTACAGCATACTGGTAGTATTTATGTAACCAATAATACCGGTAGTGATATTGAGGTATATGTTGATAATCAAGAAGTCTTTAGTCTGACTAACGGAGAATCGAAAAGTACTGATAAACCTGTAGGTACATACACTGTAAAATGCTTATCATATCCGGATGAATGGTCATACGAAGCTATTGTTGAGGAATGTGATTCATACGAAATAACCGTACCCGAATAAAATGGGCAAACTGCTGGTATATTCTGCTTCGGCAGGCTCCGGGAAAACTCATAATATTGCACAACAATATATGCTTATGCTGTTTTCAAAACCGAAGGCATGGAGGCATATTCTGGCAGTTACATTTACCAATAAAGCCTGCGAAGAAATGAAAAGCAGGATCATAGATGAACTTGCAAAAATTGTCAAAAATTCAGATAGTGAAATTGTTGACGAAATAATTCAGCATACCGGATTGAGCAAAGATATGGTTATCATTCGTGCTAAACATATCTTTACAGAAATGTTACATGATTATTCTTTCTTTTCAGTATCAACAATAGACAGTTTTTTTCAGAAAATAGTACGTAACTTCACAAGAGAAACAGGTATTCAATATAATTATGATATCGAACTAGATACAGAAAGCGTAATAAACAGCACAGTTGATATTCTTCTCGAGGACTGCAACTCAGACCCTCAATTAAAAAAAGACATCATTTCACTCGTTGACCAAAAAATTGAAAATTCTTCAAAGTGGGATTTTCGAAAGGATTTAAAAAGTTTTCTAAAGAAAGTAATTGAGTCTGATTTTAGAAACTACGAAAAAGAATACTATGATTTTTTTGGAGATAAAACTAAAATATCTCAGTTTCAATCAGAACTTTTTAAATTAAAACAAGAATTCGGAAATGAGATAAAAAAGTATTGTGAAAACATCATCAAGATTTTAGATAAATATAATCTACAAACTGACGATTTCAGCGGGAAATCAAAATCAATAGCTAACAAACTTGTAAATACATATCAAAAACTCAAAGAAAATATTGATTTTGATATTAACGAGTATTTTAAAAATATTAGTATTCCTGAAAAATGGCTCACAAAAGCTCAAATCTCAACTGAGCCTTATAGTTCGGCTATGAACGAATTAATGAGTATTGCCGATCAAATGAAGAATTATTTTGAGTCAAAATACCCTGAATATATAACAGCAGTTATAATCAACAAACATTTCAACTACGCTGCACTTATCAACTCAGGACTAAAAACTCTTCATCAATATCTAAACGAAGAAGGCAAATTTCTAATTTCTGAAATCCCAGTATTTTTGTCCGAAATAGCAACAAATAATTCTTCATCATTTATTTATGAAAAAACGGGAAGTTATTACGAAAATTTCCTCATTGATGAATTTCAGGATACAAGTAATATTCAGTGGCAGTCGTTCTACCCGCTTTTACACGAAAGTCTTTCTTCGGGCTCTGAAAAGGATATAAATGTTCTTGTTGGAGATGTAAAACAATCTATTTATGCCTGGCGCGGAGGTGACTGGCGTTTGCTCGCCTATAGAATACAGCAGATTTTTAAGAACTATTACGAAAACAGAAATCTGAATGATAACTGGAGAAGTGGCAAAAATATAGTAGAATTTAATAACGTTTTTTTCAGTAGTGCTTCAAATATTCTGGCAGATAATATCATTTCAGATTATCCTAAACATTTACATGCCATAACCGGAAATTTATTAAGAAATTCAATATACAATAATATCCGTCAGAACTGTATTAATGACTTTAAATCTTATATCAATGTAACAATATTTGATAAACAGGAGAGAAACAACACATCCGATATCATTAAAAACATCATCAAAAAA
>DAOOPK010000140.1:0-6290 GCA_035388205.1 Bacteroidales bacterium
AAAGTGCACTTAATTTTAATTTTTTGTACTTCATTTTAATCTCTTTTTTCAATTGTTTATTATCTGTTTATTTACTTTATATACTTATATGTGTCGTTTGTTTTAAAATATTGGAAATACAATCTTAAAAAGATATTAGTTTCTATACCACAAGCTTTAATCAATACTCACCTATAGAAAGTAAAATATCTTTCGTTTCACCACTAATTAAAATACCTAAAAAATACGAATATTCAGTGTTATTTATTTACATTTTCGCAAGAAATCTCTTCGTTATCTCCCATTGCTCCGAATATAGTTGATCCGTAAGCACTGCCATTATAATCCTGTCTAATAGCCATATAGAATATTGCACATGTACCGTCAGTTCTTTTTACTGCTATTGCAGTCCAAGCATCTCTATATTCTATGACTCCTGAATATTCATTACGGTGAGTTTCCCAATCATCAGAAGTAATTACTGCTCTAAGTGGTGTTTCATCACCATTCCATAATTTCATAGTCTGTTGTTGAAGTGCAGCTGTATTTAATGCACCACCAGAAGGAAGCCTAACTTTTTCCAATTGCTTTGCTCTTAAATCCTGTGCAATTTTTGTAAGTTTATCCATTCCCTGTGTACAATCAAGTGTAAATTCACCTTCTGCAAGGATTGTTCCGCCATCATCATTAAGTTCGAACTTTATCTTATGATTTCTTGGTGATAATGTAGATAATTCACGGGCATATTCAACACATCCCTGCTGTACGGATGTAGCAGGATCCGGCACAATTTCAAAATCAAATGCAGTTAAATCTTTTTGGGAATAAAGACTAAACTTGCGGCTATATTTATTTGATCCATCAACATATATAACCAAACGAACATCTGAATTGTATGCAATAGCATTAATTTTATCAGTAAGATAAGCCATTGCATATATATAATCACCTGCGACAAAAGCATTAGTCATATTGGCAGGATTCTCAGATTTAATAACAATTGGACTCTTTGAAAAAACAAATTTCTCAACATTTTCTCCATGATATGTACTTGTATATACAGTAAGAGCAAGTTCTTTATTTATTGCATCTAATAATACTTGTGCATCTTTTTTTAAAGTTTGGAAATCCACATTATCAGGAGCGATTAATAATAAAGCATCTGAACAAATTACAACTGCCTGTGCTTTTTGCCTTGCATTATCCATCCTTTTTGCAGCTTTTTCTGCATACCCTTCTTCAATAACTCTGTTAATTTCTGGTATATAACTTTCGTTTGCGCTGGAAATAAACTGTTCATAGTCTTTATTTAGTCTTGTATCGGCACCATAAGGTTCTTCTGCTTTGGCCTTAAGTTCAGGACTTTTTGCCATTACAGCATCTAAACTTTTTCTGTAATTCAGATAATCTGTTTCTTTACATTTGTCATAAAATTGTTTTGCAGCAAAGACAGGATCATTTCCCAAATGTAAACTGTAATCTGTAATATAACTTAACAATAAACCTGCTTTGTCTAATATCTCCTGATCATTGGCTGCAGAGATTTCATTTGCTTCTGCTTCTGTTTGAGCATGATTCAGTTTAGTTTTAAATTCAGCAATTTGTTCTTCATAAGGTGCTACATCAAAATTAGGACAATTAGATTTTATATCAGAAATATCTCTATCTAAATATTCAATTCTTCTTTCAGCAAGATCATATTCTTTTTCATCCAGATAATTATTGGCTAAACGTAGGTTATTTTCCAAATCATCAATAACATTCTGACCACTATTCGCAGTATAATCACAAGGGCTTTGATTATCTGAAGATATATTTCCGTCAACATTTTCCGTATTTGTTATTTTATCAGGAATTATATCATCGATTTTTTCATCAGTTTTAACAACTTTATCTTTGATTTGCTTCAATCCAATCTGAGCAAAGGAAGTAATTGAAATAACACCAAAAATAACCAGTAATGCCAAATGTTTCGTAAAAAATGTTTTCATAGTCATAAATTTAAATTTTTAGTAAATATATATGTATTCGTCTATTCTAAAATGTTTTTTTTATAATTTTCAAAGATAAATAATAAATTTTAATATATAACAAAATTGATAAATATTTTGAGTAAAGATGTGTTTAAACAGTCAATTAATAAATGATCTTTTATCCCTCGCCGGTTCGTATTTAAAATACTTGATATTATAGACACCTGAACTACAAATCCGAACCAGCGAGGGATTTGTATTTTTAAATTAATCCCATATGGATTGAAGGTTTATAAAAAATACTTGCGGAGATTATGTGCGACCCCTAAGGGGTCGTAGATTCACAATTTGCATCATTTTTAAAAAGCTTTGACCCTTTCAGGGTCGTATTAATCAATCCAATCAAATAAATATTTATCGTCATGATCAATTTCAAATTTCTTTAAAAATCAATGTATTCTCTTTTATTAAATCATTACTTGATTTTTTAATTTCCCTCACTAAATCAGATAAACAACAACTTGGTTTCATTCCTATAAAAATATGAATGTGGTTTGATGTACCATTAATCGCCAATAATTTTTGTTCTTTGCCACTGACTATTCCTGTAATATATTGATAAAATCTTTCTTCCCAATCAGGATTAATCAAGCTGTCTCTGTTTTTTACAGCAAAAACTATTTGAATATATATTTGTGAGAATGTTCCTGGCATAATTGTTTTAAAGTTTATAAGATATTCTTTTTAATCCGTCCTATTATTATATCAAATTACAAACAAAATTCAAAACCATTAGTTAAGTTTCTACAACCCCATCCTTTGCTTTGCAATCAACACATATTGTTTCAGTTGTTCGTCGTTGGGGGCTAAAATTAAAGCTTTCTCGAAATATTTAAGTGCCATTTCATCATTGTTTTCCATGCCGTAAGTAATACCCAGATAACGATATACTTCGGCATCTTCTTTAATTGCCGCTGCCAGTAATAGATTTTCCCTTGCCCTTACAAAGTCCTGTTTATTGCCATAAGAAACTCCAAGATAAAAATAAATCTCAAAATTTGATGTCGTTAAAGTCTTTGCTTTCTCGTACCAGAAAATAGCAGAATCAGCATTGGCGGGTTGTGAAAAATAGTAAATATTCCCTAATTGAAAATAGGATTGATACTGCCCGGGCGAATATTTAGCAAACTCTGTCCATACATATTTTTCATATTCCGGTTCATCTACATTATATAATAATACTCCCATTGTATTTGACCACACATCCTTATTCAAAGGACTAGCCTTCAATGTCTTTATATAATAATCGAACATGGTTTTATAATCACCGTAAAGTTTATAATGAATATTTCCCAATCTTACTAATGCTTCGCTGTAGTCAGGATAAATTTCTATTGCCTTTTCAAAATAAGGAATTGACTCAATCAGATATTTATTGCGTAAAGCAGTATCTCCTGCTGCTTCGGCATCTTCCGATAGTTTATATAATTCACTGGCATAAGTACTATTCCCTTTTGCAGAGTTTACACTAATGTTAATATCATGAGAAAACAAGCTTAAATTATTTTCCCAAACCTGATTACGTGAAATTGTTTTTACCGAAAAAACCAACAAAATAACTATCATAATTGTCGTGGCAGATTTCCTATATTTCTGCAAATGACTAATTTTCTGATTTAGTTTTTCAGATATCAGATACGCTATAATAACACAGAAGCCAAGCAAAGAAACATATACAAATCTTTCGCTCATAAAAGCCCCGATATTGAAGAATATATTTGAAGTAATTGATAAAGTTGCAGCAAAAATCAGAATTCCAAATGAATAAATGCTCTTATTCTTTAAACCTTTTATTGCAACAATTGCAAGACCAACATATAAAAGCAAACCTAGAATTACCCGCCAGTCTGTCCAGTCAACTATCGGAATGTGATAAGGGTAATAATCCCAAGTAAGAGGGTGAGGAAAAATCAATAACTTCAAGTATATCAATAATGTCAAAACAACGGTTGCATATCTCTGTCCTATTGTTGCTTCAAGAAAAGGATTATTCATAAGCATAGTGGCTTCGATTGCTTTTTGATCTCCAATTACTATCTGTCTTATAATTAAATAGAGCAAAGCCCCTACAATCAATGGAATGACGCTAATAATATATTTTGACACTTTTTCTTTACGGAAGAAATAAATACATATTGGAATTACAGCAATGAATGTAATTGTGATTTCTTTGGACAAAGAGCCCAAAAACATAAATATAAAAGCATTTACCAGTTCAGTCTTTTTATTTTTATCAACAAAATTTATAATAGAATTAAGTGCAGCCACCGAAAATAAAAAAGCAAGAATTTCATCACGTCCTTTGATATTAGCAACAGCTTCGGTATGTAATGGATGGGCTGCAAACAACATTGTAGCAATAAACGGAATACTCAAATACCAATATTTCGGTTTATAGTCCCTAAAAAGTTTTAGCAATACCTTATACAAAATCAACAAAGAAAAACAGTACAAAATAATATTGATAAAATGACTAAGCCCCGGATTGCCTTTAAACGGAGCTTTTGCAGAAAGATCTGTAGTTTCTTTACCAAATAACTCAACCTCAACTGCAAATGTAATTAGCGAGAGTGGACGATACCTACCCCCTTCGAGTTCTTTTGAATCTTTGCCAAACATTCCAGCCATCGAATCATAAGTCAGTATATCTTTTATCCCCGAAATACCATTTTGTACAAATTCATTTTTCCAGTAAGTCATTTTATCATCTAGAGCATACTGGTGACCTAAAGTATTTGCATAAATAATAAATGCAAAAACAAAAATTATTGTTTGCGGAATATATGATTTAAACTTCATAATCAAAATTTACTTCAGCAACGAAATTATTAAAATATTATTTATTCTCGTAAAAATAATTGTTTACTAAAACCCTTAGCCAATCTTAATCTCTCGAAGATTCTCCTACAAAATTATCAGATTTATTCTTAAATAAGATATTAAAAGATGTTAAACTACCATAGGAACGAGTGATATATTGCTGACATGCAATTTTATCCTCTTCGTTCATCTTACTGGCATTAACTTTTTGTTCGAGTACTCTCAAACGGTCACGAACCATAATAATTTTGTTAAAGAAAGTCGAAATCGGCATTTCGTAGGCTTTCATTTCCGGATTCGAAGGCTTAAGAATTAAAGTACCTCCGCGCCATTTATCTGCAATAGGAACTACTTCCTGCAAATCAGAAAACTGTCTTAAAATCTTAATAAGGCTTTGTTCTATGGTTTCAAAACTAACCAAATCATCTGGCTGTTCAATTAAATCAATTACCTCAAGACCATCAAATGACTTAAGTATTTCACGATTACCATAATTTTGGAAAGTAATTAAATATGAAGCAGCTTTAATCTGAATTACAACTCCAAAACCATATTCTTTATGATTTACACGAGAGCCAATTCCTAAAATTTCGTTTTCCATATTGTTTATTTTAAAATAGGCATAGTTTTTTTGTCCACCACTTCAATATTTTGTTTTTCATGTTTTTCTTTATAAAACATTCCTTTGCTTTCAGGTTGTCCAAATAATTTCGGGTGAATATAAGTTCCTTTTCTTCTCTTGTTAACTTCAGTCTGTTTTGAAATAGGATTTGCTTGAATATATTTGTCATTTCTCTCAGCATATAATACCCACGAAACCTTTAAATTTTCAGTTCCACCACCAATAACGAAAGAATTTCCTATCACTTCTTCTTTAACATGCAATTGTGGAGCTGCGCCACCAATTGGAGTTAAATAATATGAAAAATTGATATTAATTTCAGAAAAATAATTAGGTAGATTAACCACTGCTTCTCCATTTTCGTTCAAAACAACATTACCTCTATAAATATTTAATACTTCGGGAGATTCGGCACAAAAGTGTTTAAGCATTTTATTTTCAGGATCCAAAGGATGATCAATTACAAATGATTTTATTCCGGAGCTACCTAATTCACCATCAGAAAAAACGCCAAATCCATCAGTTCCATCATACTGTCCAAATACTCCTACCCAACCCCAACCGGCAACGCCAATATTATCATCGGTCATACTGGTACTAATATTTTCGCCATAAACACCAAAATATTGTCCATTTGTTGTTTGTCCGTAAACACCTGTTCTTCCAACACCATATACTCCAGGTCCATCACCAGTGCCTAAAGTTGCAGAGTTAGAACCATAGACTCCAAATCCATCAAGATAATTTGTCTGTCCGACAACTCCGTTTACCCCCATTCCATAAACACCATGTCCACCTGTTGTTCTAAGATTGCTACCATATACACCTGCCGCGCC
>DAOOPK010000141.1:0-6278 GCA_035388205.1 Bacteroidales bacterium
CCAAGTAATTAACAATTTTTGCTAATTTTGAAGGGTTTTTAGACAGACTGCCGTTGGCTGCATATAAAAACTGCTGACATAGGGTTGTCACAAAGGTGTGTTAACTTTACAAAAAGGATTAAAAAAAAGGATATGATGATTAAAGATATAAAACCATTTTCTGGAGAACATTGTGAAGCAACTGCAACTGGTACATTGCTCAAATATTTGAACATTAATCTTTCTGAACCAATGATATTTGGGTTAGGAGAATCATTGTCATTTTTCTTCTGGCATATGAAATCAATAGATACTCCTTTATTTCTTGGAAGAAATAAGCCTTTGCAATTAACAGAAAAACTATCGGAACGACTCGGTTTAATTCTGAAAGTATCAGAAACATCATCAATAACTAAAGCATGGCAGATTATAAAAGCTAACATTGATTCTAACATCCCGACAGGATTGAAACTTGATATGTACTATCTTGATTATTTCAATGTACAAGAACATTTTCCAGGTCATTTTGTGGCGATTTATGGGTATGATGATAAATATGCATACTTAATAGATTGGAAAGGTTTTGGCTCAAAAGTTAAAACTTCATTAAAAAGTTTGGAAATGGCAAGAAATGCAAAAGGACCAATGTCTTCCAAAAATTTATCCTATACTATTTCAAACCCTACAAATGATTACAATATAGAAAAAGCTATTATCACTGCAACAAGGAATAATGCAAAAGAGTATCTTAATCCACCTATTCAGAATTTAGGATATAAAGGGATAATCAAAGCTGGTAAAGAATTAAAGAAGTGTCTTAGTGACAGCAATTGTAAATGGGATTTTATTAGTATAGCTGATTTTATAGAGGAAGCTGGCACTGGTGGTGCTATTTTCAGGAATTTTTACAGGGATTATTTAAAGGAAAGTTATGAAATTGTCCAAAAAGAACAATTTCATAAAAGTTATATACGATTTGTAGAGATTGCAAACTTATGGACAGAGTTTTCATCGACATTAAAGAAAATTGGACAAAACCGAGAATTTGCACTAATTTCTTTATCTTCTCAATTATTATTTGATATAGCAGAAAAAGAAAAACAAGCAATGGAAATTTTAGAAACTATTTAAAATTGCCAGCGGCTAACATCGTATATAAAACATTTGGCAGTCAGTGGTTTATCGAGCGGCACAGCTCGTATCAAAAGTGCGTTTAACTTGACATGAATGTGCTTCGAAATGCCAAACGTTTCATATACGTAACCGTTAGCTGCATATATACTTCATAAACTTGATGACGGAATATGATGAAAATTTTTTTGATTATTTTTTTCTTGCACAACGGATTTAATACCAAATATAATTAATAATAAGTCCAATATTTTCATGAGTTATAAAATTTATTACCCTGTATTGGTATAATAGATTATTCTTCGATGTATATCCTCTTTATACGTGGAGAAATTCCTGTAATTACTTCGTAGGGGATAGTTTTAAGAATATTTGACATTTCCAGAATTGAATTTTGAGGTGCGAAAATAATGACTTCATCAGATTCTTTTGCAGGAATATCAGTAATATCAATCATACACATATCCATACATATATCGCCGCAGGTATAGGCTTTTTTCCCGTTAAGCATAAAGCACCAATTTCCATTGCCAAGTCTTCTGTCGAGACCATCAGCATAACCTACCGGTACTGTTGCGATAATTGAATTCTTCTTTAATTTCCCTGAGCGATTATAACTCACTGTTTCGGTTTGTTCTACTTTATGTATCTGAGAAATTTTGGATTTAAACTGCGTTACAGGTATAATTTTATCTTCCATCCCGGAAATCAGGCCATACAAACCGATACCAAGTCTTACCATTTCATACTGATATTCAGGGAAACGTATTATACCTGAAGAATTTAGTAAATGTCTTTCAGGTTTGTACCCAAGGCCATTGGATATTTGTTTGAACATCTCGTCAAATCGTTGAGCCTGTTGATGAGTAAAAGCATCGTACTCTTTTTTATCACTAGCTGAAAGATGAGAAAATACACTGCTGACTTTTATTTTTTGTGAAGTTTTGGCAATGTCAATAAATTCAGATAGGTTTTCTTTAGAAAGTCCAAGCCTGTGCATTCCTGTGTCAAGCTTTATGTGAATAGGAAGCTCACTTATTTTAGTGTTATTTAATTCCTTGATTATTTCTTTCAGAAGGCTAATTGAATATACTTCAGGTTCTAGGTTAAATTCGATCATAGTATGAATTCCATGAATATTCGGATTCATTACTATGATTGGAGTTTCTATACCTTGTTGTCTGATCTCTCTTCCTTCGTCAACGAATGCAACAGCGAGATAATCTACTCTGTTAAATTGCAGAAAGCTCGCTATTTCACGATATCCACTACCATAAGAAAAAGCTTTGACCATCACTAAAAGCTTTGTTTCAGGTTTTATAATTGACCTGAAATACAGAAGATTGTGTCTAATCAGGTTCAAATCTGTTTCAATTACTGATATATGGTTTTTTTGTTGTAAGAGGTTCGAGATTTTTTCAAATTTGAAATTGCGGGCAGCTTTCAGCAATACTGCTTTATTATAAAATACAGATAACCCCGATTTTTCGAGAAAATCATCTGTATCAACATAAAAGCTTGAATTTGTAGGTAATAAATCTTTATTTTGCATTAGGATTTTTCCTATTCCGATAAAACTGTCAATTTCCTTTTCTTTTATAATTTTAGAAAGAGATTTTATTAACTGAGCTTCATTTTTTTCGCTTTGCAACATATCAGACATAACCAACAGAGTCTCTTTATTGCCTTTTTTGTGATTGAGGTAATCTAAAGCAATATCAAGAGAATTTATGTCAGAATTATACGCATCATTTATGATTATACTATTGTTTATTCCGTCAACTGTTTCGAGTCTCATTTTTATTCCGGGAAGACTGGAAAATCGGTTAAGTAATTTTTCGCTTATTTCTATTTTGAGTGCTGTCAGCAAACAAAAACAACTAATTGCATTTTGGATGGAGCCTTTGTCAGTAAATGGAATTGTTAAACTATAGTTTTTATGATTATATGAAATTTCTATTTGCGAATTATCATCTTTTATTTCTATATTTAATATATTTATATCTGAATTCCCATTTACAGACCATGTAATGATATTAGTCTTTTCAAGAAGGCTTGCTTGTGAATATGCTATTGAATTATCTTTATTAATAATCAGTGTTTTACAATTTTTGAAAAGTTTAAGTTTTTCTTGTGTTTTATGTTTGGAGTTGTTGAAAAATATCTGATGTGCAGAGCCGATATTTGTTAAAATCCCTATATCAGGTTTGATAATTTTTTCTAGCAATTCCATTTCTCCGGGTTGGGAGATACCGGCTTCGATTATTGCTATTTCGGTATCTTCTTCTATTAGCCATAGTGAAAGAGGAACACCTGTTTGTGAATTATAACTTTTTGGTGAGCGTGTTATTTTATAATATGGACTTAATATCCAGTATAGCCATTCTTTTACAATTGTTTTACCATTACTTCCGGTAATAGCTATCAAAGGGTTCTTATAATTATCTCTTTTGAGCTTAGTAATCGTTTGTAATGCCTGAACAGTGTTTTTTACTAATAAGAATGATGCGTCAGGAAACCCATTGAAATCAATTTTTTTGCTTAAAACAAATGTCCTTACGCCTTTAGAATACAATTCTGGAATAAATTTGTGACCGTCATGTTGTTTTCCCGTAATAGCAATATATAGAGTATCCTTAAAATTACTAATATTTCTGCTGTCAGTGGCAATTTTTTGGAACATATTGTTTGCCGGACCAAAAAATTTTCCATCAAGTAAATCGCTAATATTTTTAAGTGAGTATGTCTGCATCTATTCAGTTTTAGAATTTGCTTCCAGATAACAACGTCTGCATAATGGTTCATAAATATCTTTTTCTCCCAGCAAAACAACATCAGCACTTGCAGATTTACGATAGGAGTATTGTGCTAAATCGCCGCAACGCATACAAACAGCATGAACTTTAGTAACATATTCAGCAACAGCAAATAAGTCAGGCATTGGTCCAAAAGGGCGACCTTTGAAATCCATATCAAGACCTGCAGCAATAACTCTTATTCCCTGATCAGCAAGTTTAACACAAACTTCAACAATGCCCTCATCAAAAAACTGAGCTTCGTCAATCCCTACTACATCAACATCGCCGGTAAGTAACAGAATATTCTGTGAAGAGGATACAGGAGTTGAACGGATTGATGTAGCGTTATGAGACACTACTTCTTCCTCGCTGTATCGAATGTCAATTGCAGGTTTGAATATCTCCACTTTCTGCTTTGCAAATTCTGCTCTTCGCAATCGTCTTATAAGTTCTTCAGTTTTACCTGAAAACATTGATCCTGCAATGACTTCAATCCATCCTTTTTTTGGTTCGCCTTTTCTCGGCTGTTCAAGAAACATTTCTGAAAATTTTTTCTAATTTTGTAAAAATTTTTTATTACAAATTTAGAAAATTATTTAGCATGACAAATATTATCAGTTTAAAAGAAAAACTAAAAAATATCTCTGACTTTCTGGAGAAAATTGAGAACAAAGGTTTTAGTAAGATAGAGAAAGATATTTTATTACAGATGTTACGTGATTATTATCTCGAAGTATCGGAATTTGGCAGTCAGGAACAGATAAATGAATCATTTGCTATCGTTAATAAAATATCAGAACCTGAAGCAATATCAAAGCCTGATGAGTTGGAAAAACAAGATTATAATGATAACATTGACTTGGACTTTGTTGAAAATTCAGATGAACAAAAATTAGAAAATGTTGCGCAGGAACAAGTTAGTGAAGTAAAAATTGAAGATAAACCTGTTGAAGAAGTAAAAGTTAAACCTGCTGAGACTAGTACGCAACCTCAGGTAAAGAAGATTGTCGCAGAACAGACAAGTTTATTTGGATCAAATAATTCATCAGGAAAAACTATTGGTGAACAACTTGGTAATAGTAAGACCTCAATAAATGAAGTTCTTGCACAGAAAACAAAACCTGCAGATATTACATCAAGATTAAAACCTGTAACTGATATTAAGTCAGCAATAGGAGTTGGGGACAGATTTTTGTTTGTCAGAGAGCTTTTTGCCGGTAACAGCGAATCTTTTGAAGAAACAGTTGCTCATTTGAATACATTAAGCTCATATCAGGAAGCCAATGATTTTTTAAAAGCGAAGTTCCAATGGGATGACTCTCAATCAACAGTAACATCATTCCTTAATATTGTAAAAAGAAGATATGTTTAAGTTGTCATATATTTTTCTTTTAGTTTTTCTGTTGTTCTTTTGTTTTGACTCTAATGCTCAAAATATTGATAAGACAAAAGAAAGAATCGAAATTCTTGCATCTCCGGAATTTGGAGGCAGGGGATATGTCAATAATGGTGGATATCTGGCAGCAGTTTATATTGCAGAGCAAATGAAGAATGCCGGATTAAAACATTTTGGAGATTCATTTTTCCAAACATTCAATTATAATGTCAACACATTTCCCGGAAAGATAAAAGTCAAGCTTCAAAATAAAACTCTGGAACCCGGAAAGGATTTCTTGATAGGTCCGGCAAGCCCAACTGTAAAATCTACATATAAAATTTTTCTACCGGACTCTCTTTTGTTAAATGATACTATTGAATTCTTCAAGCAAATCTCTTCTAATGCAGATAAAGAAAAAGCTTTTGTAATTGATTATGCACAAACTCAAAATATTGACATCAAGAAGTTTTATATCAATATAATGAGATATAATCGTTGGTTTGGTTGTATTGTAGAGTTAATTCCGGAAGAGTTGATGTGGTCGGTAAGTACTCAAGTGCAGACATACCCGGATATTAAAATAAAGAGAGAGTCATATACAAGGGATGCAGAGTTTATTAAGATTAATTCGAAATCAGAATTTGTAAAAGATTTTGAAGCCAGAAATGTGATAGGATATGTAGAAGGAGAGAAGGATGAATTTATTGTGTTTACTGCTCATTACGATCATTTGGGTAGGATGGGAAAAGATGTTTATATTCCGGGGGCACAGGATAACGCAAGCGGAACTGCTTTTGTTCTGGATTTAGCCGACTATTATTCGAAAAATAAACCTGAGTATTCCATAGCTTTTATGTTATTCTTTGGTGAGGAGGCAGGTTTATTAGGCTCATCATATTATGTGTTAAATCCCTTATTTGAATTAAAAAAGATAAAAGCAGTTGTAAATCTTGATATGGTTGGTACCGGAGATGATGGTATTACAATAGTAA
>DAOOPK010000142.1:0-6210 GCA_035388205.1 Bacteroidales bacterium
ATGTTGATAACTATTTGATTATCATATAATTAAGAATTTTTGTCATGTACTAAGAGTTATTTATATAATCTAAGTTCATTTTACATATATAAAATACTTTTTTAAATACTATATCATAAAAATATGCTGTCTAAATCTATATTTTTACAAATCGTTTCATGCAAATATTTGAATTACAATTTATCTTTAGTGAATAAATGCCAGAATCTAAACCTGCAAGATTAAATGTTATTTTATCAGCAACTACATTGTTGATTTGTTTTATCATTTTACCATTTATATCATATAACAGAACTTCCATAATGTTATTCCCTTGTATTACAATTATGTTTTCAGCAGGTTGTGGAAATATCTGAATTTGCATATTAGATATTTCTTCACTTTTTGAATACATATCATTTAAAGTGTTAACAACATCGCAGCAATCTCCTGTTTCATAGAAATCAACCGTAATAAAATTTGGTAACTTCTCATTGTTGTCCATACATTCAAAAATTCTTGAAATAAAAAATGGATTGGAATTAGCTGTTGTCGCTTGTTCAATATTTCCTGTCCCTACAGTTGAAGTTATGAAATGATTAAATATAAAAAGATCATTTTCAGGTTCTCCTCTGTTATAGTCACAAGTGAATTCGTCAGTGCCGTGAACCGTAAAATTAGTTTCAACTGCATAATCCCATGCATAATGATACCACTTTTGCAGTTCTGAAGCATCATCTACATCTGTAAATACAACGAGACGTTTGTTGGAATTAATCATTTCCTCTAGAGTAGGCCAGGGCAGAAGGTCATTTTTTTTATATAAGTAATCATATAAATTTGCATCAATAAAAGCCTGCTCAATCATATCAGCGGAGACATTGCATTCGAAAATGATTGTAACTATTTCTGTATTGTTATTATCAAGAAAAGTTTTTATTTCTGCGAGATTTGAAGATAAAGGGACAGAACCTAGAATAGAAACGCCATGATATACTGTAGGAATACCGTTTTTATCGTAAACATCTATCATCAAAGCTCTAACACCATCATTTAACTGATTGCTGATAGAATATGTCTGATTAGGCATTTGGAAATCACCTTCTTCACAGTTAAATGAGTTATGTGTAGTAAGAAAAGCTGTTTCATTATATCTTTTCTCTCTTAATTCATAACATGAATAGCACTGACTGAAAGTTTGAATACAACAACAAACGAATAAAACAAAACAAATTAAGACAACTTTTATCATGAACTTATAATTTACTATTCACAAAAATAACTATTTTATTTTCTTGTGAAATAGTGAAATTGAGATCGAAATAGAAATTTGTTCCAAAAATGCTTATTTTTGGTAAATATTTTGCAATGAAAATTAAAAATTAAAACTATGAAAGCAAGAATTTTAATATTGGTAGTTATGGGATTATTGAGTGTGTTTTATCTTAACGCACAGGATACAAGATTGTTAAAAGCTGCAGATGACAGTTACGAACTAGGAGAGAAAGAGTACAACAGGGGTAATTATGCGGAAGCTGCTCCTGATTTGGAGGTGGTTGTTGAAAATATTCCGATTAGTTCAGATTCGAGGAAATATATTACAATGAGGTTTGAGGCAAATATTATGTTGATTGATACTTATTTCAAACATCTCAATAATCTGCCATCTGCATGCAGATGTCTAAATTCATTTCTAGACGATTTAAACAAAGTAAAAGATGACGGAATTTTAAAAGCAAAAGATCTTTTACGGTATCTGGGATTCGAAAAAGACTTTGATGAATATATCAGGCAGTGCAATAATTTTAATTCTATTGAAGATAAAAAATCTGATTTTGAGAATAATATTTTCAACGAAGAATTTGATGATGAAGAATAAAAGTACAATTCTGATATAAAAAATGCAGGATTCTTCCTGCATTTTTATATACATTTTATGGTGTCTAACTATTCAACAACAGGTTTTCCATTTGAAAAGGATTTTTCTCCTGTCAGTTTGTAAAAATAAATTCCACTTTCAAGATACTCTATTGAAATTTCCTTAGAATTGTTTATGTTTAAAGATAAAACTTCTTTTCCTTATAAATCAAATAATTCAAATTTTATCTAACCAGAAAACTCATTGAAGTCTATTGTTATTATATCACTTGCAGGATTTAAATAAATACTAAAAATTTCTATTCCGCATCAAATACTAAATAGTTTTAAATTTGCATAATATCTAAAATAAACTTATTTTTGATTTATTATTTTTCTAAATGCTTATCATATAATTAAAGGGGACATTTTATTACCTATAATTATTGTTAAAGAGGAATAATTGCTAATAAAGAGTATATGAAAACAATAGAATTAATGATCATTGAACTGGCTGTAACTGTTGCTATTTCATGTTTTAGTTTCAAATCTGCAATCTCTCAAAATGTTGGTATTAACATAGAAAATCCGGATGAGTCAGCATTAGTTGAAGTCTTTTCTACAGATCAAGGCGTTTTGATTTCTCGCCTGACAACAGATGAAAGAGATGATATTCCATCTCCTGCAACAGGTCTGATTTTATACAACACTGATACAGATAAATTTAATTTTTGGGATGGAGATAGCTGGGAAATAATAAACGATTTATTTGTTTCTGTTATAGTTGGCAGTGGCACTCCTTTGGGGAAAGGGGTGGCTATAAATATGAGCGGCAACAATCCAGACCCATCTGCTATGTTAGACATACAATCTGATGGAACAGATAAAAAAGGGCTATTAATACCACGAACAACAACTTCTGCAATAAGTATTCCGGCTGAAGGTTTGTTAATATACAACACACTTACAAACAGCCTTTCTTTTTATGACGGTAGTTCATGGAATGACATTTGCCACGAAAATATTTCATCCACCACAGGATCTGGTAGTTTTACATCTGATGGCGTTGGTATTAATACAAATAATCCGGACCCGTCTGCAATTATAGACATGACATCTACTACTATGGGGTTTTTAATTCCACGCCTTACAGATATCCAATGTAGCGGCATAATTTCTCCGGCTATTGGCTTGATTATTTATAATTCCACCACTAAATGCATTGAGGTTTATACTGGTTCGGGATGGTATAAATTGATGAATGATGTGCCAGGGCAGCCGGGTGAAATAAGTGGAAATATTAGTTTGTGCGAAAATATTACAGGTGAAACATACACTATACTTGCAGTAGATGGAGCCACTTCATATACATGGACTGTCCCTTCTGGTGCAAATATTACAAGTGGACAGGGAACGACTGCTATAACAGTAGATTTTGGTACAAGCTCAGGAAATATTTGTGTGACGGCAAATAATGGATGCGGTTCAAGTCCTCAAAATTGTAAATCTATAACAATTGTTAGCAATCCTGATGCAATTGCCGGTTCTAATTCACCAGTCTGCGAGGGAGAAAGTTTAAATCTTACAGAGACGGGAGGTGATGCAATAACTTGGGCATGGGAAGGACCAGATAGTTTTACATCTAATGATAACAACCCGACAATCAGTTCTGTAACTACATTAGCAAGTGGAACTTACACAGTTACAGTTGTTGACGGCAATGGATGTACGGCTTCAGATGATATTATTGCAACAGTTAATGAAAAACCATCCGCCAGTGTAGGAAGTAATTCTCCTGTTTGTGCCGGAGATAACATCAACCTTAATGGTTCTCCTTCAGCATTATCTTATTCATGGACAGGCCCAAATAGTTTCAGTTCATCAGATGAAGATCCGACTATTACGGGTGCAACTACTGCTGCAAGCGGAACTTATTATCTGACTGTGACAGATAGTAATGGTTGTACAGGAGTTGACGATGCTGATGTAACTGTAATCACATCTCCATCAGCACCCACAGCAGGCACAATTATCCCAGGAACTAACCAAATTGAATGGAACTGGAATACAGTTACTGATGCTACCGGTTATGCTTATAACACAATAGACGACTATTTAACCGCTACTGACAATGGTACGGCTACATCATATACACAAACTGGTATATTGCCGGGCTGCGATTATACTCTTTACGTCTGGGCTTATAACGATTGTGGCGAATCTTCTGTACTAATTTTAAATGAAACAACGATATTCACATGCGGAGATAATATTTCATTTACCTATAACGGTAATAATGTTACTTATGGTACAGTAACGAGTGGAAATGGCAGATGCTGGATGGATCGTAACCTTGGAGCTTCGCAGGTTGCTGTATCTTCCATTGATGCCAATGCTTACGGACATCTTATGCAATGGGGCAGAGGTGATGATGGTCATCAAATTCGTACAAGCAGCACAACGACGACTTTAGCAGATACTGATACACCAGGACATGACGACTTTATTTTGGCAACTGTTCCATATTATGACTGGCGATCTGACAATAATAACAACCGTTGGAATGCTGATCCTATTGTTAACAATCCATGTCCTTGTGGTTGGCGAGTTCCTACAGATTCAGAGTGGCAAACAGAAATAAGCAGTTGGGGTTCATTAAATGCTGCAGGTGCTTTTGGTTCTCCACTAAAGCTACCTCTGGCGGGTATTCGGCGTTATAACAATGGTCTGGTTGAAAATGAAGCTTATATAAGTTACTATTGGTCAAGTACAATAAATTCTAACCCTTATTATTCTAATCAGATGCAATTTAGTAGTACTAGTGCCTTCACCAATAGTCTTCAATTCAGGGCATCAGGACTAACAGTACGTTGTATAAAAGATTAATTATTGATGTAAAAGGGATTATCTGACCATTTAATAGCAACTTTTAATGCCCTTAACTGATTTCTCCTCCATAAGCTTCAACAATTCCCGTAACTGTTTCGACAATCTTCGTCAACAGTTCATTTGAATTTGCTTCAGCCAAGAATCGTAGATATGGTTCAGTGTTTGAAGGTCTAATGTTTAGCCACCAGTCTTTATATTCTATGCGATAACCATCAAAATCGTAAAATGCTTCAGGTTTTTCAAGTGTCTGGAAATAAGTGACCACAGCATTCATCGCTCCTAATTTGTCTTCTATTTTGTAGTTTATTTCTCCCGAGTTTTGATATTTCTTAATCTTAGAAATCAATCGCGAAACACTTATTCCTTTTTGTTTCATCTTTGCAATTATCCTTAATATTAAAAGGCTTGCTAATATTCCTGAATCGGAGTAATAAAAATCCTTGAAATAATAATGTCCGGCAAGTTCACCGCCAAAAATCCCGTCTATCTCTTTAAGTTTTGTAGCAGCATAAGCTCTTCCAACCCGCCACATTTCCATGCTGCTGCCAAATTGTGATACGTATTCTCCAACAGCTTTTGATGTTCTGATATCCTGAATAACTTTGCCTTTCAATGCTTTTTCTTCGAGAAAATAGTGAGCAAGAACAGCAATCATCAAATCGGGAGAAATAAATTCGGCATTTTCGTCAACAAACATAACTCTGTCAGCATCGCCGTCATATATAACACCAATGTCTGATCTGTTTTTTGTGACATGCTTTTGTAAATCAACGATATTTTTGGGAACCAGAGGATTGGCTTCATGATTTGGAAATTTCCCGTCAAGTTCATCATAAAAATACATTACATCCGGCCCAAGTAAGTCCTTAATAAATAAGGCTGCCATACCGTTGCTGCAATCCATACTGATTTTTAACCCTTTTAAATCCGGCACATAGTTTTTTAAAAAATCAAAATATGAATCCCTGACATTTATTTCATAATATTTGCCTTTTTTAGAAACAGGAGTTATCTTTTTAGTTTGAATTAATTTTTCCACTTCATTTAAACCTGTATCATATCCAACAGGACTTGCATCTTTTCCTGATACCTTAAGTCCGTTATATTCAGCAGGATTGTGCGAAGCCGTTATCATGACAGATGCCTCAAAACCAAATTTAGCAGTAGCCCAATATATCATGGGTGTTGTTGCAAGTCCGGTATAATGAATGTCTGCACCTGCATCGGTTATTCCTTTTGTAAGATATTCCAGTATCTCAACTGAAGATTCTCTTACGTCTCTTCCTACAAGAATTTTATTTGTTTTTAAAACTTGTGGCAGAAAATAGCCAATTGAGTAAACATCATTTTTGTCAAAATCTTTATTATAAACTCCTCGAATATCATAAGCTTTAAATGCCTTCATATTTTTTTTCTTCAAAAATACAATAATTTTCATTATTGTCCGATAAGAATAATAAATGAACTTTTAAATTTTCTAAGTTG
>DAOOPK010000143.1:0-6184 GCA_035388205.1 Bacteroidales bacterium
GAATTTCCGGCAGACAAAACAAGACAAATGATGTTCTATGGAACATATAGACAATACATTGCTTATTTTATGAATATTCGTGAGAAATACAATTATTTTACAAACGAAGAACTGCAAATTATTGAAATCCCGTATAAAGACAGTTTGGCTTCAATGTTTATAATTTTGCCCTCTGATTCAACTAATATAAATGACTTTTGCCAGACATTCAATTACGAAGAGTTTTGTCTGCTTGAAAAACAAATGAAAAAGGCTAAAGTTGATTTACAAATACCTAAATTTAAAATTGAAGAAAAATACAAACTCAAAGAAGTCCTGATGTCAATGGGTATGATATCAGCATTTACAAATAGTGCTAATTTCAATAATATGACAGGAAACAGCGATTTGTTGATTGATGATGTTATTCATCAGTCATTTATCGAAGTTGACGAAAAAGGAACTGAAGCTGCGGCCGCAACTGCTGTTGTGGTTAGACAGAAAAATGGCGAAGAAGTTATTTATCTAAATTTAAACAGACCATTTGTTTTTTTAATTAAAGAACACTTTAAAGGCTCTGTGTTATTTTTAGGGAAATTTAATAATCCTTAGAATTTATTCCTTCATGAAAAAATTACTTTGTCTTTCAGTTTTCATTATTACTGCAATAATCACTTATGGTCAGTTTGGCTATAAGGATCACATTGAAAAAATTGATGGAATTGATATCGGTTATAAGGTTGTCCACGAGAAACACTTCGATAAAGATAGCCCTGCACAAATCAGACTAAAGATTAAGAACAATCTCGCCTATTCAGTTACAATAAGATTTAAAATTGAATACTCTACTGGTTTTACTACAAGTTATACTAGTGAAGGAATTGAAGTATGTATTCCAAATGGTTCAGCAAAGTTTGGAAAAATGCATGGGTTAGTTTTTGAATTAAAAACCAATGATATTGAAATATTTTCAAAAGAAGATGCAGAATGGGAATTCTCTATGTTCGAAGCAACACAAACAGAAAATTGTAAATCAGATAATAAATAACAAAACAAACTTAAAACTTAAAAAAATGAAAAAACTTTTTTATTTAGCAATTCCGGTAATGTTGTTTTTCGCATGTAATAATGCAGAAACTAAAAAAACAGATGATGAATGTTGTAATAAACAAGAAAAGTGTGACAAAACTACCTGCAAAGACATGGTAACAGTTGACTCATTACTTGCAAATCTTGACACTTTTGTTGGTAAAGAAGTAAAAGTGTGTGGAAAGTGCATCCATGTTTGTCAGCATTCGGGAAAAAATATTTTTGTTGCAAATCCTGAAAATGATTCTATAATGATTCTTGGAAAAGCTGGTGAAGGAATAGAAAAATTTGACCCAGAACTTATAGATCAACACGTAATTATGACTGGTATTTTAAAATCAGTCGAAGTTGAAAGTGAAGAGCCAGAAGTTCACCATGACGTAACAATGGAGTACTTTGTCGAAGTAAGTGAAGTAAAAATATGTGAATGCCATAAAGATGGAAAATGCTGTGGCGACAAAAACGACCATAAATGCTGTGGCGAGCATAAAGATGGAGGTTGCAAAGGAAAAGCTACTGAATAGTTAAGTATTATAATTGTCAGTTGCACAAAGTTTCACAAAGCATACGATGAATAACTCAAGTGATATGACTTTGTGAAATTTTGTGTTAAAAACTAATTAAGTTTAAGACAGCCCTTAACTTCAGTATTAATTACTAATTTTAACAATTATCAATTGTTGATGTTTATGGCAAAACAAACAAAGACAGTGGCTTTCTACACCCTTGGATGCAAATTGAATTTTGCCGAGACATCTACAGTTTCCAGATTTTTTATTTCACGTGGAATTATTGTCACTGGCTTCAATGAAGTTGCAGATTTTTATGTCATAAATACTTGTTCTGTTACCGCAAATGCCAACAAGAAGAGTAGAAATGCGATATCAAGAGCAATCAAACTAAATCCCAATGCAATTATCATTGTTACTGGTTGCTACGCACAATTGAAGCCCGAAGAAATAAGAAGCATTTATGGCGTTGACTATGTGTTTGGGGCAAACAATAAAGAAGAAATCGACAGAATTATCGAAATTGCGAATAAACAGCAAAATGTTGGAGTTATTACCACCGACCACAAAGAAATGAAAACGTTTTTCCCAGCAATTTCGAAGGGCGATAGAACAAGAGCATTCCTTAAAATTCAGGATGGTTGCGATAATTTCTGTGCATACTGTACAATTCCTTATGCCCGAGGTAGAAGCCGAAATCAAAGCATAAAAGAAACTGTCTCACAAGCCAAATATGTTGCAAAGGAAGGAATTAAAGAGATTATTATTTCGGGGGTTAATATTGGCGATTTCGGGAAATCCACAGGCGAAAATTTCTTAGATTTATTGAAAGAACTAGTAAAAATTGACGGAATAGAAAGATACAGAATTGGCAGTATTGAACCGGAATTACTTACCGATGAGATTATCGAATTTGCCGGTTCTGAAAAAAAGATAATGCCTCACTTTCATATTCCTTTGCAATCCGGCTGTGATGAAATGCTGAAACTTATGAACAGAAATTATGACACAGCATTCTTTACCTCAAAAATAACAAAAATAAAATCTCTTATTCCTGATGCATTTATTGGTATAGATCTTATAGTTGGAGTAAACGGTGAAACCGATGATTTCTTCAATCAGACTGTAGAATTTGTCAAATCACTCGATATCTCATTTATCCATCATTTTCAGTACTCTGAACGTGAAAACACAAGAGCTCTGAACTTCAAACCAATAGTAAAATCTCAGCAAAAACAGGAAAGAGCAAAAATAATTGCTACAATCTCAGCTAATAAACACAGAGCATTTATAAATTCCCAAATGGGTAGAAAATTCAATGTATTATTTGAATCTACTCAAAAGAAAAACAAAATGTTCGGATTTACTGAGAATTATATTAAAGTAGCACTTGATTACAATAAAAATCTAATAAATAAGGTTGTTGAAGTTAAACTAATGGCTTTCTCAGATAATAATATTGCAATTACAGAATTGGCATAATATCTAAAACATAATTTATGAATTTACAAAGTCTTACAGTTCGGGTTATTGACATCGCAAAAGATGCCGGAAAAATAATCAGGGATAATATTGCAAATATTAACAATCACATAATTGAGACAAAAGGTCTTAATGATTATGTAACAGACATTGACAGGACATGCGAAAAGCGAATTGTTACTGAACTGGAAAAGCTAATTCCTAAAGCCGGATTTATTACAGAAGAAGGTACATCAGAAAAAATAGGAAAAGAATTTAATTGGATTATTGACCCACTTGACGGCACAACAAATTTTATTCATAGTTTCTTCCCATGTGCAGTAAGCATTGGTCTGAAACAAAATGATAATATAATTCTTGGAGTAGTCTATGAAGTTGGTCTCGACGAATGTTTTTATGCATGGGATAAAGGCGGAGCATGGTTAAATGGTAATCAAATCAAAGTATCGGGCACACCTTTATTAAAAGATTCTCTTGTGGCAACAGGGTTTCCGTATCATGAATTCAAACCATTGGATAATTATATTGATCTGCTAAAGTATCTGACGAAAAATTCTCAGGGCATAAGACGTCTTGGTTCGGCAGCTACTGATATGGCTTATGTCGCATGTGGACGTTTTGACGGCTTCTATGAATACAACCTAAAAGCATGGGACGTGGCAGCAGGAATAATTTTAATCAATGAAGCCGGTGGAAAAATATGTGATTTTTGTGGTGGAAAAAACTATTTATTTGGTAAAGAAATTGTGGCAACAAATTCTGGTTTTTTTTCGGAATTTAGTTCGATAGTAATGAAATTTATGAAAGATTAACAAAATTTTCACATCTAAATAAGATATTATCATAAAAAAGCCATATATTGCATTATAAATTATACTGCTATGAAAAAAGTATTTATTGCAATTGTGCTTATATTAGTTAGCACATTAAGTTTTGCTAATCTTGAAGTTTACTTCATGTACGCTAGTTTTAATTCACCCGAAGGACCGTATATTGAAACATATTTAAGTACAATCGGTAAATCTGCCGTTTTTGTAAAAAATGAAAATCAGAAATTTCAGGCAGAAATTGAGATAACCATGATTTTTAAAACAAATGATAAGGTTGTATCAGTAAATAAATACAATCTTTCCAGTCCCGAAATTGACGATACTGCCGGTTCAAAACCCAATTTTATAGATTTACAGCGAGTAAGTTTGCCAAACGGTATGTATAATTTTGAAATGTTGATTAAAGATGTCAACTCACAACAAGAAGCCTATAAATTTGCTGATATTATTCAGATAGACTATAGTTCAAATACTATTCAATTCAGCGGAATTCAACTTATCGAAAGCATTACACCGACAGAAAATGTTACGGCGCTGACGAAAAATGGATATGATCTCCTCCCCTATATTTCAAATTTTTATCCTCAAAATTTTAACAAAATAAGTTTTTATACTGAAATCTATAACACAGACAAACTTATTCAGGGTGAATTTTTAGTCAGATATTACATAGAAAGTTTTGAAACCTACAAAGAATTCGAAGAATACAGCAGATTTAAGAAATTATCTTCAGCAGAAATAATCCCGTTTATCGGGGAAATCAATATAGAAAGTCTTGCCTCTGGAAATTACAATCTTGTGGTTGAAGTCAAAAATAGAGATAATGTTTCATTGCAAAAAACAAAATTCTTCTTCCAACGCAGTAATACAACCGAAAATGACTTAACTGCATTGAACGAGATGATAAAAGAATACGACATTACCACAAGTTTTGCTGGTGATATGAAAAACAAGGACTCAGTTTTCCTGTATGTGTCGTGTCTGAGACCTATTGCTGATATGAATGAACAAAAATTTATTGATTATCAGGCAAAATATGCAAGTTTGGAAGAATTACAGAATTATTTCCTCCAGTTCTGGCTGACACGAAACAATGTAAATCCCGGTGAAATATGGAAACAGTACAAAGATCAGGTAGAGTTTGTTGATCGCAATTACCGAACACCAATAAACCGAGGCTTTGAAACCGATAGAGGACGAGTATATTTACAGTATGGAGTACCAAATGACATATATGTGTCCAAACATGAACCCAGTGCATATCCTTATGAAATATGGCACTATTACAGGGTAAGAAATGAAAATAATAAAAAATTCATTTTCTATAATCCAAATATCGCCGGCAAAGAATATGAATTGTTACATTCTGACCTGACAGGAGAAATTAAAACTCCAAACTGGGAAAGGATGTTGAGTAAAAGGAATACAACTTTGTACAATCAAGATGCTATGCAGTCAGATGAAACATGGGGAAGCAGAGCTTTAGAAGAATACAACAAGTAAAATATGCAACCGAGATTATTAAAAGGCAGTAATGCTTCTTATTTCTTTTTCCCGCAGGAAGAAACGACAATAATATCACGCAATAAATTTTCTGTTGTTTACATAGCTGCAGAACTAAATACTAAAACAAAGGTCATCTGCAAACAATTACTACCGGCTTTATATCATCATCATACCGCAAAACTTAAGTTTTTCATAGAAGCAAGTATAAAATTAAAACACCCCGGCATTGTCAAAACAATTGATCTTATCGTTGAAGAAAATGAGATTTTTCTAATCCAAGAATATATAGAAGGCTTTACACTAAGTGAACTAATTGCTAACCGCGAGTATTACGATTATAGATATAATCCTTTTTTCTATAAAATCATTGCTGATTGTCTTGATGCTTTGTCTTTTATTCATGAACAAAAACTATGTCTTTGTGATGTTAAACCTTCGAATATTATGATAGTCAACAAAGATGATAATATGGACATCAATAACCCTAGAATTAAGATTATTGATTTAAGTAGTTTAAAACCATCATTTCAAATTGGGGCTCTTGAAGGGGGAGGAAAATCATTTAATATTATGTATGCTAGTCCTGAACAAGTGTTTGGATTTAGTGAACTTGTTGGCGAACATTCCGATATTTTCAGCATGGGAGTTATTCTTTATGAAGCCATTGCAAAAGAACCTGCTTTAAATACTGCAAATCCAATGTTTATAAAAAGATTCCAATCAGTAGTAAAAATCGCAAAACATTTCAGATTTGATGACGAATTATTTGCAGTAATATCTAAAGCAACT
>DAOOPK010000144.1:0-6092 GCA_035388205.1 Bacteroidales bacterium
GATTCCTGCCCATGTTAAAAGGGTAGGGAAGCGGTGTACCACTTGAAAACTTAGTTCCACTTTCATCCACTGCTCTTGCAACAGCAAATTCTTCAGTAAATTTTTCTCCATATATAGAGTTTATGTCTTTTTTCATAAATGCATGTGTGAAGAAAGCTAAACTTCCGTCAGGCGAAATAATTGGAAGATAATCATCATTTATTGTGGAAACCCCCTCAACAATAATTGGCTGAAAAGGCACGGGATTTAAAACTATTTGCTGGTATTCTTCTATGTATTTTAACAAATTCTGACTGTCATCATAGTTTGCATCTCTTTTGGATGTGTTTAATATGAACTGGTTGAGGTATTTCCTCGCTTGTTCGAAATCTTCATTATCAAAATAAATCTTACCCAAACTATAATTTACTGAATAATCGTTGTACTTTGGACAAGTTTCTACTATCTTTTCAAGACACTTTATATAATTGCTAAAATTGTTTGATTTCGCTTTAGAATTTGTTGCAGATTTGTATCTTGAATAATTCAATTCTGCTATTATTGCCCATGCTTCGGTAAATTCCGGTTCTTCATCAACAACTTTGGCAAGAATGAGTTCGGCTTCTTCTAATTCACCGTTCAAATACAAATCGGCAGCTTTTTCAAAACTTTTTTCAAGTTTCTTGTTATTTATTTCATTGCAATACTGTAGTTCAGATTGAGAATATATCGAAAAAGGCAATATTAATAGTAATAATGATAATATTTTGCTGTTTCGTGTCATATTTAATTGACAAATATATTTCAAAATTCCATAACCATAATTACAACGTTGTAATTATTATTAAATTATTTCTGTAGTCAATAAATATGCCTTAAATACAGTAAAAATAATTTGCGGTTTATTAATTTATTTATGCATTTTTGCAACATGAAAAAACAAAGGAGAAATATCTTTAATTCTTTTAATATTTATTATCGTTACTACAAATCATCGGGATTGTACTCTTTTGTTTTAAGTAATTTTATTAAAATATTGATAATTATTGCCTTAATTGTTGTTGTAGCTTTGATAGTAAATACTTTTATAATTAAGATCAGTGATATTCCCAATTTCTTAATAGAAAATTTTCCAATGTTTTGGGTATTAGTTTTTTTTCTTTTATCTGAGAGTTTTATGGGGATGATCCCTCCGGATATTTTTATTTTATGGGTAAGTGAAATGCCTGACTTCTATCTTATGGTAGGTTTGTTGGGTTCAATTTCTTATGTCGGAGGATTTAATGCATATATACTTGGCGTATTGATAAGGAAAATCCCAAGAGTAAAGAAGAGAGTAGAAAAAATATATTCAGATCATATAGATAAGATTAAAAAATGGGGTGGAATATTTATAATTATAGCTGCATTATTCCCAATACCTTATGCTATTGTTTGCAGCCTTGCAGGAATGTTGAAATTTCCAGTCGCTCGGCTTACATATCTGGGCATATTCAGAATACTTCGATTTTATCTTTATGCAATGTTGATAATTCAGGCTGTATAAATGATTTCAATTATTGCCATACCCGAAAAAATTAAGGAAGCAATTCCGTTTAGAGTTCCAAAGGCGAGGTTGACTCTTGAAATATCATTTGTTTTTATTATCAGGTGTTGGTAAACAAGAAGTGCTGCGAAAATAATCGTTCCTGTCCATAAAATAAATTTTGCTTCCAACAATAATGTGAAAAATACTAAACCGATAATACAGAGCAGATGAACTATGGCAGAGATTATCAATGATTTTTTTCTTCCGAATTTTGCAGGAATTGAAAACAGATGGTTTTCTTTATCAAAATCTTCGTCTTGCAATGAATATAATATATCAAATCCGGTGGTCCATAAAAAAACACAACCAGAAAGTAGAATTATACTTGTATCAAGATGCTCGACTACTGCAAGATAGGCTCCCGCAGGAGCAATAGAAAGCCCTAATCCCAAAATAAAATGAGATAAGGATGTAAACCTTTTTGTGTAACTGTACAATAGAATAATTGTCAAAGCAATCGGAGAAAGAAATAAAGTCGTTTTGTTAAAAAAACCTGCACAGATTATAAAAAGAACAGAATTAACAATAGTGAAGATCAAAGCGTTTTTCGCATTTATTTTACCCATAGGAATTTCACGTTTGGCTGTTCTGGGATTTTTCTTATCAAAATCTTTATCGCAGAATCTGTTAAATGCCATTGCAGCATTGCGAGCGAAAACCATACAAAGCAGAACAAATAATAAAGTTTCCAATTTGAAAGAATCCTTTGCTGAGTATATTGCCATTGTAAATCCAAGTAATGCAAATGGTAATGCAAATACAGTGTGACTAAACTTAACTAATGCAAAGTATGATTTTATTTTTGGTAACACTCAATAAAGTTTTATGCAAATTTGCGAAAATATGTTCAATTGAAGAACATATTATTTTCAGAAATGTTATATAAAATATGAAACAATAATTCGAAAAAATAAAAGTTAAATATTAATTAGCATATATTTGAATAAGTACAAATTATTTCGTATATTTATAGAGGAATATCTAATGTGATGCGTGTTGTGATAAAAAAAATATCTTCTCTTTCTTTTTTCCTGATAATCATTGTGTTTAGTATATCATCACAAACAGTCGGATTGGTATTGAGTGGAGGAGGAGCAAAGGGTCTTGCTCATATTGGTGTTATTAGGGCTTTGGAAGAAAACAATATTCCTATTGATTATGTTGTAGGTACTTCGATAGGTGCTATTGTTGGCGGATTGTATGCTATAGGACTAAGCCCTGATGAGATGGAAGCCATGTTCAAAGATGAAAAATTCTATAATTATTACAAAGGGCTGATACCTGAAAATCATTTTTATTATTTTAAAACACAGGAAAAAGATGCTTCAGCATTTAGATTTGGTATTACAAAACGTGATAGCAGTATTTCAATAGTACTTCCGACAAATTTGGTAGCCACACAACCGATGGATTTTGGTATTTTGGAGTATTTTGCACAGTATTCGGCAGGTGCAAATAATGATTTTGACAGTTTGTTTGTTCCATACAGGTGTGTGGCATCAGATATATATCAAAACAGGCAGGTAGTTTTTCAAAAGGGAGACTTGGGTTCTGCCATAAGAGCTTCAATGACTTTCCCGTTGTATTTTAAGCCGGTAGAAATTGATAGTGTTTTATATTTTGATGGTGGTATTTACAATAATTTCCCTGTTGATGTCATGCGTAATGAGTTTGACCCAGATTTTATTGTGGGAGTAGTAGTTACAAGCAATTCTGAAAAACCTGACCCGGATAATCTTATGCTTCAGATTGAAAATCTGGTAATGGGTGAAGAAAAAGAGTATATTGTTCCTACTGATGAAGGAATAACTATCAAAATTGATTTCGAAGATATAAGCTTACTTGATTTTCATAAAGTTGATGAGTTAGTTCTTAAAGGTTATGATGCTTGTAATCTGGTTATTGACAGTATAAGGCAACGTTTTCCTGAAAGAAGGCAAAATCAGGAAGAATTGCTTGCAGATAGGAAAATTTATAAAGAAAGACTGCCTGCTTTCATGTTTGATAAGGTTTATATAAAAGGTCTTGATAATTTTGAAAAAGAATATGTTAACAATGTTTTTAAAAGAAAGTCGGATAAGTTGAACCTGAGACAACTCGAATCTGAATATTATAAATTAATCTCGGATTTCCAGATTGAAAGAGCAACGCCTTTAGCAAGATACAATGACACAACTGGGTTTTTTGATGTTTTTCTAGATATTCAAAAGGAAAAACGAATGGATGTGTTTTTTGGTGCCGGAATATCAACGGGTTATTCCAATAATGGATTTGTAGGAGCAAATTACAAAATATTGAACAGGATGTCAATACTCTTGAATTCAAATTTATACTTCGGAAGATTTTATAACTCATTTCATTTGTCTGGCAGATTTGATTTACCGTTTTATTTCCCTTTAGCTCTTGATGTTGCCGCAAATCTTAATCGTTATGATTTTTTTAAAGGGAATTCAAGGTGGTTATCATTGGACTTTCGTCAGCCTTATATTGTAAATTTTGAAACAAACACAAGGGCAGATATTTTTACTCCCTTAAACAGATTTTCCGTTATTAAAGCTGGCTATGCTGCAGGGTTTAATAATCTTGATTATTATCAGATATCAAATTTTTTGCAAACTGATACAACTGATTTTACTGGATTTACTTATTCTTCAGCTCATCTTAGTATGGTAAGAAATAACCATAATTTTAAGCAGTATCCTAACAAAGGGGCGAACAATTTTGCCAGTTTTCGATATGTATTTGGGACAGAGTCAAATATCCCGGGGTCAACTACTGATGCCGAAACATCATATACCAATGAAATGAGTTGGATGCAGTTTCATTTATTGTCTGATTCGTACAGTTCTATAAGTAAACATTTTACATTAGGAATATATGCTGAGATAATGCTGACAAATAAACCTTTGTTCAGAAATTATTTTTCAAGTATATTATCAGCTCCCGCATTTGCTCCAACACCGCACAGTAAAACACTGTTTTTAACTAATTACAGAGCCAATACATTTATGGCAGTAGGAATAAAGCCGATAATTATGTTTACCGACAGACTAAATCTCAGGATAGAAGCTTATGCATTTATTCCTTATCAAAAAATACTGAAAGAAGAGCCATGGGAGAGAGTATATCTGGCACATTACAGTGAGCCTTTTTCATATATTCATCTGATGGGTACTGCTGCACTGGTATATAATTCACCGGTAGGCCCTTTGTCATTTAGTGTTAATTACTATGAAACCGAAAGCATAAGATTGTATTATATGTTACATCTTGGTTATATTATTTTTAATAAAAAGGGATTTGATTATTGACATAAAAAAACGGGGTTAATTCAACCCCGTTTTTTTTATAACTAATATTATAAATCAGACCTAATAAATCATTTTAAAATACTTGGTTTTTTGTTTGATTTGTCTGGAGTTTTAATGTTTTCAGCTTTGTTAACAGTTTTACCTTCATTTGGAGTTTCTTTAACTTTTTCAGTAACTGTAACATCTTTTACTACATCCATTTTTGTTCTGTCAAAGTTATTCCATAATTTGGTATAACTCTTTTCTTTAGGTTGTCCATACAATTCAGGATGAATATAGTAACCTGCTTTATATCCTTTTTCTCCACCGTTTTTCTGTGTTATAACAGGTTTTCTGTTTTGTTGCATATATGGATCATCTCTATCAGCTATAACCATCCAAGAAATTTCACGATTGGCATCACCATAAACAGTAATTGAAGAATTACCAGAATTCCATTCGTAACCAGTGCCAAATGGCTGACCAATACAAGTTAACTGAACCGTAGCTTCGGTCTCTTTTGTTAGAGCAGTAAAATATGAAGGCATATCAACAATAGCTTTTCCGCTTGCATCTAATTTTACTTTCCCACGATACACTACCAATGCTTCATCAGATTCTATACTAGTGTGACGTAAGACTTCATTATCAGGATTTGCAGGGTTGTCAATTACAAAGTTTTTTGAGGCACCACCAACATCGCCGGTTGAATAAGTATCGCCAAAAAAGTAGCCCCCATATCCACTATCACCTACTTCACCAAAGCTAGGGTTTTCTCCATAAACGCCAACCCATTCCCCAATAAATTGTCCACCATATCCACTTGCCATATTCAAATTATTAGCAATTCCAAAAACACCAACCATATCTTGATTTGTATCAGTACCGTCACCTGCTTGTCCCCATACGCCTGTTGCAGTGCTAGTATTATTAAGATTTATTCCGAACACTCCTGTTCCATCTGTTGCTTTGCTATCTCCGTAGATACCTTTAGAGCCTGCAGTAGCATCTCCAACTCCATAAACGCCTGCAATAGTACTACCTGCTGCAACCCCTGTGCCTGCTGTTAATGTATAAATAGTGGGACAATCGTTTCCTACCGCAATAAGTCCTGTACCATCAGTTGCATTACCATAAGAGTGAGCTCCGTCGTCACCATTAAAAACAGCACCGGCACCATCTGTTGCTACATATACAGCAGACCCATTACCAACGCCAATAATACCGGTTCCTAA
>DAOOPK010000145.1:0-6079 GCA_035388205.1 Bacteroidales bacterium
GGTTTTCAGCAGGTTTGATTTCAACTTTTTGCTCTGTATTTTCATGTAATAATAAAAAAACAGAGCAAAAAGTTGAAATCAAACCTGCTGAAAACCTTGATGAACTAATAGAAAAATATGATAAAAAAGACTTTAAAGACTGCGATGAATTTTTGGCTGCAGGTGATGAGATTATTGATGTTTATATCAAAAGAGTTAACGAAGCCTATAATGGAGATGAGAAAGCAAAAGCAGATGTTGAAGAATTTGAAAAACTAATGCAAAAATTTGATAAACAAGCTGATAAGTTTTCGGAGGAATGTCCGGAAAAATTTGATAAATGGGCAGAAAAAACAGATAAACGAGTGGCTGAGATAACCGAAAAGCTAGTTGTAATATTCTATGATGAATATGAAGGGCTGGAATGGAATGACGAAGAACTTGAAAAAGAACTTCAGCAACAATTGGATGAACTTAACGAAGATCTTAAAAAAATTCAGGATGAAGGCACTGAATTATAAATAACTGATACTGCAATGCTCAATATCTGTATCCCAGCTTTTAATTATGATGTTAGTAATCTTGTAAAATCTCTTCATGAACAATGTCGAGATGAAAAGATAGAATTCAGCATTTTGATTTATGAAGATGGATCAGATATTGTTTTTGTTAAGCTAAACAAAAGTCTCACTTCTTTGCCACAAGTTTCCCATTTCGTTTGTGAAGTTAATAAAGGAAGAAGCGCAGCACGAAATTTTCTTATATCAAAAACTGAAGTCGGAAAAATTCTCTTTATTGATTGCGACTCTATTATCCCAGATAAAAATTACATTAAGAAATATATCGAGCATTTTGATAAAACCATTGTGTGTGGCGGAACTATATACCAAAAATCTCAAAAAACTACTTCTCACGAGTTAAGATATAAATATGGTTTAAAGAGAGAAATGACTTCAGCATATAAAAGAAATATAAGCCCTAACAAATCATTTGCTACAAATAATTTTCTTGCTTCAAAAGAATTGTTCAATGAGGTGAGTTTTAGAGATTTTTTGAAACAATACGGACATGAAGACAGTTTGTTAGGATTTGAACTTTTAAAAAAGGATATAAATATTTTTCACATAGACAATCCGGTAATTCATAACGGTATTGAATCTAATGAAGTATTTCTGAATAAAACAAATGAAGGATTAAAGAACCTCATAATAATCGAAAAATCAAAAGATATTGACAGTTCTTTCACACAAGAGATCAGGATAGTCAATAACTATTTAAGACTAAAAAAAATATGTCTAGTATGGTTGCCGTATTTAATATTTAAGATTTTTAAAAACAATATTCTAAAACATCTGTTAGTATCGAAAAATCCTATATTAAGGATATTTGATTTGTATAAATTTGGTTATTATTGTGAGTTAAAAAAAATTAACAAATGAAAAGAAAAAATGTAATTGTACTTTCAGTCGTGTCAGTATGTTTTGCGTTATTGATATTTATTAGCAATTGCTCAACAATACCAATAATTGGTCGCAAACAACTTACTTTACTGCCTGAATCAGAACTTGTAAGTATGGGAATAACTAATTACAAGGGTTTTCTTGATACAATGCCTTTATCAAAAGATGTAAAAAACACACAGTTGCTAAATGATGTTGGAAGTAACATATCCACTGCTGTCGAAACATATATGAAGGACAATGGTTTGGAAAAGAGATTAAAAGATTTTCAATGGGAATATGCACTTGTTGAATCGAATGTAGTTAATGCATGGTGTATGCCGGGTGGAAAAATATGTTTTTACACAGGAATATTACCATATACAAAAGATGCAACAGGCATTGCTGTTGTGATGGGACACGAAATAGCGCATGCAGTTGCGAGACATGGTAATGAACGAATGACACAACAACTATTGACAGTAGCAGGTGGAGAAGTATTGACACAATTTATTAAAGACAAACCCCAGCAAACTCAGAGCATCTTTCTTAATGTTTTTTCTGTTGGTGCACAAGTTGGAATTTTATTACCATATTCAAGAAAACATGAATATGAAGCAGACCGCCTCGGATTGATTTTTATGGCTATGGCAGGATATAATCCGGAAGAGGCGATAGAATTCTGGACCAGAATGTCGGAAATCGGAGGAGCAAAACCTCCTGCTTTTCTAAGCACACACCCCTCAGACATCAAGAGAATAGCAAACATGAAAAAATGTTTGCCCGAAGCGATGACATATTATAAAAAGAATAATAAATAAAATATGATAAAACTACTATTATGAAAAAACTCAAAACAAATTATCTAGGACTTGAATTAAATAGTCCGCTAATAATGAGCAGTTCAGGTCTTAGCAAAACTGTAAGCAACATTAAATTAGCAGAAGAAAACGGAATTGGTGCAGTAGTGTTAAAATCACTTTTCGAAGAACAAATTATTTTTGAAACAAACAAAGCTATAAGCCAAAGCATTGATTATCCTGAAGCAGCAGACTATATTAAAAACTATTCAAGACATAACTCTGTAAACGAATATCTTGAACTTATAAAACAAGCAAAAAGAACAGTAAAAATACCAATTATCGCAAGTATTAACTGTGCAACTGACGTAGAGTGGGAAGATTTTACTAAGAATATTGAAAAAGCAGGAGCAGATGCTCTTGAGCTTAATATAAATGTTTCCCCATTTGATACATCACTATCATCAGCACAAATTGAAGAAAAATATTTTAACATTATTTCACAGGTAAAGCAAAACACAAAATTAAAATTTGCAATAAAAATTGGAAACAATTTTACAAATCTGCCACATTTCATCCAACAGATGAGTTTTAGAGGAGTAAATACTTTTGTATTATTCAACAAATTTTATGAGCCGATTATTGATATTAACAAACTTGAGCTTACTCATTCAGCAGCGATGAGCAGCGAAAACGACATTAAACATTCTCTTCGCTGGGTTGCAATTATCAAAGGACTGTTACCTGATGTTGAAATATCAGCGTCAACCGGAATTCATTCTGCTGATACAGCTATTCAACAATTACTTGCTGGTGCAACTACAGTACAAGTTTGCTCAGTACTTTATAAAAGAGGAATGAAAGAAATCCAGACAATTAACAATGATATCATAAAATGGATGGACAAAAATTCTTATGAGTCGGTTAATGATTACATTGGAAAACTATCTTATGCCAACATTAAAGACAAGCAAAGCTACGAAAGATTCCAGTTTATCAAACACTTCACATCAATAGAATAAAACAGAAAACAGCCTGCAGGCTGTTTTTTTTAAAATTGCAGATGTTTTACCGAGGAGCTTCCCCTTTCAATAAGTCTTAGTGATTCTATACCTATTTTAATATGATCCTCTACATATTTTTCTGTAACGTTTTTATCGCTTGCATCAGTTTTCACACCTGTTGAAATCATTGGTTGATCACTTACAAGAAGCAATGCTCCCGATGGTATTTCATTTGCAAATCCAACGATAAAAATTGTTGCAGTTTCCATATCAATAGCCATCGCTCTAGTTTTCCTCAAATACTTTTTGAATCTTTCGTCATATTCCCAAACTCTTTTGTTAGTTGTAAGAACAGTACCTGTCCAATAATCTCTCCCATTATCTCGTATAGATGTTGAAACAGCACGTTGCAACTGGAAAGCTGGTAAAGCAGGAACTTCTGCAGGCAAGTAGTCGTCTGAGGTTCCTTCACTCCTGATAGCAGCAATTGGTAAAATTAAATCTCCAAGTTTGTTTTTCTTTTTTAATCCACCACATTTGCCTAAAAACAATAATGCTTTTGGAGATATCGCACTCAACAGATCAATTATTGTCGCAGCATTCGGACTACCCATACCAAAATTTATAATCGTAATATTTCCCGAAGTCGAACTCGACATATTCCTTTCAAATCCCTCTACCGGAACATTATTCCATTTTGCAAAAAGATCAACGTAAAGCTGAAAATTTGTAAGTAAAATATACTTTCCAAAGCTTTCGAGACTTTTACCGGTGTACCGAGGTAACCAGTTTTTTACTATTTCTTCCTTAGTTTTCATCATCGAATATTTTTGCAAAGATACAAAAAGCTATTATAAATTGTTATAAACAAAAAAGAGCGGGAATCATTTTCCCGCTCTTTAAAAATCACTTAATTAACCTATTTTAATCTTCTTTACGATCTTTGCTTCCTTATCTTTCGGAATGACCAGCATGAGTATTCCGTTTAAATAATCTGCCGAAATCTTTTCTTTATCAACATTTTCAGGCAAACTGTATGATTTCTTAAAACTTCCGTAGCAAAATCCACGATAGTAATATTTCTCATCTTTTTTCTCTTCTTTCGTCTCTTTCTGACTTGAGATTTCTAGAATATTGTCGTTTACCTCAATATTAAAATCCTTTTTATCCAATCCGGGAACAGCAGCTTCAACAACAAATTCTTTGTCATTCTCATAAACATTAAATTCCGGTCTGGTAAACATTACTGAATTTTCAGCTAAATCTGCATCGTTAAAGAATGCATCGAAGATTGATGGTAAGTAGCCACCCTGATTTCTTTTTACTAACATAATTTTTCCCTCCATATTTTTAGTTATTATATTAAATTTTCACTTTAGGATTTTTCAAATTATATACCGACTCAAAAAAAATGCAATAATTACAGAAAATGCTAAATTATAATGCCAAATTGTCCGGAATAAACTAATTCAATATGCCATATTGACATTATTATACAAAATTTCATAATTACATAATATTAAAAGATTAGCAATAAACATCCTATTGTGAGTAAATATTTTTGAAATCTGTTTTTCAAAGCTCTTATTACTATATTTTTGTTACGATTTTGAGGAAAGTATAATATGAAAAGAACATTTATAGTTATAATTTGTTTGATATTCATAGGAGTATATCATGCGAATGCACAGGTTTACCAGTTACCAAATGGGGGGTTTGAGTTCTGGGATGGCACAGGCAGTGATGATGAACCTAGTAACTGGAATAGTTTTCCTTCTGCAGAATGTACTTTAATATTTGGTTGTGGGACAGCTACAGCAACAAGACATTCAAAATCAAGCGACATAAGACCCGGGTCCTCTGGAAATTTTAGTTGTAAGATATATTCAACATCAGCATTGGGCATAATTGCTAACGGTAACATATCTACAGGACAAATACGAATAGGAAGTACAACTCCAACAAACTTTGAGGAAAATTACAATATAACCCGTTCTACTGATGCCAATTTCAGACAAGCGATAAATGCTAAACCCGATTCAATTCGTTTTTGGGCAAAGTTTGTATGTCCGTCAGCAACCCAAAATGCAAGAATGCACGCTATTATTCATAATAATTACAGCTACAAAGATCCGGAGGACGGCGATGCAAATGCTGGATCACATGTAGTTGCAGATGCTGTGAGCAACTTTACCAGAGATAATCAGGAATGGACTTTGCACTCTATCCCATTTGATTACAACTATCCCGCTAATGAGCCTGCATATATTTTGTTGACATTTACCACAAACATGGTTGCAGGACAAGGAAGCACAAGCGATGCTCTTTATATTGATGATATCGAATTCGTTTACAATACTTTATTATCCGATTTGAAAATTAATGGAATTTCAATTGATGATTTTAACCCATACACTTATGATTATTATTTTGATGCTGAATGTGGACAAACACAAACTGTGTCTGCATCAACTCAAAGTCCAAATGCGAGTATTTCAATAGTGCAAAACTCAGGGAGTAACCCTGCTACAATAACAATAACTTCAGGTGATCAATCCTCGGTCTATCATGTATATTTTGACTATTCCCACACAACATATATAAATGACGATATCTGCACAGGCACACAATACAATGGTAATGGTTTTGACATTTCTCCAATTGACATTCCTGATATTTATGAATTTGGCAGAACAAGTTATGAGTCCGAGGAATGTGATAGTTTAATAATACTCTATTTAAATGTTCATCCATCATACATTGCTGACACAATTAATATTATGGTTTGCGAAGGCGCTAACTACAATTTTTATGGTCAGACATTGACAGAAGCAGGAATATACAATACAATTATTCC
>DAOOPK010000146.1:0-6023 GCA_035388205.1 Bacteroidales bacterium
TATTTTGAAAGTGCTCATCAGATTTATTTTCTTTTATATTTTTGTTTTTTGCTTCCTTTATTTTGTTGTTGTTGAGGGGTTATCAGAGCATCTCTGAATTCGTTTAATTTGATGTTTTCAGGGATTTCTACACTATTGTTCACAATTATTGATAGTTCTTTAAAGACGATATCATCGGAAATACTTTCTTTTTTCCATGTCATATATGAACGTTTCATGTGATTTGCCATAAGTTCGATTAGGGCGTTTTTCTTTGCCGGCTCTTCAATATCGTTAATCTTCTTTAAGACTTCTTCGATAAATTTTCCATAATGTCTGAATTTGAATCTATCATCTGAATATGGTAGTTTTTTAGGTTTTTGATTAAGAAGATCCATATCTGGAAGTGGGTAAGGCCATTCGATGTCCAATTTGAAATCGGTCATAATTGCTAAATGATCCCAAAGTTTATGTTTAAAATCGGCGACATCTCTGAGGTGTGGGTTCATATTTCCCATTATTGCAATAACAGCATGGGCTGCTTTTGTACGTTCATTTTTATCCTCAATGGAACAGCAGTAATCAACCATTTTCTGGATTGTCCTGCCATATTCCGGTAGTTGTAATTGTGCTCTCTGTGTATTATAATCCATATATGTAATTTTTTACAAAACTAATCTTTATTCATGTATTTAGCAAGTTTATGAAATTATAAAATTTCCAATTTGGCATATTTAAGCAACAATGTTTTGGTCTCGCCGGTTTTAAATATAACTGTGGCTTTTGTATTATCCCCTGCTTCAGCTATTATTTCAATAATACCCTCTCCGAATGAACTATGTATTATTCGCATCCCTGCCTTATATTCCGAGATGTCGAAAAGTGTTGGTTTTTTGTCTGATTTTTCCATTTTGTCAATGCTCACAAACTTTTTTTGACGTGGAGAAGTAAATGGCTTAACCTCTTCATTTATTTTGTTTTGATTTTTGTAGTTGGATGAATAGCTGGAGTAGTTGTTTCTTTCATCTGAAAAATCAGGCACAGACTTGTTTTTGTTTTGCAATGGCCATTCGAGAAATTTCGCATCAATTTCTTTGATGAAACGACTTGGTTCCATATTGGTCATGTTTCCGAACCTGAATCTGTTCACAGAGTAGCATATAATGAGATTTTCCATTGCTCTAGTTATTGCTACATAAAACAATCTTCTTTCTTCTTCAAGTTCGCTCAACGACATTGCGGACAAAGCATTGGGAAAGAGTCCCTCTTCAACTCCTACAACAAATACGTTAGTAAATTCAAGTCCTTTTGCTGAATGTATTGTCATCATGCTTAACTTGTCTGGATTTTCTTCATCATCAGTTTCGGAATCTGTCAATATTGAAATGTTCTCAAGGTAATCAATTATTGAGATGCCATTAAAAGTTTCTTTTTTATAATTTGTTTCACAAAAACTCTTAACTCCATTCAATAATTCCTGAATATTTTCGTAACGACTCACACCTTCGGGAGATTTATCGCTAAATAAATCGTGGTTTATTCCTGATTTGTTAACAAGTTCTGTTATAAAATCATAAGCATTTACCTCATCAATTTTGTCCGAGAAATATTGTATCAGAGAACTGAATTCTGAAATTCGATTATTTGTACCGGCATTAATATCCATATTATATTTGTTTGGAGCCGATATCAATTCCCAAATAGGAGTATTTGTATTAATCGAATAACTTAAAATCTTGTCAACCGTGGTATTGCCGATTTTGCGGGCAGGATAATTTATAATTCTGCGAAAAGCTTCAATATCATTGTGATTAATGCTTAATCTTATATATGCGATTATGTCTTTTATTTCTTTTCGCTGATAGAATGAAAGTCCCCCGTAAACTTTGTATGGGATATTAAACTTACGCATGGACTCTTCCATAATTCTTGATTGTGCGTTGGTACGGTACAGAATCGCAAAATCGGAAGGCTTGTGGTGATCTTCCAGCAACATCTTACTGACAGTCTCGGCAACAATGATCCCTTCAAGACCATCAGACATCGCTTTTTCAACTTTTATTTTTGTCCCGGATTCCTTCTCTGAAAAAATTGTTTTTGGGATTTGCTGTGTATTTTTGCTGATCAATGAATTAGCAGCTTTGACAATGGTCTGAGTGCTTCGATAGTTTTGTTCTAGCTTAAACAGTTTATAATCCTGATAGTCGTTTTTAAAATTAAGGATATTCTGAATCTTTGCTCCCCGGAAGGAGTAAATACTTTGAGAGTCATCACCGACAACGCATAATTTGCGGTGAATTTCCGAAAGTCTTTTTATAATTAAATATTGGGCAAAGTTAGTATCCTGATATTCATCAACCAAAATATAGGAAAAACGATTTCTGTATTTGTCAAGTATATCAGGGTTTACTTTAAAAAGAATATTTGTATAAACAAGCAGATCATCAAAATCCATAACATTTGACTGTCTGCATCTTTGAGAGTATTTTGTATAAATAGTGCTAAATTGTTCACGACGCTCTTTTGCATCTTCAATCAAATAGTCATTGTTTTGGGCATAAGCTTCTGCAGTAACTAAATTGTTTTTTGCTGCCGAAATTCTAGCGTGTACTGATTTAGGTTTGTAAAAATCCTCATTAAGATTCAATTCCTTAATAAGCGATTTGATAAGATTTAAAGAATCCGCAGAATCATAGATAGTAAAGTTTTTAGTAAAACCTATTCTATCCGAATCTATTCTTAACATTCTACCAAAAATAGAATGAAATGTACCCATCCAGATACTTCTTGAAGCTTCATAACCGAGGAGTTTATCTATTCTTTCCTTCATCTCATCCGAAGCTTTGTTTGTAAAAGTAAGTGCCAGTATCCTGCTAGCCGGAATCCCTTGAGATATTAAATATGCAATTTTATAAGTTAAAACACGGGTTTTCCCGGATCCTGCACCTGCAATTACCAGTTGAGGTCCTTCTGAGTACTTGACAGCTTCTCTCTGTGCTTCGTTAAGCTCTTTTAAAATCCTATTTTCCACACTGTTTTTATTTGAAAAAACAAAAATACAAATCAGACATTATCAAATATTGGATTTTATGTAATATTTATTAACCTTTGATAAAATTTGTAAATTGCTGATAATCAGTGAGTATGAATAATTTTTTAATTTCAACGGGAATAATTTATCTAAATATGTAAAAAAAATGATTTATTTAAACAACGTTTTGCTTACTATTAATGTCTTATCAGCAAATTTGGATTTTTTGTAAAATATAGCATAGAAAGTAGGTTAGATACAATTAATATAATACATTTGCGAAAGAAAAGTTAAATGTTAGTAAATAAACAAATAAATTATATAGTTATGAAAAGAGCAGTTTTAAAAAGCATTATGCTTTTATTTTCAATTTGTGCATTGCTGTCTTATACAAAAGCACAGTCTGAATTAAAGCCGGATTTACGTCTTAATAAAGCGTATGATCAGGAATATCTGGAAAATCTAAGACAAAATTCTCCATCTACACTTGAGTATTTGAATTTTGAGTTGGATAATTCATGGTTCATTGCTGGTCCCGAGATTTTGCCTAAGGCTGATGCCATGGAATATCTGTATTACAGAGATCCGGTAAGCGGAGAAAAATCAGATATAAGAGTTGAAGTATCAGATGTAGAAGATATCAATATAGCTGAGTATTATTATGATAGAAAATATGAAAGTCATGTTTTCTATAAAATAGGAGATTCAGGTATGATTATCGGCTTTTATTCAGTAAAAGAAACGGCACAAAAATATAATATTTCAAAAAACCAGTAAATTATGAAAACAATAAGAATATTTTTAGCTATCGCAATATCAATATTTGCTATAAGCTTACAGGTTTTTTCGCAGACATATCTGCTTAATAGTAATCAGGCAATTGAAACATGTTCAGGAACCATTTATGATTCCGGTGGTTCAGGTGGACAGTATAGTAATAATGAAAGTTATACTGTTATTATTTGTAGTGATAACGGTTCCGAAATTCAATTGCAGTTTACAGCGTTCAACTTGGCTACGGGTGATATGCTCCAGATTTATAATGGAGGTGGTACTACCGGTGTTCTCTTAGCAACAGGAACAGGAACCAGTTTGAACGGGCAAACGATTTCAGCTAATGTGAACTGTATGGCACTTGTTTGGACTTCAAACACAAGCGGTACAGCAACAGGTTTTGCTGCAAATATTATCTGTAGTACTCTTTGTCAGGGTTACACTTCAGACATAAATTCGAATCCTGCAATTACAGATCCCGTTGAAATGTATCTTGATATTTGTCCCGGTCAGCAGGTTGATTTTACTGCCGTAACAGATTTCTTTAATAACGGTTCGGAAGGATATACTCAAACTACGGCTAGTACTACATATCATTGGGAAATGATTGATCAGTTCAATCAGCTTGTTGTTGATCAGAGTGGTCTTGGACTGACAAATATTTCATATACATTCAATGAATCGGCCGGTTATTCTCTGAGTTTACGTTCAGAAGACGTTCAGGGGTGCTGGAATATGGGTGATGCAACATTACGAATAAGAGTTTCTGTTCCGCCTACATTTACAGGAACAACTTTATCTCCAACACCTATTTGTCCCGGTGAAACAGTTACATTCACAGGACATGTCCAAACTTATCCATGGGTAATGTCAGTTGTTGATACTGAAATAGTAGAGCAATGTGTAGAAGACCATTATGAAGGTTTAATATGTTTTGATGTAAATACTTTTGCTCCCGGGCAAACAATAAATTCAGCCAATGATCTTGAATCGGTTTGTATTAATATGGAGCATTCATATATTGGAGACTTTTATATGTACCTCAGATGTCCAAACGGTCAGGAAGCTATGTTGCATGAGTATTACAATTGTAATAATGCATATATGGGTGTGCCTAACCATTCTGATAACTGCGTTCCAGGAACAGGTTGGGATTATTGCTGGTCTATGAGTGCATCTCAGGATGTTACGGATGTTTGTACTAGCGGAACCTCGGTACCTGCAGGAACATATTTGCCCTTAGGCACATTTGCAAATTTGATCGGTTGTCCGATAAATGGTGAATGGTGTATCAGGTTTTTTGATAACTGGGGTGCTGATGATGGATATATCTGGACAGCAGACTTGAACTTCAGTCCAGCAATAATGCCACAAGACACATGGGGTTACGAAAATGTATACGATCAAGGAGCAAATTCTCCTGATGGCACATGGTCTGGTCCTGATATGGTTGATGAAACAGGTTTTATTGGTACTGCAACTCCTTTTACGAGCGGAAATATAAATTATACTTTTACTGCTACTGACGACTTTGGTTGTACTTATGATACTACAATTTTTGTCGTAGTTAAACCTATTACCGACCCTACTTGTTGTATAATGCCTGATGTCAATGCAGGTTCTGATGAAGCTGTATGTAGTAATTCTTATGATTTGAATGCATCCGATTTGACACCTGGTAACAGTGGAATATGGGTTGTTACCAGCGGCCCTCCCGGGGCAGTATTTGATGATAACGGAGATCCGAATACTACCGTAACAGTAAATATTTATGGAACTTATACTTTTACATGGACAGAATATTATTTGGGAAATACGGAAAATATAGCTTGTTCAGATAATGACGCAGTTTCCATAACATTTAATGAAACATTTGATCCTACAATTACTGCAATTGATGATATGTGTATTTCATCAGCTCCATTCCAGATATATACGGCTGATTTTGGAACTTTGACTTGTTCTCCTTCAACTACTGCTCTTAATGCGACAACAGGAGTATTTGATCCTACGGCAGCGGGCCCTGGTGTTTATACTATTACAAATACTATATCAGGTCCTTGTACAGGAGCAGGTTATGATGATGAAACATTTGAGATTTTTGATGAGATTGAAGTTGTGAATTTTTCTGAAGTCTGCGGTCCTACTGGAAGCCCGACTTTGTTCACGGTTTCATGGGATGTTGAAGGCTTTTTGGGAGATCCTTATTCTGGATATTTGGTTAATGGGGTACCTCAGG
>DAOOPK010000147.1:0-5729 GCA_035388205.1 Bacteroidales bacterium
ACAAGTTGGGAAAACATACATTGTTCGAGAACTTGGTAAAAGTTTCTCTAATTTTGTTGAAGTAAACTTCGAATCAGAACCTGAGGTATGTGGTTTTTTCAAAGATAATCTTTCTCCTGACAATATATGCAGCAAACTATCCGCATATTACAATGCTTCGATAACTGATGGTAAAACACTTTTGTTTTTCGATGAAATTCAGGCATGTCCGGAAGCTATACAAAGTTTGAGGTTTTTTTATGAAAATCGTCCTAATCTGCATATTATTGGTGCTGGCTCTCTTTTGGAGTTCGCATTAAAAGATTTGTCGTCATACGGAGTTGGACGAATTAGGTCTTTATTTATGTATCCATTATCTTTTAATGAATTTCTTAAAGCAGCAGGACAAGATTTCCTACTTGGAATCAAAATAAAATCGGACATTAGTAATAAGCCAGATGAAGTTTTACATAACAAGCTTAAGGAATGGTTTGTCAAATTTTTGATCATAGGCGGAATGCCTAAAGTTGTTGATACATATCTTAAAACTAATGACCTGATAAAAACTCAGAGAATACTTGATGACATAATAATTTCTATGGAAGATGACTTTGTAAAATACAAAGAAAGGCTTAACACAAATAGATTAAAGGACGTTTTTATCTCTATGTTAAACCAGACTGGTAATAAATTCAATATCAGCGCTTCATCTGATAGTGGAAATTATAAGCAAAAAAAAGAAGCACTCGAAATGTTACTCATGGCAGGACTATGTTATAAAGTCTGTCACACATCAGCTAACGGAATTCCAATTGCTGCTGAAAAGAATATTAAAAAATTCAAACTAATATTTTTTGACACAGGTATTTTGCAGAGATCAATGCGTTTAAGGACATTTGATTTTATAATTGCTGAAAATCTAGAAATGATAAACAAAGGGAACATAGTTGAGCAATATGTTGGTCTTGAATATGTCAAGACTTGCCATACATATACAAAACCAGAGTTGTTTTATTGGCAACGTGAAAAACGTGGTAGCAATGCAGAAGTGGATTACATAATAGAAAAAGATAATAAAATAATTCCAATTGAAGTAAAATCTGGAATTCAAGGTAAAATGCAAAGTTTATTTTTGTTTTTACAACTAAAGAAACAAATGTTAGGCATCAGAACATCACTAGAAAACTTTAACTCGTACAAAAACATTGAAGTCTATCCTATTTATGCAATTGACAATTTGTTTTCCAAAATAATAGAATAATTACACCCTTTACATACCCTTAATTTACGCAAAATATTTATAAAGCAGTTAAAAAAAGCAGCCATGACAGACTGCTTTGTAATTAATAATATTATCTTCTTGGTCTTAAAAATCTCCTGTATTTGTACCTTTAATAATTGCTGAACCGGGTTGTCCTTTATTGACAGTACCGTTTTTATCAACATTATCCTTTTTTTCTTCCTCTACGCCATAATCTGTTGATAAAACGCTGAATTCTGTTCTACGATTCAACTGATGTGCATCTTCAACCTGTTTTTTATCTCCCAACTTATTTATATATTCTTCAGTCAACACATCCCCTTCTTTAAAAGCAGGATATTGAGCAGCGAGCTCTTTAGTAATAGTTCTTGGTTCTGATTCACCCAAGCCTTTAGCAGTTAACCTGTCTGCTTTGATACCCTTTTCGATCAGATAATCAACACAAGATTTTGCTCTTGCCAAAGACAACTCCTGATTATAATCATCGTTGCCTCTAAAGTCGGTATGAGCTCTTAATTCGATTGTAATATTTGGATTGTCGGTAAGAGTTTTCACCAAACCATCAAGAGCAACTGTTGATTCCGGGCGAAGAGTCGCCTTATCATAGTCATACTCAATATTTGGCAATACTATAATTCGTGGTATTTTAGCCAGATTAATAATAACATTTATTACTGTATCATATTCGACATTAAAAGTTGTAAATTTTGCAGAGTTTGAGAAATAATCTTTATTTACCATAGCCTTTACTTCATAATTCTGATTAGGTTCAAGCTTATATGTAAATGAACCTGTTTCGGAGCTAACAAGTTCGGCAACAACTCCTGCATCATTTACCAGTGTTATTTTGGCATCTTTGATTAAAACAATTTTTTCAAGGTCGGTTGTATCTCTTACTAATCCATTAAGTGTAATGACCAAAGGTGGCAAACTAAATGAGTATAAATCGTCACTTCCTTTCCCTCCTTTACGGTTTGATGATAAATAACCAGTTTCTTCCTTTCCATTAAAGATAATACCAAAATCATCAAAAGAGGAGTTTATAGGGTACTTCAGATTTTCAATACCTGAAATATTACCTTTATCATCCTCAATTACTTTATAAATGTCCAAACCACCCATTCCCTGATGTCCATCTGAAGCAAAGTATAAAGTACCATCTTCTCTAACTGTCGGGAAAACTTCATCTCCCAGTGTATTTACTAACGAACCCAAATTGATTGGTCTGCCAAATGTATAACCAGTCCCTCCTATTCTTTCGGCAACATATAAATCCATACCACCATATCCTTCAGGAGCTTCTGCTGAAAAGTATAAAAATTTATCGTCATGCGATAGTGCCGGATAGCCAATCTCATAATTTTCGAAACCGGGTATAGTAACTAACAAAGCATCACCCCACGCATTACCTTTCTTTGCTGAATAGAATATTCTACATGGTTCATCAACTTTCTTACCTGCTTTACATCTTGTAAAAAACATATCAGTACCTTTTAATGAAACAGTAGATGCTCCTTCGTCTTCTTCAGTATTAATTCCGCCTGCTAATGGTACAGGTTCACTCCATGAGCTTTTTCTGTCCTGAGTAACCTCAAAAATATCTGTAAATTTTTGTCCGGATTTGTAATTATCCCTACTGCCCATAGAGCCTTCACGCGAAGAAGTAAAATATATTGATCGGTAATCTTTTGAAGCCCAAACAGGAGAAAAATCAAGTTGCATAGTACTAAATTTTGATACATTTACTACTTTATATCTAGTTGGACGACTAATCCATTTAGGTACAACAGTACATGATGCCAAACCTGACTTGGCTCTGTGATCCTGCGGAGAAACCTGCAAATACTGCTGATAAATATCAATTGCATCTTCATATCTTCCATTCATTCTCAAGGCATCTGCATAAAACAGCAGAACATCAGGTTTTATTACTCCTTTTACGTAATTCTGCACTGCTACTCCAAAATACAACTCAGCTTTATCAAAATCACCTAACATTTTATAACAAAATCCCAATTTATAATTGACCTGAGCTTTATCAGACTGTGTAGTTATTCCTGACAAAGCCTTCAAATAGTAGTCTTTTGCAAGATCATATTGTCCGGTATTATAATACTCATCTCCTTTAGTAATCTGAGCTAACATCATTATTGGCAATAAAACCACAAATGATAAAAAAACAATCCGTTTCATAATACTTAGTTTTTATGTTTCTAAAACTGTGTCAAATATAATAACTTATTTTTTATTTATTAAAAAAAATATCACGAGTAAAATGTTTTGACTCAGTCAATGATTTTGTATCAACAGAAGTCTTTTCAACATTATATCCCTTTGCTTTATAAAAAATTATATAGTTATTTTCAGGAATCAGATCAATTTCATAATAACCGTTTTCATCTGATAGCTGTGTGTCCATAAGAACATATTCATCATTCATAACCTGTATATCCACATTTGGCATAACTTCATTTGTTTTATGGTTATATATTGTACCCGACACGGTAAAATTCAACTCCGGCAGAACAAAATGAAAAATATCTGTTTTACCCATTCCACCAATCCTTCGGGACGATAAAAAACCTTCTTCTTTCATACCTATAAATACTATGCCAAAATCATCATGTGACGAATTAATGGGACTTCCCGGATTAAAAAGGTTGTATTTGGTACCTGAAATATATTTAGCTCTGAAAATATCAAATCCTCCCATACCCGGATGACCATCTGATGAGAAATATAAATCACCGTTACTTCTAATATAAGGATGAACCTCGTCTGCTTCAGTATTTATATAATCCCCCAGATTCTGCGGAGGTCCGAATGGTTGGTTTTTTCTCTCCCGAACAACTTTATAGATGTCTTTACCTCCTAAACCTCCAAGCAAACTATCTGCTACAAAGTATAAAGTCAATTCATCGTCACTTATTGCAGGATGTCCGATAGATATTTCTGTCGGAATTCCTGGAATATCTACTTCTTTAATTTGTCCCCAATAACTTCCCACACGTTTTGCAACATAAATTCTACAACCTTTGTCGAGGTTTTTATCGTATTTACATCTGGTAAAATACAGATTACTCGATTTATGATTCAAACACGCTGCGCCCTCTTCGTCAGAAGTGTTCACAAGACCAGGAACAATTATGGGATCTGACCATTTGCCATCTTTGTCCTGTTCGGAATAAAAAAGATTTGAGCAATACTCACCGGACTCGGGGCTTATCGAAACGTGTGTCGGGGCGTATCTAGTTGAGGTAAAATATATTTTCTTTTTATTTCTAACTTCATAAAACGGACAGTAATCATACTCCCCAGAATTTAAAACACCATAAATCTTTACCTCATATCGAGATGGATTACTCAACGATTCAAATGTAAATTCTATGCTTTCAATTCCTTTATTTGCAAGTTTATGCTCAGGTGCCAATTCCTTGAAAATTTCATATTGAATCAATGCCGAATCATATTTTTGCAACATTTGTAAAGCTTCACCATAATGCAGATATACTATAGGATCTTCATAATTGTTCTTTATCGCTGTTTTGAAATACTCTGATGACATCTCCGGAAGCGATAATTTCTTATAGCAGTAACCTATTTTATATGAGACTTCAGCAATTAAATGTTTGCCATTTCTATTCTTATTTAATTGGGTTTGATAATATTCTATTGCTTGTGAGTATTGCTCTCTCTCTAATGCCTTATCTCCAGACTTGACAAGCTTTTGAGAATATAAAAACTGCAGACTGCAACAAAACACTACGGTGAAAACAAACTTTAACATTATTCAATTTTTAAAAATGTAAAGAAACATATTTTCGTTTTATTATGCAAATGACACATCTAAACAAAAGAAATGCCACAGAAAAATCAGTGGCATTTCTTTATTAACACAAAACTATGACTATTTGTATTCTTGCAGGTTTTCCATAAGCATTTTACGTGCAAAAAATATTCTACTTTTAACTGTTCCAATTGGTAATTCCATCTGATCGGCTATTTCTTTATACTTGTATCCATCCACAAACATTTGAAACGGCAATCTAAAATCATCACTCAGGTTCTTTATTGTCCTGTCAATGTCTTTTGTACTGATTTGAGTTTCGGCATTCTGATTATCAAACATCGTATTTTTAATTAAATAATCATCTTCCGACTTATCACTAATCGTGCGTTTTGCTGATAGTTTTGTTACGTTATTAAGATAAGTATTCTTTAAAATAGTGAATAGCCAGGCTTTAATATTGCTGTCCAAAGTGTACTTATCACGATATTGTATCGCTTTTAAATATGTGTCCTGAACTAAATCTCCTGCATTTTCAGGATTTCTGGTAAGACTCAGAGCAAAGTACTTCAAACTTGGCTCCAGTGCTATCAATCGGGTGTTAAATTCTTGTGTGCTCATATTTGTATTTTTTTATATTATCTATTTAGGCGTAATAGACAAAAAGTAGTCTAAAAACTTCTATGTTGACTGCTATTATTA
>DAOOPK010000148.1:0-5587 GCA_035388205.1 Bacteroidales bacterium
ATATGACTGAAGGAAATCCTTTTACAAATCCTGCAAGTATAAAATCAAATATTGAGGGTGCTCCGGCTAATGGCTATTGGATTGGATCCGGTTCTTTTATAAGAACTGTATATATCGTTGACAGTGTAAATATTGAAATTATACGATAAGCCAAGCTTCAAACGCTAACATATAATAATAGGACTTGAAATAGAGACATTTTTATTTTCTATTTTTTCTTAGCGAGTACTCATTCATAATATCATCGAAAGTTTGTTTAACGCTGATAATCTTTTCTGCTAAATATGCATTAGTACCCGCGAAAGCATATCCATTTTTAAATTTGCCTTTAAATGCATTATATAGAGCATTAATAATACAATACGGACTTGATGAAATATCGCAAGTTTTAATACATTTAAAAGGACATTTTATCGGGATTTTATCACCAAGCTTAACTTTATCAAGAAAGCCGTTTTTTATTGCTCGCCCAGGCATACCAACAGGACTTTGAATAATTTCAATATCACACTTTTTAGCATTTAGGTAAGTCTGTTTAAATTCCTCAGAAGCATCACATTCTGTAGTTGTAACGAATCTTGAGCCCATTTGTACACCAGATGCACCTAATTCTATAATATCAGAAATATTTTGTCCGGTGTAAACGCCTCCTGCTGCAATAACAGGTATTTTAACATTATAAATATTTTCAAAATCCTTAACAACTGCAACAACTTCTGGAATAAGGTGCTCTAAAGAATAGTTATCATCATAAATTTGATTTAACTTAAAACCCAGATGCCCCCCAGCTTTAGGCCCTTCAACTACTATAGCATCAGGCAAATAATCAAAGTCGTGTTTCCATTTTTCGCAAATTAATTTTGCAGCACGAGCTGAAGATACGATAGGAACAAGTTTGGTTACACTATCTTTTGTTAAAAATGATGGTAAATTTAATGGTAATCCAGCTCCACAAAATATAATATCAGCCTTTTCGGAAATTGCTGTTTTTACCATATCAGTAAAATTTGACATTGCAACCATAATATTGATGCCGATAATGCCTTTTGTTTTTTCACGGGCTTTTCGCAACTCTTCCTTTAAGCCTCTTATACTATTTTCCAGGAAATCAGAACCTGCCTGACGGTAAAGCATTCCTAACCCTGCACTCGCTATTACGCCTACCCCGCCTTGGTTTGCTACTGCTGAGGCTAATCCGGATAAGGATATTCCTACACCCATGCCCCCCTGAATAATCGGGATACGAATTTCTAAATTTCCGATTCTTAATGAATCAATCATTTTAAAAGCTATTAAACTAACGGGATTTGTTTCCGGAAAGTCGGCACAAAGTTAATCAATATTATGATATCCAAGCAATTTATATGTTAATTAGCCCGAAAACCGATTAATTAACAAGGATTTTTCTGGTTTGAATAATTCCAGATTTACTGTCATAGAACTTTAAAAAATAAATTCCTGAACCGGGCAGATTAATAATAAAACCAGTTCCTACTGAGGACTCGACATCGCTATAATCCAATATTTTTTCCCCGGTCAAATCAAAAACTTCAATAAAATCAATTTCATGATCGTTAAACAACAACGTGATTTCTTGACCACTAATTACAGGATTAGGGAAAACTGTAAGATTAATATTTCCCAAATCATCTGCATTAACAAGCGCATCGGTTAAGATTAGCTGCCTAACAGCCTCTACCTTATTCTGTTCAGGTGTATTATCACACAAACATATTTTAATATTATAATATCCGGGAACCAATCCACTAGTATTCCAGACACATAATTCATTAGAAAAAACCTCCGAGTAAACAGTATCACAGACAGCAAACCAATCCTCTGTTCCAACAACTTGATATTCAACCACATACCAGTCAAACTCTGTCGGATAATAATCAGACGCCTTTTCAATCCAAGCTGAACCAATAATAGGTATTTCTGATTCAGTATTTCCATTATCAGGACCATCCAAATACAAATACCACATCATAGCATCATCATAATAAATGGGTTGTTGAATTAAATTAGCTTGAACTATTATCATAACAGATTTTTCAAAAGCTATACATTTGCCCATATTCTGTGCCCCATAGGCCATTATACCAAAAGCATTTCCACTAGTTTGAAAATTGCAATTCAGATATGAAAAAGCACTCATTACTACTGATGTATCAGTTGCAAAGAGATATCCTCCCGAACCGTCAATCAGGCTATTTTGTATTGTACACTCACTATTCCCCATCGTTCCAATTTCTCCCAAAATACAATTTGACACATTTCCTTCTGAGCCATGAAACATATACAAACTCCATGTGTTAACATAAGAATTGATAAAATGAATATTATGATTGCTCAAAGGTGCGATAAAGTCAGAATACTGCGAATTATTAACTAATCCAGAGACTTCGTATGCAGGCAGATTGTTAAACCACACTCCTACTGTTCTGATTTGTGAATCTGTAATAGTTACATCACTATTAGCTTCAGGCATTAACCCCCACATCACTTCATTACAATTGTTAATATCATATGTATAATTAACTTCGGTCACTCCCTCCTCAAAACCGTTAAAGATAAAGTTTTCTACTGCGCTTCCATCAGGAAAACTAAAGTCAAATACTGCAGCTTCAGGTATATGATGCCATACCAAAACAGTATTTGCATCTGTAAAACTTGCATCAACATCATCTGTCATTATAAATTCTCCGGCTTGATTAGTACCATTAATTTCAAGATAAGCACCGACAGACAATCCGCAGGTTGTAAATCCTACATTTGTAACATTTTCCCAATAAACAGAAGCATTCTGAGAAATAACCAGATCATGTGGTAATCCATTGTAGTCGAATGTAGAATTGTTCACAAACATTTCAGCATTTGCCACTGAAAGCATAGCTCTTTGATAAATGTACATCTGAGGAAAATGGATGGTTGAGTTAATTATCCATAACTTTGAGTCATTGCCCCAAACAATCAGATCGCCGTTAATTACACCATTAGCATCCTCAAAAACAAGTTTGCCACCATTTAAGACAAAAATAGTTCCATCGTAATTATAATCACCTGTGATATACAACGAGTCTCCCGGCGTCAAACCAATAAACAAGGTATCTGAAGATTTTGAATTGTTATAATCTACATTTAAATTATTTAATAAATTGTTTTGCCTTAGGACTGATTCACCGATATTATTAAGTTGTAAATCATTTATGTCTGGCTCGGAGTCAGTGAATTTATATTCCTGATTATTATAATTTTGAGTAGTCTGTCTAATTAAGTCTTCCGGAAAATTTACTTGTCCGAAACTATTTAAACACATTAAAACAATAAGTATAACCAATATTCTCTTTTTCATGTTTTGAAAATTATATTTGTTTTACAGAGTCATACTATCTATTTACTATAAGCGATTTTGTTAAAGCAATTATTTTAATCTCTGTTTTAGCTAAACAAAATTAGCAAATTCTATTATACATTGCATAAAAATACAATTAAATATCTGTTTATAAAACGGAATAGTTTTTGAAAACTCATTTTCTTAAAATATATTTTGTAAATAATTAGAATTTTATTATTTTTTCCGCATAAAATTTTTAGTATGAGAAAAGCACTTTTATTAGTCATAATTTTTTCAATAACCCAGCTTTCTTTTTCACAAGTGGTTGGGGGTAAGCACAAAAAGCTTGAAAATTATTATAAAAACGAACAATGGGAAGACTGTAATTTTAAGGCAGACAGAATGGTATTACAAGAGAAATATGCTAATGATGCTGAAGTATATTTATATTTAGCCAGTACATATTCCAAAATATTTTTAATGGGATTAAGAGACACAATGCTTATATACAAAGTTCCCCAATATGTAAATGCTTATAGACTAGCTCTAAAATACTCGGTTACGGCAAAGAAAAAAGACAAAAAAGCGAAATTCTATTTCCCGGCCAACAATTTCATGCTTGAAGAAATTGCAATGACAGGTATTTATTATATTGATCATTACGTTTCTGTGAATAAAGTTTCCAAAGCCAGTTCATTTATGAGAAAAATTTTGAAGACTTATACAGATGTGAATTTGTATTTTATGCATGGCGTTTTGTGTTCGATGACGGGAGACACAGCTACAGGAAATACTGTTATCAGAGAGGTATTTAGAACTATGGACACAAATCGTCCTGATTCGGTTGCTAACACAGATTTTATAATGGTTGATGCATTTGATCTTTATGTTAACTTTCTCATTTCAAAGGATCCTCCTCTGACTGACAGTGCCCGAAGTGTTATAACAAGAGCATTAAGATATTTCCCTGGTGATGAGTTTTTAGCTTATGATCTCAAATTGATTGATAATCCCGAATTGAGTATAGAAAAGCCTGAAAATGCAAAAAAACGAGCAAAACTAAAACAAATTGAAGTTAGGATGCCCGGTGATGAAGAAGATGCTGAAGACGATGAAGAAGAGGAAGAAGAAGAAGAAGAAGAAGAGTAAGAATAAAAAAATATACTGGCAATATGATTGGAATAATTGGAGGAACTGGGCTCGAAAAAAGTAATTTTTTAAAAAATACCGAAAAATTTAGAGTAAATACTGAATATGGTGAGCCTTCATCAGAAATACTAACTGGCTATATTGAAAATAAAAAAGTTGCCATAATATCAAGACATGGTTCAGAACATACCATTACTCCAACTCATGTAAACAATCGGGCAAATATCTCAGCATTGAAAGATTTAGGATGCAAATATATTATTGCAACTTCGGCCTGCGGTAGTCTGAGAGAAGAAATTAAACCTGGAGATTTTGTTATTCCGGATCAATTTATAGATTTCACAAAACACAGAACTAACACATTTTACGATAGCTTTAAGCCCGGTGAAATGCAACATTGTCCGATGTCGGATCCATTTTCTGCAGTTTTGCGTACAAAAATTGAACAAGCCTCAAAAACAGTATCAGTAAAACTACATACCAAAGGTACTATATTGACAATTGAAGGTCCAAGATTTTCTACTAGAAGTGAATCGCTTATGTTCAGGTCGTGGGGAGCTGACATAATAAATATGAGTACTGCACCAGAAACTGCTCTTGCAAATGAAGCTGGTATTCCATACGCAGTAATTGCAATATCAACTGATTATGACTGCTGGAAGATGAATGAAGAACCTGTTTCAATTGAAATTGTTCTGCAAAATTTCGCAAAATCTGTAACAAAAATTGTTGAACTATTACACAATACCATTAAACTAATTTAAAATGAGTGAAATAGTAATTGCCTATGATGTTTTGCGAGTTATAAATGCAAAACCACTTTTTGCTAAAGACCATTTTGTTAGATTAAAAAACTCAGCCTTATCTGTTGATTCCGGTATAAAATTCAATGAGAAGACTTTCCTGTCTAAGATTTTTGAAGAAATAAATTCGAATAAAATTATAAACGGAAATATTAAAACCCAAATTTTCATTGATAAACAAAACAAATCATATACGGTCGAATCGAAACAAATTCCTCATCATTATCCTGAAATCAGTGATTATTTGAATGGAGTGAACACAATGACTTATAAATTTACAAGAAAAGATCCTAATAAT
>DAOOPK010000149.1:0-5579 GCA_035388205.1 Bacteroidales bacterium
AATCAAATCATGGCAGGGAAAAATCTCATTAATAAGGCCTACATACCAAAGATATTTGCATTTGCTCAGGCAGGATACGGAAGACCGGGATTGAATATGCTCAGTAATGATTTTGAACCTTATGCAATTGTTGGAGCAAAGCTCACCTGGACACCATGGGAGTGGAATAAAGCTAGGTACGAAACTGAGTTGCTTGAAGTAAAATCTGCAATAGTTGATAATGCGCAACAGAATTATTTGTTACATCAAAACGCTTTGCTGGAAGCTCAGTCGCAAAAAATCGAAAAGATAAAAAGATTGTCGGAGAAGGATTACGACTTGCTCGAGTTGCGAGAAAACATTACAAAGGCATATTTAATTCAGATGAATGAAGGTATTCTAAAGTCAACTGATTATCTGAATGCTTTGAATGAAGAAAATGCTCAGAGATTGACAATTGAACTGCATCAATTAATGATGTCGGAAGCAGTCGTTAAGTATAATTTAATTAAAGGTGAAATATATGGGAATTGATCAATTACGAATTACGAATTACGAATCTTGAATTACAAATAGCAAAAAACAAATAACAAGAAACAAATAACAAGAAACAAAAAACTTAGTGCCTTAGTGGCGAAAAAATGAAAATAAAAACAAAAAACTTAGTGTCTTAGTGGCGAAAAAAGGAAAACAAAAACAAAAAACTTAGTGTCTTAGTGGCGAAAAAAGGAAAACAAAAACAAAAAACTTAGTGTCTTAGTGCCTTAGTGGCGAATAAATGAAAATAAAAACAGAAGCTATGAAAATAACAAGTCTAACATTAATTGCTTTACTCTTTTTAGGAGCAGTATCGTGCAACAGGAATTCAGATAAAGCAGATGCCTATGGAAATTTTGAAGCTGAAGAAACGCTGATTTCTGCCGAAGTAAACGGCAAACTGCTTGAGTTTTCCATCAGTGAGGGAGATGAACTGAAAGCCGGAGATAAGATAGGAGTTATTGATACAATGCAGTTGTATTATCAGAAAAAACAACTGATAGCAAAAAAGGCTGCAGTAGAAACAAATTTCAGCAGTATAGTTTCGCAGATATCTGTAATTGATGAACAAATTAAAACTCTGGAAAAGGAAAAGGCAAGAGTGGAAAAATTATTGCAATCACAGGTGGCAACACAAAAGCAACTCGATGATATTGTAGGGCAGATAAATATTCTGGAAAAGCAAAAAGCAAGTGTAAAATCACAGAATGCTTCTCTATTTGCCGAGATAGAGGCTGCAAATACAGGCATTGAGCAGGTTGATGATCAGCTCAGACGTGCCTATATCGTTAATCCCGTAAATGGACTCGTACTCGAAAAATATGTCCAGGAATTTGAATTGTTAAATGCCGGAAAACCATTGTACAAAATTGCTGATATGTCAGAAATAATTTTGCGTGCATATATTAGCGGAGAACAACTTGATGATATTAAGACTGGACAGAAACTGAGAGTGGAAATTGACAAATCTAAGGATGAAAACTATGTTTATGAGGGTACTGTAATCTGGATTTCTTCCGAAGCAGAATTTACCCCAAAAATTATTCAGACGAAAAAGGAGAGAGTGAGCCTTGTTTATGCAGTAAAGATACGTGTGGTAAATGATGGCAAAATTAAAATTGGTATGCCCGGAGAAGTTTATTTCGACTAATTTCTTATAAACGAATGGCTGAAATTGAAATACATAATTTGTGCAAAAGCTATGGAAGTGTAAAAGCCTTGGATGACCTATGCATGACAGTAGAAAAGAATGGTTTTTATGGCTTGATAGGACCTGATGGTGCTGGTAAGACTACTCTCATGCGGATTATTACAAGTTTACTTGTCCCTGATAGTGGCAGTCTCAGTGTTGGAGGACTTGATCCGGTTAGGGACTATAAAAAACTAAGACTGAAGTTAGGTTATATGCCGGGTAAATTCTCACTTTATCCCGATCTGAGTGTTGAGGAAAATCTGAGATTTTTTGCCGGAGTGTTTGGAACCACGATAAAAGAGAATTATCATCTTATAAAAAACATATATCAGCATATAGAGCCATTCAAAAACAGAAGAGCCGGAAAACTATCTGGAGGGATGAAACAAAAACTGGCTTTGTCTTGTGCACTGATACACAAACCTGAAATATTAATACTTGACGAGCCTACAACCGGTGTTGATGCTGTTTCGAGGCGTGAATTCTGGGATATGCTGAACGAAATAAGAAATTACGGTATTACAATTCTTGTATCAACTCCTTATATGGAAGAAGCGGTTATTTGCGACAATATCTCCCTTCTCTTTGCTGGAAAAGTAGTGGAATCGGGCACCCCTGACGAAATTGTAAGCAGGTATTCCGCAAAAGTTTATTCTATAAAGACAAATAATATTCCTGTTACATTAAAAACCCTGAGAAATCTTTCGGGAATTAAATCAGTAAATAGTTTCGGACAAAATATACATCTTGTTTTTAGTGACGAAACACATTCTGAGATGGATATCAGTGAATTCCTGAAAAAATACGATGTTTTGGATGCGGAAATAAGTATTATTAAGGCAGGTATTGAAGATTGCTTTATTGATTATATTTTAAGAAGTACTAACCAATGATTACTGATGAAAACATAATAGTAGTAGAAAATCTTGTGAAGAAATTCGGCAATTTTACTGCGAACGATAATTTGAGTTTTGAGGTTAAACGGTCGGAGATTTTTGGATTTCTCGGTGCAAACGGAGCAGGAAAGACCACTGCTATTAAGATTTTGTGCGGGTTATCGTTTCCTACATCAGGAAAAGTATCCGTAGCGGGATTTGATGTTTATAAAAAACGAAACGAAATTCGTAAAAATATAGGTTATATGAGTCAGGGATTTTCGCTGTACGAAGATTTGACAGTTAAGGAAAATATTGAGTTTTACGCAGGAATATACGGTTTAAGACGAAGTGAAATCAAAGACCGATTTGAAGATCTTGTACAAAAGTTGGGCATCGAGGAATTGAAAAACAAACTTGTGAGTGATCTGCCTTTAGGCTGGAAGCAAAAAATAGCCTTCTCTGTCGCAATATTTCATAAACCACAAATTGTTTTTCTTGATGAACCAACCAGCGGAGTTGATCCTATCACAAGACGACAATTCTGGGATTTGATTTATGAAGCGGTCGAATCGGGTATAACTGTCTTTATAACAACACATTATCTGGATGAAGCAGAATATTGCAACAGGGTTTGTATTATGGCAGAGGGCAGAATTGATGCAATAGGAACTCCTGACGAATTAAAAAAGAAGTACTATTCTCTTAATATGGACGAGGTTTTTGTAAAAATAGCAAGAGGTAACTGAAGTTGAAAAATGAAAGTTGATGTAGAAATAAGAAACAGATGAAAAGATTTTCGGGATTTCTGATAAAAGAGTTCTTACATATTTTGCGAGATACAAGGACAATGTTGATATTGTTCCTTATACCGATATTTCAGATCCTGATTTTTGGGTATGCCATTAAGAACGAAGTTAAGGATGCAAAACTGGGGATAATTGATATGTCTAATGATAATGTAACAAAGGAAATCACTGCGAGACTGGATGCAGCGGTTGATTTTGATGTTGCAGAAAAGTATTTCAGTTACGAAGAAGCTGAAGCGGGATTCAGGGCTAACAAAATTAAAGCGGTTGTAGTATTTCCGGAGAATTTTGCCAATGATCTGGGAAAGTACGGCTCGGTAGATGTTCAGATATTATTGGATGCCTCGGATCCAAATCTTGCAAATCTTATTAATAGTTATGTAAATATTATTTTGACAAAATATGCTGCAGAAAATAATCCTAACTCATTAAAGACAATTATCAATATTGAGCCGCGTATGTGGTTTAATGAGAATTTGCATAGTGCTTATATGTTTGTTCCAGGGACAATGGCTTTGATCTTGATGCTGATAACGGCATTAATGAGTTCAATTTCTATTGCAAAGGAAAAAGAAACAGGAACAATGGAAATACTGCTGGTATCACCCTTAAAACCCATTCAGATTATACTCGGGAAATTGTCTCCTTATGCAGTATTGTCAATTGTTAATGTTATCAGTATTCTTCTGATAGGAAACCTGGTGTTTGATGTGCCTGTTAATGGAAGTTGGGCCTTTTTATTATTGGTTAGTTTTCTGTTTATTATGTTAGCATTAAGTTTAGGTTTGATGGTTTCTACTGTGGCAAAAAATCAACAAACAGCAATGTTTATTTCTGTGTTAGGATTGATGCTACCAACAATTTTGCTTTCCGGTTTTATTTTTCCGATTGAAAATATGCCGGTTATTCTTCAGTATTTGAGTTATATAGTTCCAGCAAAATATTTTTTAATAATTATTAAGAGCATTATGCTTAAAGGACTGGGACTAAGTTATGTGTTAAATGAAGTGTTAATTTTAATTGGAATTATTATAGGATTGATAGCTATGAGTGTGTTTAAATTTAAAGTTAGATTAGAATGATTACTGATTACTACTTACAGATTACTGATTACAAAATACAGATTACGTGTAGTTGTAGCGAGAATGTTTAGATTTTAAAGTTGAAGTTAAGGTATTATTTGAATTTAATGAGAACAGTGTTAATAATATTAAAAAAGGAGTTTAGGCAAATATTCCGCGACAGAATGATGATTCCGATTATCTTCATTATGCCTTTTATTCAGACTCTTGTTTTGGTTTATGCTGCTACAATGGAATTGAAAAATACTAATATTAGCATTGTTGATCTGGATAATTCTGCTTTTTCAAGGAGTTTGGCTGATAAATACGATGCTTCTCCGTTTTTCAATGTCAATTATCAGGAATTCAATTATGGGCTGATTGAGGATGATGTCTTAAAAGATAAATCCAAATCAGTGCTGATAATACCCGAGAATTTTGAAAAAGACATCAGGAGAGGGATTCCTGTAAATCTTCAACTGAATATCAATGCAATTGACGGACAGGGAGCAGGTATTGTGAACATTTATATAAATCAGATACTTGCAGGATTTGTTAAAGAAAAATTGCATCCTGCACAAATGTCAAATCAACAGACTAAGCCGGTTGGAATAAATGTTAAATCAAGGTTTTTATACAATGAGGAGCTGAATTTTAAACATTTTATGTTGCCAGGTATTCTTGTTATACTGGTAAGTATGATTAGTATTTTTCTTACAGCACTAAATCTGGTTAAGGAAAAGGAGCGGGGGACAATGGAGCAAATCAATGTTACACCAATACACAAATGGCAATTTCTTATTGGTAAAATGCTCCCTTTTATGATAATCGGAATTTTTGAGCTTAGTTTGGGAATAAGTATTGGAATACTATTATTTGATTTGCCATTTGTGGGTTCTGTGCTGACCTTATTTGTTTTTGCTCTGATATATTTATTTGCAGGCATTGGAATGGGATTGCTAATCTCTGATTTTGCATCCACTCAGCAACAGGCAATGTTTACGATATTTTTCTTTTTTCTTATTCTAATACTTTTGAGCGGATTGTTTACCTCAGTCGAAAGCATGCCTTATTGGGCTCAAAACTTGAATAAAATAAATCCAATTTACTATTTTATTAGAATATT
>DAOOPK010000150.1:0-5578 GCA_035388205.1 Bacteroidales bacterium
TGGAAGGTAATTGTACCCTTTTTTAAGATTAGGGAATTGAAAATTACCGTAACAGAAGCCTTTGCCGGTAGTATCACTTTTTTAGTACAACTATATTCATCTGCAATGTGCATTGTAACGTCAAATGATTTTAATTGATCTCCGAAGTTTTGAATAGTTGCTTTCGGTTCGTAACAAAGCCCATTATGTAAAAAGTTAGTATCGTCAATTGAAACAACTCCCACATCATCTAAATCACGGGCTGATTTTGCACTATTCAATGATGCTAATCCTCTGTTTTGTGCAACCATGGAAAATAACAGAATTGTAGTGAAAATGATGTTACGAAAAGATGTCATAATTCCGTGGCTTAAAATCTGGATGTAAAAATCGTATAAACACTAAGAGATTCCACCCACATAAAAAGGGGGGCAAGCATACGAAACTCAAAAAGAATTGTTTGAAAGCATATTATTTCGCATCATGCAAATTTTCTTCAATGCTAATACAAAACCTCAAATAGGACTATTTTTTACGATTAGAATCAAAGAAGTGTGATTTCTGTAATTATATATTATAAATGTATAACAGTAATTGGCACATCTTTTTCATCTTTGAATATAGGTTTATCGAATTTTATTAAATACATCATGATGAGCAGTAATCAACCCTTCCAGCGTAAGCGTATCAGCGCCAATAACAGTAACTCTGCAAAAACGAATGAAGATTATAATAAAAAAATGCCTGATCCGGAGGATCCGAACGAAGTAAAACAAAATCCTTCCGCAGGCGCTGAAACTGATAGTAATTCAACTGATGTTGAAAATAATTCTATCAATTGTACTGAAGGGAACTATGAAGAAAAAGGCGATAAGGCATTTTAAGTTGTAAAAGTGTAGTTTGCAGAAATGAATAACAAATATATTTATCAGAAGTGCATATTTTACATTATAATAATCACAAAAACCGTTGATACGAAAACTAAAACCCTCGCTCTTTTTAATTATTTTATTGGTTTCAATTCTCTTTACTTCATGCTCAGTAGTGGAAAGTATCTTTAATGCAGGAATGGGGTTTGGTATAATTGTAGTCCTTGCTGTATTGGTAGTTATTGTTGCCGTGTACATGAAGTTTTTTAAGAAGAAAATGTGATTCATTTTAAAAATCTGATGCTGGATAGCAGACATATTTATTTTATGCTTCATTATTTCCCGATAGTGTCAGTTCAATAAGCATCAAATTATTTGCATTTGATTATTTTTAATGCATTTGACGCAACTTAATTATCTTATTAGATTTTATGGAATCGTAAATTGGGTGAAGTTATGGGTATAGACGAGAATATCATAAAGGGTATGCATTAACAATATCGCGGTAAACTCAAGTCTATCACTGTACCTTTTTCAACAACAGAATTAATTGTAATTACACCCTTTATTTCTTCGGCCCGGTGCTGCATATTGCTTAGTCCACCACGGTGTTTTATTTCTTGTTCATTAAAACCATTTCCATTGTCTTCTATTTTAAGATGAATGTTCTTTTCGTCAAATGTCAACGATAGGGTTGCATTACTTGCTCCAGAATATTTAGAGAGATTATTCACTGCTTCTTTGAATATCAAATACAGGTTGTTTTTTACTTCCATGGTAAGTTTGCAATCCATCTTTTCTTTGGGAAAGTTAAATGTATAATCGATATTCTTCGCCTCTAAAATGGTGGTGGCATATTCTCTCATGCGGCTCATTACTTCCTCAATGGTATCGTTACCCGGATTAATATTCCAGATAATGTCACTCATATTATCCAGTAAGCGCTGACTGCGTTCGTTTATTTTTTCTAATGACGCTTTTGTTTTTTCATCTACGTAATGCTGTATATTATTTTGAGCTGTCCGACTTAAAATGTTGATACTGCTTAATGTGCTTCCTATATCATCATGTAGATCGCGGGACAATCTCGATCGCATTTGTTCCATTTCAACTGTTCGCTTTAATTTGTTACGGTTGATTAGTACTATAATTAGTAGTAACAATAAGGCAGACCCAACAATAAATGAATTACGAATGATCTTTTGATTTTGAAGTTGTTGTTGCATAATTGCATCTTTTTTTTGCTGCTCTGATTTAGCAATCGTTTCTTTTTTATCAAATTCGTATTGCAGTTGCTGTTGGGTAATCTTTTCGGTTATTTTATTGTTTGCCAAACTATCGCGCATGATAATGTATAATTTATAGTATTCAAGCGATTTGTTAAAGTTACCTTGAGTACTATCTAATGTGGCTAAGCTGAGATAAACTAATTTTATATTTTCCAAACTTCCAATCTCATTGGAAAGCAATAAACTCTTATTTAAGTACTGTGAAGCCTTTTTGTAATTCTTCTGAAATCTGTATATATTTCCAATGTTGTTATAGGCTTCTGCAATACCTTCATTATCTCCAATATCTTCTTTTATCTTTAGGGAAGCAAAAAGATTCTCCAATGAGAGAGAATAGTTCTTCTGATGCGAATAAATAAGCCCGATATTATTGTAACACTGGGCTATACCATAATTATCTCCAATTTCTTCTCTGATTTTCAAAGCAGCTTTATAATTCTGCATGGCTTCTGCATTATTTCCCAGATCATCATTTATCGTTCCGATACTAAAAATCGAATAAGCAACTCCCTTATTATCTTTTAATGATTCATTTATTTGAAGGGCATCGTTATAATTCTTTAAAGCTTCCGAATACCTTTCCATGTTCCGGTAAATATTTCCAATATTGATATAAGTAGCAGCGATACTTGGCTTATCTTTTATTTCTTCATGAATAGGTAATGCTGCTATATAATTTTCTATTGCTGCTGAATAGTTACCTAGATCACTGAAAACAAGACCAATGTTATTGTAAGAAGCAGCGATACCCATTTTATCATTGATTTCTTTACGGATTCCCAGTGCTGTCAAATGATTTTGCAATGCAACAGGATAATTACCCTGATACCAATGAATAATTCCAATGTTGTTGTAAGTTCTTGCCTTTTGTTTTTTAACTAAATCTTTGTTTTTAAATTCTTCAGTAATTAGAAGTTGCTCATATATATGTTGAGCATTATTGTTATACTTTAAAGCATCGATGTATTTTCCCTGATTCATAAGGGCATTACCTAACTGGAGCTGTGCACCTGCGATTCCCATTTTGTATTTTAAATGAGATGCTAACTTCAATGCCTTATTTCCGAAATAAATTGACGTGTCAGGGTCACTATTTCTAAGCTGAAATGCAAGCGCGCATAATGTATTAACTTGAGAAGTATCTTCTTTCTGTAGCTTTAATATGCTAAATAATGAATCGATAACAACCGGAGATTGGGAATAGGAGGTGTTTTGATAAAAAAAAGCACTAATTAGTATGCAAAGAATTATTTTCATTTGATATATGTCATTGATCTTTAACCGGAGTGTAAACTAACTAAACCTCGGTAAAATTAATTCTACTGTTGTTCCAATTTCAATGGAAGAGTTTATTTTAAGCACCCCTTTTATTTCTTCTGCCCTATGAAACATATTACTTAATCCGCCCCGATGTGTTATTTCATTTTCATTAAAACCTTTACCATTATCTTCTATTTTAAGATGTATATATTTTACTTCAAATTTCAGACTTAGAATGGCTTTATCAGCTCCGGAGTACTTAGAAAGATTATTTACCGCTTCTTTGAAAATCAGATACAAGTTATTTTTTACTTCCATACTGAGTTTGCAGTCCACTTTTTCTTTTGGAAAATCAAATTTGTAATCAATGTTTTTTGCTTCCAGAATGGTTGTTGCATATTCTCTCATGCGGCTCATTACTTCCTCAATGGTATCGTTTCCTGGATTAATATTCCAGATAATGTCACTCATATTATCCAGTAATCGTTGGCTGCGTTCGTTTATCTTCTCTAATGATGCTTTTGTTTTTTCATTTCCTGATTGATATAAATTACTTTGTGCCGTCCGGCTCAAGATGTTAATACTGCTTAAAGTACTTCCAATATCATCATGTAAATCTCTTGATAGTCTCGACCGCATTTTTTCCATTTCCACTGTTCGCTTTAACTTATTGCGGTTAATTAACACAACTAGTAGTAACATTAACAGAAGGGAACCTGCAATTAATGAATTTCTTGTAATTTTATGTTTTTGGATCTCTTGCTCGTTCATTAAATTTAATTTCTCCTGTTTCGATTTCAATTTCTCCTGCTCACGCTGAAATTTAATTTCGTTATCTTTTTGAGAAATTAGTTTTGTAATTTCTTCATTCGAAGATGAATCCTGATATTGCATAAATAGTTCATGAGCCTCTAATGCTTTCTTTGTATTTCCAATTGATTTATATGCCTGATATAAATATTTATATATTTCACTGTATGAGAACAAATCTCCAACAATTTCATTTGCCTGCAAACTTTTGTAAAGCATCTGAACAGCTTTTTGTGGGTTTCCGGATTCCACATAAGCAGTACCTAAATAACCGTAGGAAAGGGTTTCCTGATATTTATCAGTAATTTCCAGAGCTCTTTCTAATGCTAAATTATAATAGTAAATAGCGCTGTCGTATTCATTTAATGTACTATACCTGTTGCCTATAGATCGAAGTACAAATCCTTCCATCTTTTTATTGTTTATTAACCTCGTCCATTTTAATGATTGCTCATAGCATTCCATTTGCTTAATTTTGTTATTATCATAGGTATTGCCTGTATTCCCAATTGTAACGGCCATACAACTTGTATCTCTAGCCAGCATTGCAGATGTGAGAGATTTGGAAAAATGATCACGAGCCTTATCCAGTTCACCCTTGTCCATATATATACACCCAATAGCATTATGCGCCCATGCCAAAGCTTGATTATTTTTTGATTCTTCTGCTAGTTTCAAACTTTTAATGGTGTGGATATATGACTCTGATAATTCGCCTCTCCTGTAAAATGAACCACCTAGATGACAATAAGCCAATGCCTCCGTTACTTTATCATTAATAGTTTTGGAAATTACAATGCTATTATTAAACTGACTTTCAGCTTCAATGTAATTGCTCTTCTCTAAGAGAGACATTCCTATTAGTAAGGAAGCTTTGGCTTCATACTTTTTACTTTTTGATTTTAATGAATGGTCCCGTAATGTTTTAGCATATCCTAAAGCGCTATCGGGATTATTTATCATTAGTACCCAGGTGAAATCAAATAATGCTTGCTGACGTATTGTATCATGTAGTGCAGTATTTTGCCATGGATTCAATGCTGAATTCCGGGAATAGCAAATATTATATGAAACGACTAAAGTGATCAGCAGGAAAGCAAGGTGTTTCATCTTTGAAGATAGTTGATGAAATGAATAAAACATTTATTTTTTGTATGGGATTTGATTTGTGGCCTTACAAGTTTGTTTCTTAGAATATTTTATTCTGTATCGCTTTTGCCACAGCCTCACTCTTTGAGTTCACATGTAGTTTGCTGTAAATATTTTTAATATGATAGCGTAATGTTTCCAGTCCTACATTCATTTCTCCTGCAGCCATCTTATAACTGTAGCCTCTCACTAAATAAGATAGCACATCATGCTCCCGAGGAG
>DAOOPK010000151.1:0-5553 GCA_035388205.1 Bacteroidales bacterium
CTGCATGAACACGATGATAATCCGATGGAGCCAGATATAAGACAACATACGAACTCATATTATCGAATTTATCACTTAATAATTCATCAATATAATAATACTTGAACTTCACATATATTTTATTATCAGGATCAACTTTGCCGAAATCGAATACTGAGCCATCAACGGGAGAGATTATTCCTTTGCCTAAATTTCTGGCATTCGCTGTCAATTTGCGTGTAAAGAAAGCATTAAAAGTTGTAAATCCCTTTTCGGGAACTTCAAAATCCGTCAAATTGATTTTATATAACTTCCTGAATATAAAAATGGAAGCTTTTACAAGACATTTCGGCTTCTTCAGATTGGATAAATACCCTGCTATTCTGGATGCCAGATTTCTGTAATTCTGTTTTTGTGGTTTGTTTTTATCCATCAGAATTACTTGTTATTGAATAAATTCATTGTTCTTTCAATACCAATATGCGGAAAACTCAACACAGCATCAGCAGCAATAACGACTTTTGCTGATAATTTCTCCATTTCTTCTTTTGTCCATTCACCAAGAACATAATCAACCTGCTGCCCCTGATTAAATTCGTCACCAATCCCAATTCTCATCCTTATATAATCGTTGCAACCAAGTATATCTTCTATGTGTTGTAAGCCATTATGACCACCACTTCCTCCTTTTGTTTTTATCCTTATAGCTCCTAAGGGTAAAGCAAGATCATCTACAATTATCATCATTTTTTCCAATGGTACTTTTTCTTTTTTAAGATAATAATTAACTGCATTCCCACTTAAATTCATATAAGTAGTTGGCTTTATCAACACTAATATTTTACCTCTGACTTTTAATTCTGCAACATAAGCATATCGTTTATCGGAAAAAACAATGCCGGATTTCTCGGCAAGAGAATCCAGCACTTTATATCCGATATTATGTCGGGAATTTCTATATTCATCCCCGGGATTACCCAAACCTACGATAAGATATTTCATAGTTTAGGCGTTCTCGATTAATTCTTTTCTTCTTCTTTACCTTCAGCTTTTTCAGTTTTTTCAGCCTTTTCAGCTTTTTCAGCAGCTTCTAAAGCTGCGGCTGCTTCTTCAGCTGCAATTATCCCACGCATTGAAATAATAGTAACAACTATATTTGTCTTTGTATCAACAAATTCAAGTTTGTCTGATTTTAAGTCTCTTATTCTGATAGAATCTCCGATATTAAGTTCGGTTATATCAACTTCTATTTTATCAGGAATATCATTCATCATAGCTTTAACGGTAATCTTTCGCATATTCTGTTTCAGTTTACCCCCGGCTTTAACACCAACAGATGAGCCTATAATATGAACTGGAATCTTAATCTTAACTTTTTTAGCTTCATTAAGTTCATAAAAATCTATGTGAATTATTTTATCGGTAACCGGATGAAACTGAATATCCTTAACAATAGCAGAATAGGACTTTCCATCTAATTTAATATCGGCAAACATCACTTCCGGAGTATAGACAAACTTTCTTATATCACTTTGTGAAGTGAAGAAATGTAATGTCTTTCCCCCCCCATAGATTACACAGGGTATATTATCTTCTCTTCTGATTTTTTTTGATGCTTTTTTTCCAACATCATTACGCAAACTTGCATTAATTTCGAAATGTTTCATTTTCTTAAATATTAGCGTGCTACTAAGCTCCGATTTTCGTCGCCCCATTACACATTTGACAATAGGGCGACAAAAATACAATATATTTCTTAATTTCCAAAATGGAATATTTTATTATTTTTGACAAAACTTACAAAATGACTGATTATAGAATTTATAAAGCTCAGACAGAAGATTTTCCTGAAATCCTGAAACTCATCAAAGAACTAGCTTTGTTCGAGAAAGCTCCTGAAAAAGTAATAAATACTATTGATCAAATGAACAACGAGAAAGATCTTTTCAGATGCCTTGTTGTAAAAGATCAAAACAGAAAAATCATAGGATTTGCATTGTATTTTTATGCTTATTTTACTTGGGTAGGTAAATCTTTATATCTCGATGATCTGTATGTTAAGCCGGAATACAGAAATAAAGGTATAGGTACTACATTATTGAAAGAAATATTTAAAATTGCAAAAAAAGAAAATTGCAAACGATTAAGATGGCAGGTACTAAACTGGAATACAGATGCGATAATACTTTATAATAGATCAGGAGCTTTTATTGACAATGATTGGAGCAATTGCGATTTCGATTACGAACAGATTAAAAACTTTTAAAACATTTGTAATAACGCTTTTCTATATTTTATTCTAAATCGAATTTTATTCTTTTGCAGTACTGATATCCCAAATTAAAAATATCGTCCATGTGTTTTGTCTCAAGCATATTGTATTTTGCCATTTCCGGTGGTTCAAGATAATAATGGCATCTGCTTTTATCATAACGTATATCTTTATTGATGCTTATTTGGAATGTTCTGGTTGCTACCTGAAATAAATTCTCTACATTATTGACTTTCTCATTCGGAAAAATATTGACTGCTATAATTTTTTCGCACTTTCGTACGAGTGGTCTTACTGGCAGATTGTCAATCAAGCCCCCGTCAACATAAATATTTTTCCCTACTTTAACCGGTGAAAACAAAACAGGAATAGATGAAGAAGCCTGAACTATTTTAAATAACTGTCCACTACTGATATATTCAGCCTTACCGGTATTAAGATTTGCCACACAAACTACAAAAGGGACCTTTAGTTTTTCGAATCTGTCCTCTTTTACAGATTTGCGGATTAACTGGGTCAAGTTATCAAGACTAAAAAGACCATTTGTGGGAAATTGTATTTTTGTCAAATCTGAGAATTTCTTTTTCTTAAATAATTTTAATATTTCATCGGGAGAAAAACCAGCACAGTACAAAACACCTGCAATTGATCCTGCACTTGTACCAGCAACTATTTCAGGATATATACCTTTTTCGTTCAGAGCTTTGAGTACTCCAAGATGAGCAAATCCTCTTGTCCCACCTCCGCTAAGTGCTATTCCAATTTTATATTTCTTCATAAATTCTAAATAATCATTAAATATAGCAAAGATTACGATACAAAATTACAAACCAAACTCAAAATATCACATATATTACTAAAAAATTTATCATATTTGCATTTTGAAAAGGAAAACATGAAACTAAATGCAATAGCCGATACCTTACATTTGTGGCGAAAGCAAAAGATTAAAGATAAAAACTTTATTCTAATTCTTGCTATATTTGTTGGTATCGCTGTTGGCATTGCTGCTGTAATAATGAAAAACACAGTTCACTTTGTTAGGGAAATTGTAGTTCTTATGGTAGATAAATACGATTTCAATTATATCTATTTTATTTTTCCGGTAATAGGTATTTTGCTAACCCTAATTTTTGTAAACTTTTTTGTTAAAGATAATCTTGGACATGGTATTCCGATGGTACTATACAACATGTCCAAAAATGAGGGAAAAATAAAAAAACATAATATGTTTTCGAGAATTGTTGCAAGTTCACTGACAATCGGATTTGGCGGATCCGTTGGTTTGGAAGGACCCATTGTTGCAACAGGAGCTGCTATCGGAAGCAATATAGGACAATTTTTTAAATTAAATTATAAACAAATAATCTTACTGATTGGTTGTGCTAGCACTGGAGCAATTGCTGCAATATTTAAAGCTCCTATTGCAGGAGTGATTTTTGCTATTGAAGTCATTATGCTTGATTTAACAATGGCTTCTTTACTACCATTACTTCTGGCTTCGATTTCGGCTGCTCTTACTTCTTACATGTTTTTAGGACAGAATTATATTTATTTTGTTGAAAACACTGATCCATTCTTTTTAAGAGATGTCCCTTTTTATATTCTAATCGGGATTTTATCAGGTTTGTTTTCTGTATATTTTTCTAAAATATACTTATGGCAAACTAGATTATATAAGAGTATCCAATCAAAATATACTAAGTTTTTTATTGGAACATTAGTCCTAGGTACTCTTATTTTTCTTTTCCCTTCCTTATATGGTGAAGGATACGAAGCTGTTAATATAGCTCTTAAAGGTGATACCTCATTTTTGTTTTCAGGCTCAATATATCCAGGATGGAATAGCTTTTTGGGTTTGACTGTAATTTTAGGATGCATTCTTTTTCTCAAGATATTTGCCACAAGTGCAACATTTGGTGCAGGTGGTGTGGGAGGTATTTTTGCTCCTTCATTGTTTTTAGGTACCACTTTAGGATTGTTTTTTTCAAATATAGTCAACTCCTTAGGGTTTAAAATTTCGACAAGCAATTTTGCTCTTGTGGGAATGGCAGGAATGCTGTCAGGAATAATTCATGCACCACTGACTGCAATATTCCTTATCGCTGAAATAACAGGAGGATATAATCTGTTTGTCCCTCTGATGATTGTATCAGCCTTGTCCTATTTTACTGTTAAGCTGTTTATGCCTAATTCTGTTTATACTATAATCCTTGCAAAACGTGGACACTTACTTACACACAATGCAGACAGTAATATGTTAACCTTAATGAAAACAGAATCTTTAATTGAAAAAAACTTTTTAACAATTACCGAAAATGCAAGTTTAGGAGAATTAACTAAAGTGATTTCAAAATCCAGCCGTACAATTTATGTCGTTGTTGATGAGGACAATAATCTGAAAGGCTTGGTCTGGTTAGACCATGTTAAGCACTTGATGTTTAAGAAAGAACTATATGAAACAACTCTTGTCAAAGATTTGATGTATATTCCTGATCCTATTTTAACAACTGATATGAGTGTCAGAGAAATTGCAGATATTTTCGAAAAAACAGATCATTATAATTTACCCGTTGTAGAAAATGGAAAGTACGTAGGATTTGTTTCCAGAGCAAAAGTATTTTCGACCTACAGAGAACTACTTAAGAATTTTTCAAACGACTAATATTTTGATAGTTAAAATAACAACCTAAAATCTAAAATTTTTAACTGATTTTAGTGTGGCATTAATTTTTTTTTTATAATTGTATAAAATTTAACTAAAAAAAGAATTATTATGAGAAAAAATCTACTTTTAATATTTGCAGGTTTGATACTTGCAGTTGGTTATCTTAATGCACAAGTGATGTATTCGGATGACTTTGAATCATACACAGCGGGTCTTGGCATCGCTGAGCAGGAAGGTAACGTATGGGATACTTGGAATGGAGACCCTGGCTCTGAAGAAGATCCTCTAGTTTCCGATGCTTATGCTTATCAAGGAACACAGTCAATACAGGTAGCTGGAACAAATGACGGTGTTATTGAATTTGCAGATTTAACGACAGGACGTTATCGAATTGAATTCTATATAATGGTTCCTGAAGGAAAACTTGGTTATTACAATATTATGCAAAACTTCAACCCGGCAGGAACAGGCCTGGTTTGGGGTATGCAAACTATGTTTAAAGATGGAGTTATGACTATTGATGGAATGGGATATGGTGCTGTTGAACATAACTATACCCCCGGAACATGGTTAAAAGTTCAGCATTTTATTGACCTTAACAGCGACTGGGTTGATATGTATATTGATGATGTTC
>DAOOPK010000152.1:0-5469 GCA_035388205.1 Bacteroidales bacterium
ACTTTTCGGATGCAACCTGTTGAATTTACCAAAATAACAATATGTTTAGCTTTAGCCCAATTTATCAGTAGCGAAAACTTTTCTTTTAATAGATTTTCTAAATCAGCTATACTTTTTCTAATTCTAATAATCCCAGTGGCTCTGATCTTTATCCAAAACGATACAGGTTCAGCACTGGTATTCTTTGCATTTATTTTTGTATTGTACCGCGAAGGATTGAATAAAGTCCTTTTTATAACAGCTTTTGCAATTATTGCACTTTTTATTCTTGCATTGATTACAAATCTGGAGGTTCTATTGATTGTTATTCTATGTGCAGGAGTAATTGGATTTCTTATGACGAATGGTCGTAGTATTTATTCGCAAATCGTATTTTATTGTTTTTTGCTTTTTACAGTCTTATCAATTATTATATACAATTATTCAAATATATTTATAAACAAACCTATCAATCTGGTTTTACTGAATATTGTTGCGATGGGTTTACTCATGCTCAGCTTGTTTATAATTAAAAAGAATAAAAACCTGCTCCTTTTCTTTTTTGTGATTTTAGGAGTTTCCACTTTTGTATTATCGGTTGATTACTTATTTAATAATGTTTTGCAATCACACCAGCAAAAACGTATAAACGAGCTCATTGGTATGAATGATGACCCACTTGGTGTTGGCTATAACGTAAATCAGTCAAAAATTGCAATTGGATCCGGAGGTTTTGATGGTAAAGGCTTTTTACAAGGTACACAAACTAAATACAATTTTGTTCCGGAGCAAAGTACTGACTTTATTTTTTGTACTATCGGAGAAGAATGGGGACTGATTGGTTCAACTGTAGTTTTGGGGCTTTTTACTCTATTAATATTAAGAATAATATTTCTTGCAGAACGACAACGATCTGCATTTTCAAGAATATATGGATACGGAGTAGCGTCTATTTTGTTCTTTCATGTTGCGGTTAATATTGGGATGACCATTGGAGTTGCTCCTGTTATTGGCATTCCTCTGCCATTTTTAAGTTATGGAGGTTCTTCCTTATGGGCATTTACAATTCTGCTCTTTATTTTCATCAAATTGGATTCCGACAGGCTACAGATATTTAGATAGAATAAATAGAAAATCACTGAGCAATACTATCTTTTTCATTCTATTTACATAATTACAAAAACCTGCTTAAAGACATTGACTTTGATAAAGAAGGTAATAATAGTGAATTATTGAAATTTGAAATTTCATTTTTATAATCTAACTTTGCCACATGATTTGTTTTCCAAATATAAAAATAAACATTGGTCTTGATATTATATCAAAGCGAGAAGACGGCTATCATAATATAGAAACCATATTTTATCCGGTTGGATATAATGATATTCTTGAGATTCTTCCATCAGAAAAGTTTGAGCTGATAAATGAGGGAATTAAAGTTGACTGTGCTGTTGAAAAGAATCTGTGCTACAAAGCCTATAAAATTATGGAGGAAAATTTCGATATCCCTCCTATTAAAATCATCCTCTACAAAAATGTACCTTTTGGAACAGGTTTAGGTTCAGGTTCGTCTGATGCGGCGCATACACTTATTCTTATAAATAATATTTTTAAACTCAACTTATCAGAAAAAAAACTGCTTGAATATGCATCACAGATAGGAGCCGACTGTGCTTTCTTTATTAAAAATAGACCTGTTATTGCAAGTGGTATAGGAAATATATTTAAAGAAATTCCGTTCAATCTTTCAGGAAAATTTCTGGTTTTATGTTTCCCCGATGTTAAGATAAATACAGCTAATGCGTACAAAAATTGTAACCCTACAAAGCCTGAAGAAAGCCTTGAGTTTCTTATATATCAACCCATCAATCAATGGAAAAATTCAATTAAAAATAATTTTGAAGACACTATTTTTAAAGACTTTCCCGTTTTAATGGAAATAAAAAAAGAATTATATAAAAATGGTGCGGTTTATGCTCAAATGTCGGGCAGTGGTTCGGCAATTTACGGAATATTTGAATCCAGACCGTTAAAATTAAATTTGACTAATTGCAAAACTTACAATACTTTTACATTATAAAACCAAACAACTGAAATTATGAAACTACCAAAAATCAAATCATCAATTTATAAGAAAGTGCTTGGCATGTTTGGTGCTGCCGGTTTTCTTATTACTTTTCAGGCTTGTTACGGAACGCCTCAGAATTATGCAAACATAGAAGGAACCATAAGCGACAATGATACCCAACAAGGTATAGAAGGATTAAAAGTAAATATAGTATCAGATTCAGACTCATTAAGTACAGTGACAGATTCAAGCGGTAATTTCTACACAGGCATCATTACCAATGACAGAAATCTGAAAATAACAGTTGAAGACATAGACGGAGAAGAAAACGGGACTTATAATACCTTTAACACTTCCGTTGACTACAAAAACGAACTTATTACCATAAGTCTCAACGAAAACATATAATGTCATTAGGTATCAGACAAAATCTGGTAAAAAAACTCTTTGCCGGATTTGCAAAAAATGAGGCAAAACTTCACAAATTAAGTTATTTATTTTGGGAATGCACTCTTAGGTGTAATCTCAATTGTTTGCATTGTGGTAGCGATTGCAAAAAAGAGAGCCAGATAAAGGATATGCCCTTAGAGGATTTTTTAACTGTTCTTCGTGAAATAAAAACAGAGTATGACCCCGGCAAAGTAATGATTGTGCTGACAGGAGGCGAACCGCTAATGCGTAAAGACCTTGAAGAATGTGGCAAAAAAATAACTTCTCTAGGCTATCCTTGGGGAATGGTAACAAATGGTTATATGCTTAATCCTGATAAATTCAGAAATCTTGTAAATTCGGGATTGAGAGCCATAACTCTAAGTATGGACGGACTTGAAGAAAATCATAACTGGTTAAGAGGAAATAAAAAATCTTTTGCAGCGGTTGAAAATGCTCTTTCAATTATTTCACATGAAGAAAAAGTCGTTCACGATGTCGTTACTTGTGTAAATAAACGTAATATTTCAGAACTTGAAGATGTAAGACAAAATCTTATACATAAAGGGATTAAAGCCTGGCGTTTGTTTACTATTGCTCCAATTGGCAGAGCCATTAATTATTCTGAATTACATCTTGATAAAACCGAAATTAAATATCTCTTTGAATATATTTTAAAATGTCGTCAGGATAATAGAATAAACACATCTTTCAGTTGCGAAGCTTATGGAGGGGAATATGATCATCAAATTCGTGACGGACTTTTCTTTTGTCGTGCAGGTATAAATATTGGCTCTGTATTGGCTAACGGCTCGGTTTCTGCATGTCCAAATAATAATCCTAGTTTCGTACAAGGAAATATTTACAAAGAACCATTCCTTAATATCTGGAATAATAAATTTGATTCGATGCGTAACAGAAACTGGATGAAAAACGGCGTCTGTAAAAACTGTAAGGAGTTTAAATACTGCAATGGGGGAGCAATGCATTTAAGAGAAAATTGTCATAGCGAAACTTTACGATGTCTGTGGCATGAATTACAAAAATAATCAACCGTATTATTCTTCAATTCTTACGGATTCTGTAATTTCTTTCAAATTATCAATAGCTTCTTTCGAATCTCCAATCAAGATTATATGAAACATCAAGCCTTTTCCTATTTTGTTTGCTTCGCCCTGATATTCAATAATATTGCTTGACTTCTCCTTTCAGAACTTGTCCTAAGTTCTGAATCTAAAATATGACACAATCAGCAAAATGCTAACTATCAACAACATGCACAGATAACTCTACTTTTTTTTGTGTGCAAATTGTGAAATGTCATATATTATTACCATAATTAAGTATTTCTTATATTTCATTAACTTTCTTGCTTGATGAAGAAAGTTACAAAGAAATCAAGACAAAACAACGCTACCCAACCCACATCGAGACAAAACAAAAGAATTGTATGTCGACCTTGACCTAAAACAAATGCCCACACCCCTTACCATCGCAAATATTTGTTTTAGAACCGACCGCAGGGAGCTCATGAACACCATTGAAAATAATTATTAGTGTGAATAAACGATATATCGGCTCGACACAATTCTATTTGTTTTTCTCTCACCGCCTGAACTTCCCGCAGTTTTGTCATGGCCAACGCGCGGAGCTTTGTATACTGTTAAGTACTAATTTGTTTGTTTCTTTGTCTATATTTGACACTTAAAGATTATAAAATATAACAATATTGTTTAGGTTTCTCATTCTGAAAACAGCTGTGGCATGAATTACAAAAATAATCAACCGTATTATTCTTCAATTCTTACGGATTCTGTAATTTCTTTCAAATTATCAATAGCTTCTTGCGAATCTCCAATCAAGATTATGTGAAACATCAAGCCTTTTCCTATTTTGTTCGCTTCGCCCTGATATTCAAGTAAATACTTTTTCTGATTTGGCTTTTTAAAATAAAATCCTCGCATTCGATTTCCCAGAAAAGCTCCATTCACTATACTGTTTTCACCTTGAGTAAAACCATAACTATTATAAAACCAAACCGGATTTTTTCCTAAATAAATTATGGCTTTGCAATTCGATCCTTCATCAACTCTCTTGACTGGTAAAATATTAATTACCATAAAATCATATCCTTCTTCGATCTGAAGAATATATTTTTCGGGTATGTTAAAAACAAGACTATAATCTGTTTTAAAAATTCTTTTGGTTTCTTCCCTTGGCTCCAGATTAATTGATTTTGTCCCAAATTCGATAGAACGGAATATTCTTTCTGTAAGATACAAATAATCCTCCCAGTATGGCATAGCCAATGCATTAAGATATACATCCATCTTCACAAGCATAGAATCAGAATTTTGTACCCAAAGCGTATTTAATAGAAATGTGTTGGATTGCTGATCAAATCTGCATGGCGTAGCTGATATGGCAATGCGAGAGCTATCTTCCGAAATTATCTGAACTGCTCCTGGAAGTTGATTATAGTTTCTGTCCATTGAGTACTCTTTTTCAAGATAACTAAATAAATCAAGCACAGTATAACAATACATTTCCTGAGCATAAATTACCATTCTTAAATTCTCGTTATCAAAATATATTCTTGTTTCCTTTTCCAGATTGGTTTGAGCCGAAGTCTCTCCACCTGCTCTTGTCATAACAAATGCCGAATCGGGACATGATAAAAACATCCTATCGTTTAAAATTGAAATCTTTTGATTCAAAGAAATATCCGCAACTGAAATATAACTTACAGTATCATCCTGTGCATATTGAATAAAATATATTAACAAAAACATATTTATCAAGATGATATATTTCATTTGCCTTTTGAGTTAATACTTATTTCAAAATTAACTATTATTTGGTTATAAAACAAAATCACTTTTCACATTTAATACTTTTCCTTGCATTTATAAAATCAATTTCGTATATTTGCTTATTGAATTTTTAAATCATTAAACCATGAAGACTATTTTAAAGAGCCGATTCTTGCATTT
>DAOOPK010000153.1:0-5385 GCA_035388205.1 Bacteroidales bacterium
CCTGGGTTATATTGTTTTTGCGGATTAATGACAAAGCATTTACTGCCAGTTCATTTTTCTGTACAGTTTTAGGATTTTTGTTCATAATATCCTCGGCACGGGTATTCATTAAATCTGATGAGAAATTTTCCAACATTCTTCTCAGATCTCCGTCAGTAATAACCCCAAGTAAAACACCTTCTTTATCCACGACAGCCGTAGCTCCCAGTCTTTTACTTGTAATTTCCGAAATAATCTTCTTTATATCTGCATCTGGAAACACCTTTGGAGATTCATTTAATTTGTAAATATCATCAACTTTAAGATACAATTTTTTCCCAATGGAGCCTCCAGGATGTAATTTTGCAAAATCTTCTTTTGTAAATCCTTTTGCTTCCAAGACTGCTACCATCAAAGCATCTCCGATGACAAGCTGAGCTGTTGTACTGGAAGTTGGCACAAGATTGTTCGGGCATGCTTCATTGGAGACAGTTGCCCTAATTACTAAATCGGCTGATTTTGCCAAAAATGAATCAGTATCGGAAACAATAGCCACCAACAAATTCCCAATATTTCTTATTAACGGGATAAGAACTTTTATTTCTGAAGTATTACCACTTTTTGATATACAAATAACAATATCATCTTTTTGAACCATACCCAAATCACCATGTATAGCATCAGCCGCGTGCATAAATATCGCTGGAGTTCCTGTTGAATTTAAGCTGGCTACTATTTTCATCCCGATATTTGCACTTTTCCCAATCCCAGTAAAAATAACTCTGCCCTTTGATTCTACTATTCTTTGAACGACAAGAGCAAAACTTTCATCAATATAATCAATCAAACCAATAATAGCATCAGATTCAGCCTTTACAGCAGCTTTTCCACTTTTTATAATATTTTCTTTATTAAAAATTTGCATATTAAAAATTTTTGCTAATTTAGTATATAATTTCAAATAGATTTATTTTTCAAGAGCTTAAAGTAAGTTTTAATGAAAAATTCTTAAAATCATTTTTTTATTTGAAATATTATTCTAACTTTGGATATTAAGGATTTTAACGATTTAAATGGATAATATTGAACAGAAAATAGCGGAATTATTAAAAAAATATTTTGGATTCGACACTTTTAAAGGATTACAAAAAGAAGTCATCACAAGTTTGTTGAAAGGTAATGACACTTTTGTTTTAATGCCTACAGGCGGTGGAAAATCACTATGTTATCAATTGCCTGCAATGATGTTGGAAGGCACTGCAATAATAATTTCACCTCTTATTGCCCTAATGAAAAATCAGGTTGATTCAATGAGGGGATTTAGTATGGAGGATGGCATTGCTCATTTTCTCAACTCTTCACTGAACAAAACTGAAATAAATCAGGTTAAAGAAGATATTTTAATTGGTAAAACAAAATTGCTATATGTAGCTCCCGAATCGCTAACAAAAGAAGAAAATGTTGAATTCATGAAGAAATTCAAAATTTCTTTCTTCGCAATTGATGAAGCTCATTGCATTAGTGAATGGGGACATGATTTCAGACCTGAATACAGAAGAATAAGACCAATTGTTAATGCTATCGGAACCAAAGTCCCCCTTATGGCCCTTACTGCTACTGCTACTCCTAAAGTACAGCACGATATCCAGAAAAATCTTGACATGCTTGAGGCAGAAGTTTTTAAATCATCTTTTCGCCGACATAACCTTTATTATGAAGTCAGGCCAAAGGTCAAAGCATCTAAAGAGATAATAAGATACATTAAAAATAATCCTGGTAAATCGGGAATTATCTATTGCCTAAGTCGTAAAAAAGTTGAGGAATTGGCTGAAATGCTTGTTGTGAACGACATCAAAGCCTTAGCATATCATGCAGGTATGGATTCAGCAACCCGTTCCCGAAATCAAGATATGTTCCTCAATGAAGATGTTGATGTAATAGTTGCCACAATTGCCTTTGGAATGGGTATTGATAAACCTGATGTGAGATTTGTAATACATTACAACATCCCCAAAAGTTTGGAAGGATATTATCAGGAAACCGGAAGGGCAGGTAGAGATGGAGGCGAAGGGAAATGCATCACTTTTTACAGTTATGATGATATTCAAAAACTGGAAAAATTTATGCAAAACAAACCTGTAAACGAACAGGAAATTGGAAAGCAACTATTATTTGAGACAGTATCATATGCCGAATCAAGCGTTTGCAGAGTTAAACAACTGTTAAATTATTTTGGTGAAGAAATGCTTGAGGATTGTGGCAACTGCGACAATTGTCTAAACCCAAAACCTAAGTTCGAAGGAAAAGAGGATATTCTTACTGTACTTGAGACAATTCGTATGGTTAAAGAAAGATTTAAAGCCGACCACATAGTAAATATTCTTACTGGTAAAAAAACAGCAGAAGTCTCAACATACAAACATCAGGATCTTCAGATTTTTGGTACAGGAGGAGAAGAAAATTCCAGACACTGGAAAGCTGTAATCAGACAAATGCTTATTGCTCAATTAATAGAAAAAGAAATTGTCAATTATGGGTTATTAAAACTGACTCCCAAGGGTAAAGAGTTTATGAAAAACCCTTATTCTATCATGCTCACCAAAGATCATAATTACGAAGATGGGGATAATGATAACGAAGGTAACTTCAGCGGAGGCTCTGCAACAGACATGGAGTTATTCGCAATGCTCAAAGATCTTAGAAAAGATATTGCAAAAAAACATAATCTCCCTCCTTTTGTGATTTTTGGGGATCCTTCATTACAAGATATGGCTATTCAATATCCTATTACCATGGAGGAACTAACTATGGTCTCGGGTGTCGGTCAGGGTAAAGCACAAAAATACGGAAAGGAATTTGTCGAACTTATTCAAAAACACGTCGAAGAAAACGAAATAGAAAGACCTCAGGATTTTGTAATCAAATCAGTAGTCAATAAATCTACAAATAAGGTTTTTATTATTAAAAACATTGACAAAAAAATGCCTCTAAATGAAATTTGTAATGCTACTGGTCTTGAAATGATGGAACTGATTGAAGAAATCGAAGCTATTGTATATTCCGGAACCAGAATAAATCTTGATTATTATATTAATACTATTCTGGACGAAGATGTCATTAATGATATATATTGTTATTTCAAAGACGATGCAGAATCAGACTCTATTGCAGAAGCAATGAAGGAATTATCCGATACAGGTTACAGCGAAGAAGAAGTAAGACTGGTAAGAATTAAATTTATTTCTGAAATAGGGAATTAAGATTTACTTAATTTTTCGTCCTTTCCAGATTGGCTTGTATAGTTGAGAGACTACTGCTGTTATTACAATATAAAAAGGATGCAGAACACTCAAAACAAGAATCCACAACAGCAGATTACATTTTTTGTAAAACCCGCAAACCGGAATCATCAAAATCAACTCCGACAAGGTTTTGATTATCAATGAAATCAAAAATAATATGACGACATCCGTACAAAATATTGCAGTTATACCATTATATATTATTGAGACAGAAGCCAAAAAAGTAATCAATGCAACAAACAATGCAAAGTAATTTCGATAACCCGAAGTCTTAGATGCCCAACGTAGTCTTTGATTAAAGAAATCTGACAAAGACTGAGGCGGTAGAGTTTCAACAACAGCCTCATCAGATTTTACAAATCCCACTTGATGCTTGCGAGATACATAATGAACTAAAAACACATCATCGCCTGAAGAATATTTGTCGTTTACACTTTTTAATGCTTCATTCAATACAGATTTCGTTACTGCATAATTTGCCCCGTTACAAATAAAAGGCTGTTTTAACAAAATTCCGGCAGCACCACTACCTGTTAAACTCATAAATTCAAGCTGAAACAATGATGAAAAAATAGATTTGCTTTTCTTAAATTCAACTGGACCACACACCATACTAAATTTTTCTGACACGAGTTTTTTAAGCATTGTTTCAATCCAATTTTCTTTTAGCAGACAATCGGCATCTGTAAACAGCAGAGTTTCCCATTCCGCTTTCGTTATTGCATAACGAAGAGCCGCTTTTTTGCCATTAATTGCATTTGGCAAATTATAAAGTTTTATTCTGGAATCTTTATAGTTTGATAAAATCTCCAAAGAATTATCTTCGCTATGATCATTTATTAGAATTATTTCAAACTTACCCTTAGAATTTTGTTTTAATAAACTATCAATAAGCACTGCTAAGTTTTTTGCTTCATTACGAAAAGCTACAATTATGCTTACATTTGATGACTTTTCAGGAATAGCGTTTATCTCATTTTTTTTAGTTACAAAAGCCAATGCAAAAATGATTATCAGTACAGAATAAAATCCGATAATTATTAAAGAAATTACTGATATTGTGAAAATCATTTGAAATTGTTTTTACAAAAATAAAAAAGCCTGAAAATTAATTCTAACTTTCAGGCTAAAATATTTTAAATGAGTATTAATCCAGTTTATGAATTACCAGTCCTGATCTTAGTTTTGGTTCAAACCATGTAGTTTTTGGAGGCATAATATTACCTGTGTCTGCAATATTTATCAGTTGATCCATAGAAACAGGATATAATGCAAAGGCTACTTTCATTTCACCGCTATCAACTCTCTTTTTAAGTGCTCCCAAACCGCGTATTCCACCAACAAAATCAATTTTAGTGCTAGTTCTCAAATCTGCAATTCCTAGAATATCTTTAAGGATATATTTAGAAAGCACATTCACATCAAGAATATCCATTGGATCGTTATCATTATAAGTACCTGGCTTTGCGTTAAGTTTATACCAATGACCATCAATATACATACTGAATTCATGCAAAGAAACAGGTTTATAAATCTCTGTTCCCATATCCTGCATATAGAATTTATCAATAATCCTATTCATAAATTCTTCCTTGCTCAAACCGTTAAGGTCTTTGACGACTCGGTTATAATCAATAATTTTCAATTGATTATCAGGGAAAATAACAGCCATAAAATAACAGAACTCTTCATTGCCAGTAGAATTAGGATTACTTTCAGACCTTTCCTTACCTATTCTACTTGCTGCTGCTGTTCTATGATGACCATCGGCTACATACATATATGGAATCTGCGTGGCAAATATTTCTTCAATTCTTTTATTTATTGCTGCATCATAAATTGGCCAAAAATGATGTCCAAAACCATCTTCTGCAACGAAGTCGTACTCTGCCGGTTGAGTTTTTATTATTTTCCCAACTATATTATCAATTTCAGGAATAGCTTTATATGAAAAGAACACAGGTTCAATATTGGCATTTGTATATTTTGTAAGAATCATTCTGTCTTCTTCCTTATCGGGACGTGTCAATTCATGTTTTTTGATTTTCCCGTCGAAATAATCTTTATACCATGCACAACCTACAATGCCGTACTGAGTACGTCC
>DAOOPK010000154.1:0-5282 GCA_035388205.1 Bacteroidales bacterium
CGGTTTGTGGATCATGTACATCATTTTCGGTCTTAAAAGAAGCAAAAGTACAGAATTGTGATTTATTTATTGCTGTGACCAATTCTCAGGACACAAATATTCTCTCATGTGTATTTGCAAAAAAACTTGGTGCCAAAAAGACTATCGCAAGAGTAGATAATATGGAGTATTTAAGTCCGATAAACAAACTGACTTTTATAAATCTTGGCGTTGATAGACTAATTTATCCGGAATATCTTGCTGCAAAAGAAATAGTCGGTGTACTCAAGCAGACAGGCACAACAGAAGTCTTCGAGTTCTCAGGAGGCAAACTTACTTTATTCGTTATTAAACTTGAAAACGATTCCCCAATTGCAAATATAAGTCTGAAAGAAGCTTCCAGATTGGCACAGAACCAAAATTACAGAGCTGTTGCTATAACCAGAAATGACACAACTATCATTCCCAAGGGTGATGATATGCTAATGGTTAACGATCTTGTTTATATTATAACAAATCCGACAGGAATACCAGAACTGTTGAAGATGGCAGGAAAAGAGAAATTAGACATAAACAATATCACATTTGTTGGAGGTAGTCGAATAGGTATTAAATCTGCAAGATTTGTTGAAAATCATCTCAACGTTAAAATGTTGGAATTAGATCCTGATAAAAGCTTTAAATTAGTGGATCAGCTACCGGGATCGCTTATTATTACCGGAGATGGTAGAAATATTGATGTGCTTGTTGAAAGCGGTATAGAACAATGCGATGCTTTTGTTGCTGTTACCGGAGATTCTGAAACAAATATTTTATCATGCCTGCTGGCTAAGAAATATGGAGTGTTAAAAACTATTGCAGAAATTGAAAATCTTGATTATGTTGAGATTGCCAAGAAAATGGGCATTGATACAATTGTGAATAAAAAATTAAGTGCTGCCAGTACAATATATACTTTTACCATGAAAGCTGAAGTTACTTCAATAAAATGTCTGACTGGAACTGAAGCTGAAGTACTTGAATTCATTGCTTCGAAGGATGCAATTGTAACCAAAAATAAACTGAAAGATATTGATTTCCCTGAAGGAGTTATCATTGGAGGTATTGTACGAGCTAACAAGAGCTATATTGCTATGGGAGATACACAAATTAAACATAATGACAAAGTAGTATTATTTGCCCTACCTTCCGCCATTCATAAGATTGCATATTATTTTTAGAGTTTATTTCTTAATAAAACTAAAATTTAATCCTGATAATTGCTGAAATTCAATACCGCTTTCGTAAATATCTTCATCATCGGGTTCGTAATACCAGTTTACATTGCACTTCGGATGATCTTTTAATTTCTTGAACATGTCATATAAATACCTGGCTGCTCCAGTATTGAAATAATCAAGTTTAAAATCAAAGTTCAACTTTTCGCTACTCAATTTGCACTCTTCGATAATTAATTCCAGTTGCCCAAAAAAAATCATTGGATTTTCGGGAATTATAACTCCAGATAGTTCAATTTTACCATTTTGGTTGTCAATATTGACTTCCGGAGTTTTCGCAGTGGCAGGCATTTTATTTATCATAATTTGTAATTTTTATTGTTATTCTAAGTTGATACCTATCTGCATCAGTGCATCTTTTAAAACTTAGCATAATAGGATTTTCTGATTTAAGTCTGCATAAAATCAGACCGTTTCCCACATTGTTTCCTTGACAATTTATAATGTTGTTCCGATATTTTTCTTTCAATGAATTTTCATCAAGACAGTTTATCGAATTAATTATCTTTTTTATTATTTCAATTTTGTTTTTATCCGTTGTTTGTGCCATTTCTAATATAAGAAATCTGTCTTTGTTAAAAATTTTTAGTTTGCAGGGATTTGAATTATTATGAATAATGTTGTTTTGAATTAGTTCTGTAGCAATTATTAAAAGTTTTTTCTTAGTTTTATTACATATCTGTGAAAATGCTATTTCCAATTTATACCTGAAATTATCAAAGTCATCTCTTTTATTAAGTACTATTTCTATTACAGATTTATCCAAGCTTTTTATCATTTAAAATGAATTGGTTTTGGGATTGTAATTTGTTTGATTGATTCCAGAGCGAAACTATCTGTCATTCCTGCAATATAATCAGTAATTATTTGATTATCAGATTCTTTGTTAGATAAATAAAAGTCCTGCATTCCGAAAAGATAGTCCCCAAAATTTTTGTCTAGATCAATATTGCTTTCATTATATTTTAGGAACTCGAATTTATTTATTGTGATTAGATTCATTAAATGATTGAAAAGAGAAGAAATAATATTATCACAGAATTTGTCATAATTCTGTAAATCTGAATGCTGATAGATCATCTTGTAATTGAATTTTTTCAATTTTGTAACAGATTCAAATTTCTGATCCGAAAACCCTATCTTATCAGATTCTTTAGAGTTTTCAATAATATCAACTATCAATGTGTTAATTATTCTACCGTTTCTGTCTCCCAAAAGAATTCTGACGTTATCAGGTATATCACGATCAGATATGAAACCTGCGACAAATGCATCTTCGATATCTCTGCCAAGATATGCAATTTTGTCAGAGAATCTCATTATGCAACCTTCGTAACTGTTAGAAACGACTTTTCGGTCTTTGATTTTATCAAGCTCATTAATTATTTGATTTGGCTTTAGGTATTGTTCGTCTTTTTCGCCATTATGACAAATTATACCATCTTTAACGCCGAAACATAGATTAAGTCCTTTGCCTTTTTTAGCAAGATATTCAACTTGTCTGTATGAATTTATTTCGTGCACAAAAGCATTATTTCCACCATGAATTTTATTCAGGGCTTTTTCGCCGGCATGTCCAAAAGGAGTATGACCTAGGTCATGACCGAGGCCAATTGCGTAAGCCATATCTATATCTAGATCCCATCCATATTTGTTCAGCCCTTTGCAAATTGTTGCTGCTATTGTCGCGACATGCAAAACGTGTTCTATTCTTGTGCAGATATGATCATTTTCAGGAGCGAAAAATACCTGAGTTTTATTCTTTAATCTTCTGAAAGCAGTTGAATGGATGATTGCAGTCTGATCACGAAAATAATCACCTCTGACATCTGTTTCTCTTGGTTCTCGTCTTTGAAGATAAGTGGATTGTATAAATGGATTTTTCATATTTATGTATTATTCTCTTAAATATTTATCATATATGTTCGCAGGCTTGTATGAATTTATGTATTCTAATCCGTCAGCAATATCATTGGTAACATAATATAAATCTTTGTAGGAAAGGTTGGTAAAGCCCTGTTCATAGAAATCATTGAACTGATTAAGCAAATTATTGTAGTAATTGTATGCGTTTATTATTACTATAGGTTTGTTATGATATTTTAGTTGTTTTAATGTTATTACTTCTGTTACTTCCTCTAATGTTCCAAATCCGCCGGGTAGAGCTATAAATGCGTCTGAATTGTTTCTCATATACTCTTTGCGATCTTTCATATCAGTTGTAATTACTAATTTCTGAATGTCAGCACTTACAATGTTTTTTCTATTCAGATGTGTCGGAACCACTCCTGTAACTTTAGATCCATATCTGACAGATGTTTTCATCAATACTCCCATTAGTCCAATACTGCCGGCACCATGTATCAAATCATATCCTTTGGTCCCAATTTGTTTCCCCAGCTCTTCGGCAAGTTTGTAATACTTACTGTCTAGATCTTCACTCGAACTGCAAAAAACGCAGATAGTCTTTATCATAATATTGAGTTTGTGTAAAAATAATCGTATTATTTCTTAACTTATTAATTAAATATGATGATTTATAAACAAATTGTGTTAATTTTGGAATATAGTGTTTCGAATGTGTTATTTAACATTAAACTTTTATAAGTAAGTGAAGATTAAAAATATAATCTTTGAAATTTAAATAAATAATATAAGTAAAGCATGTTATTTACTGATAATGATAGCATTTTGACAACCAATGAAAAAAAAAATAAAAAAAGTTAAAAAATGTTTTGTGTGAGAATAATTATTACTATTTTTAGGCATTGATAATCGAGGCAGATAAAAGGATGTATGAATTTAACAGTAAATATAGATAAATATCTGAATGCCAGAAGTTTATAGTTGAAAACTGCTGTTAGATTTTATAATAAAAAGCCTATAGAGAAGATTTTAATTATTATTTAAAAAGGAGAAAGTGTTTTTTCTGTTGTAAAATATTGAAGATTTGTTACTAAAACCTAAGTTTTATTAACAAAAGCGAAAAATAAAGAAATTTAAATGACGAAAAAGTGTGAAGAAATATGGGGGAAATGTTTACAGATCATCAAGGATAACGTTCCTAAGAATAGTTATCGGACGTGGTTTGAACCTATCATTCCCCTAGATATTACAGAAAATGTTCTGACAATTCAGGTGCCAAGTACTTTTTTCTATGAATTTATAGAAGAACAGTTTTTGGATTTACTGAAAAAAACTCTACATAAGGTAATAGGTCCTGATGCAAAATTAGAATATCATGTTGTAATGGAAAACAACTCTAATTCGGAAAGACCATATACATTAAGAATTCCAGCAAAAGACAAAACTATACTTGTCAATCATCCGGTACAAATGCCATTGGATATGGAAGCTAATTCAATAGTTAATCCATTTGTAATTCCGGGGATAAAGAAAGTTCATGTAGATCCTCATCTTAATCCTGAATATACTTTTGATAATTTTGTTGAAGGAGAATGTAATCGTTTAGCTAGATCTGCAGGTTATGCTGTGGCTCAAAATCCTGGTGGTACCGCCTTTAATCCTCTGTTTGTTTATGGTGGTTCAGGTCTTGGTAAAACCCACTTAGCTCAGGCAATTGGCATAGAAGTTAAAAAATTAATGCCTGAAAAGGTAGTCCTTTATGTTGATGCAAATAAGTTTCTGACTCAATATATGGAAGCTACACGTAACAATAATCGCAATGATTTTATTCATTTTTATCAAATGATAGATGTTTTAATTGTTGACGATGTACAGTATTTTTCCAAGAAGGAAGGAACTCAGGAAGTATTTTTCCATATTTTTAATCATTTACACCAGCATAGTAAACAATTGATTTTAACATCTGATAAACCACCTGTCGAATTGAACGGAATGGAGCAGAGATTATTGTCAAGATTCAAATGGGGACTGTCAGCAGACTTGCAGGAGCCTGATTTCGATACAAGAATAAAGGTACTTAAAAAGAAAACATATAAAGACGGTATTGTAATTAAAGAAGAAATTCTCGAATACATTGCCTCTCACATCACCAATAATATC
>DAOOPK010000155.1:0-5112 GCA_035388205.1 Bacteroidales bacterium
GCATCGAAAGAACTGTATTTTTTTATCCGAATTGGATATAAATGACAGGAAATAGGTTTCCGAAAATCAATTAAACCTTTTTCCCATGCTTTTTCGATTGTGCAATATGCTGTACCATCTTCTTTATTTTGGGCAAAAACACAAGCTCCTTTTTCTCCGTATATAGTGGTTGTCAATTCTCCCTCAACATCAATCATTGAAATGCCTTTGTCATCAATAACTTCTTTTCCTTCAGTTGTTAGGGTGTTATAAATTATTGGCAAGATTTTTTTTAGCGTTTTTTCTTCTTCTATTTCGAGCGGAGCCCCCGAATCTCCTTCAACACAGCATCGTCCTTTGCATTTTGGCAAATCACAAGCAAAACATTTTTGAAAAATGTCGAAATGAACTATTTTACTATCTATATCAATCATTATTTAAATTTTACTATTGTTATTCCTCCGCCGCCAAATCTGATATCTTCGTCATAACAAGCATCAATGCGAGGTATTGTTCTCAGATAATCTCGAATATGCTGACGTAAAATGCCATTCCCCTTACCATGAAGGATTTTTAATTCCTTGAAATCCAGCATAATAGCTTCGTCAACCAAATCTGTTATTTTCCTTAGAGCTTCTTCAACTCTGTCGCCTCGTACATCAATATATGGCTTGAAATTTAGTACTTTTTCGTTGTAATTAAAGTGTAATGATGAGGCAGAACGATTTTTTTGCTTGTATTCGGCTTCAGAAACCTTTTCTAGTTTTTCGTAAGGAACGCTAGTGTATATGTTTCCAAAACTGACAACGACATTCTTTTCTCCTAAATCTGTTACCTCTCCAACCACTTCCTGACCTATCAACCGGACTTTTGAACCAAGATTGATTTTAGTTTCATCAATTTTTATAATCTCAGGTGGGTTTTCTAGTTTTTCCTTACGCCTTGCTTCTCTTTCTTCCTGTTTCTTTTTGAAATGATTATATTTTCTGGATATTTCATCATTCTCATCATTAATTTGAGCGTTAAAGCTTTCTTTAAACTCTTGTATTTCTACTCGGGCTTCTTTAGTAAGCTCTTTATCTGCATTGCTTTCCTTGATTTTTCTTATAGTGTTTTCTATCTGTTTATTGACATCTGTAAGCAATTGTTGTGATTCTTTACGAGCTTCGTCTAAAATCTGTTTTTTCCTTGCTTTCAGCGTTTCAAGTTCTATTATATTTTTTTCGATAATTTCTTCAAGTTTTTTCTCCTGTATCCTGATTTGCTGACGTTTGGTTTCCCAATATTTTTTGTCACGCATTACTCTTCTTAAAAATTTATCAAGATTGGTCTGATCATTGCCTATTTTTTCTTTGGTTTTGTCTGTTACACTTTGCGGAAGTCCGATTCTGTTTGCAATTTCTATGGCATAAGAACTGCCGGGAATTCCTGTTTCTAAAATATAAAGAGGCTGCATCTTATTTTGGTCAATAAGCATGGCTCCGTTTTGTATTCCCTCGGTATTTGATGCAAAAACTTTAAGATTAGAGTAATGTGTTGTTATTACACCGTAACATTTTGTGTCGTTTAATTCTTCTAAAATAGATTCGGCAATAAGTCCTCCAATTATAGGATCTGTTCCAGAACCAAATTCGTCAATAAGTATCAGAGTTTTTTCATTTGCATTTTTAAGAAAATACTTCATATTTAGCAAATGTGAACTATATGTACTTAGATCGTTTTCGATTGATTGCTGGTCGCCAATATCCAGAAAAATATTGTCAAAAATTCCCATTACAGTAGTTCCACCAACAGGAATAGGCAATCCACACTGAAACATATATACAAGTAAAGCAGTAGCTTTAAGGCATACACTTTTGCCACCTGCATTTGGTCCCGAGATAAGCAATATTCTGCTATTATTATCAAGTTTAAAGCTTGTGGGAATAACTTCCTTTTTTTCATTCTTTAAGCTTAAATATAATAAAGGATGTTTCCCTCTGGCAATGTCAAGTCCGGGATTTTCGTCAAATTGCGGGATTATGGCTCCAATCCTTATTGATAAAAGTGATTTGGCTCTGATAAAATCCAGATAAGCAATTGTTTCGCGAATTAGGTTTAGTTCTTCGCAATAAGGACGGAATTCTTCGGTTAGTTCGAAAAGAATTTTTTTGATTTCCCTTGTTTCAGCAAGTTCATATTCTCTAATATTATTATTTAGCTCAACTACTTCCTGAGGCTCGATATATGAAGTCTTTCCACTTGCAGATTCATCGTGAATCAATCCTGCAATTTTTCGTTTAAAAGCTGACTCTATTGGCAAAACAAGTCTTCCGTTAACCATTGTTGCTGACAAATCTTTACTAACCCAGCCTTCATCTCTTATTTTTCCAAGAATAGTATTTAACTTTTTTGATACCAAACTTTGGGAATTGTCCAGATTTTTTCTGATTTCTTTGAGCGTTGGTGAAGCAGAATCTTTTACAGTTCCATTTTTCGAAATAATTGTTTGTATTCTTTCGTAAATGTATGTTGGAAAAATTATTTTGTCAATAACTGATTTAAGCAGAGGGTATTTATTGTTTTCATCTGTTTTGAAAAAATTGCGAATGCTTTTCGTACTTTCCAGAACAGTTCTTATATCAATAATTTCGAAAACCTCAAGGCTTGTTCCCTCTACTTTTAATTTGTTGACAATTATTCTTATATCAGGATACGAACTTACAGGATAATTATCTTTCAGCATACAAATGCTGATCATTTCTTCAGTTTCTTTAAGTAAGTTGCTTAAATAATCTTTATTGTTGCTGAATTTAATTTCATCAACCAGATTTTTTGCAGCATCTCCCATACACCCTGACTTAATCATCTGTCTGATTTTATCAAAACCTATCTTTATTTCAAAACTATCAGGGTAAATCATTTTAATAATTTTTGCAAATATATAAAAAGGCAGGAAAAAGAAGGGAAAGCCCTGATAAAATACTCAAGATGAGGAAGCCTAAGATAAGTTTGTTATAATTTTAAGTTTTTTTGCACAATATTTGTAAAATCCCTAACTTGTCAAAAAATTATATCATGAAGACAATTATCGTTTTATTTTTTTTAATAGTTTTTTCGGGAATTTGCTTATCTCAGGATTATTCAGATCCTCAAAATATGGATGTTAAATACAATCGTGAAGCTGAATATCCGGGAGGGGTAAATCAGTTTATTGCTGATCTTTGGTCACAAATGGAATACTCTCAGGAGGCAATTGATGCACTCGCAGACGGTGAAATTATGGTGAGCTTCGATATTGAAACGGATAGTACAGTTACCGGCGTTTCTATTATTATGGGAATGGATTATGGCATTAACGAAGAATTTGAAAGAGTTTTAAAAACAATGAAATTTATTCCGGCTATTGCAGAAGGCAATATTGTAAAAATGAATATGATGCTTAATGTGCCGATAAGGGTTGGCCCTAATTCAAAAAAGAAACAATAATAAATTTATAACCATGAAAAAATTACTGTTCGTTATTGTTACAAGTCTAGCGGTACAAATATTATGTGCCCAAAACCAAATGGCAAATATAAAACTTGACGGTGATGTTGGGGGATACAAGATTGAAATGATTATAAATTCTGTCAATACTGATTCGGCAAGTTTCGAAGGAATTTATAAATATGTTAACCAGAAAAACTACCTGAATATCAAGGGGGAAAACTACGGTGAATGTATTTACATAGAAGAGTATTATAATGAAAACAAAACCGGAAGTTTCTATTTGAATAGGGAAGGAGACTCATTTTCGGGATATTGGGCTAATGATAAGAAATCATTTAGCGTTAATCTTTCTGTTAGTGATGGAAATTCCGATTTGTTGAATGTTATGACAGACTTGGATTATCAGGCTTTGGTTTCGGACAAGATAAGCGGAATTTATGAAGTGAATAATTGTTTTATTAATGATTATTTTGCCACAGAAGAAAATCCCGTATATGAAATAGGATACAATGGCGGAAATGTAAGTGTTGAAGAAATTGGAACGGACAGTATTAAATTTGTCTTTGAATTTATTTGCGGTCCTACTTATCATTTTGCATTTGGCGAAGGTGTGGCAGTAAAGCAAGGTGATATCTACATTTATAATGAAGACCCTTACGAAACAGGAGAGTATTGTGAAGTAGTATTCAAATTCGGGAATAAATCTTTAGAAATTTCATCAAACAACTCAATGGCTTGTGGTTTTGGTGCAAGAGCTTATGTAGATCATAAATTATACAAGGTTAAAGATTAGGTTGAATTACGTATTTCTTAATCTGAAAGTAATACCAAATATAAATAATAATTAGTTCAATATTTTTATGAGTTATAAAATTTATTACCCTGCACTGGTATAATGCCGATGATAAAATTGTATAGTCAAATCAGCATAGCGAGATTGGACTATTACAAGTTTACAATCGGTATAATTATTATCTCCAGAATATCCTTTTAATTTCCCCTGCAATAAGTATAAATGATGTTGCACCGATAATAATAAGCCAGTGCTCTATACTTATCGGAACTGTTCGGAAAACTTCGCCACCAAATTCAACGATCAAAATTTGTCCGATTAGAATTACTAATGAAATTAATATAAAGCCAAGGCTGTTTGACTTAAAAATAAATGACTTAAATTGTAACATTTAATATTGTAGATACGTAAAATTAAATTACGTAAAATTATTAGCTTAAATTACATTATTATGAAACAGATTCTTAGTTTTTGTTTCCTATTGTTATTTGTTGCGGGATATTTGTTATCTCAACCGATTGTTCAATTTGATGAAACATACGGAGGACCCGGTTGCGAAGACGGACGATCTGCCAAACAAACTCCTGACGGTGGTTATGTAATGATAGGTAGAACAGATAGTTATGGAGCAGGGCTAAACGATATTTATCTTGTAAAGACGGATGAAAATGGAGATGTTTTATGGACAAAAACATATGGAGGTATTGGAGAAGAAAAGATTGGCTGGTCAATGAAACATAACATAATTCTAACAAAAGATGGAGGATTTGTTATTGTTGGCTATACTAATTCTTATGGCAACGGGGATTATGACATTTTTCTTATAAAAACAGATATAAACGGAGATACATTATGGACTAAAACTTATG
>DAOOPK010000156.1:0-5108 GCA_035388205.1 Bacteroidales bacterium
ATTCAAAAGAACCTATGTATATAGCAGAGACAAAGAAATTTGATATAAATGACATCCCTGAAAATGTAAATTTACGTGAAGTAGCAGATTTTTTAACACGTCATCCGAATATTGCGTCAAAAAAGTGGATATACGAGCAGTATGATACCATGGTTAGAACAGTAAACATGACAACAAACAGATTTGCAGATGCCGGAATTATTAATATTAAAGGTACAAATACTGCATTGGCGGTAACGACTGATTGCAACAGCAGATATGTTAAATCAGATCCTGAAAAGGGTGCGATGATTGCAGTTGCTGAAGCTGCACGTAATGTTGCATGTACAGGGGCAAAACCACTCGCAATTACCAACTGTCTTAATTTTGGTTCGCCATATAATCCGGAAGCTTTCTGGCAATTTACAAATGCAGTCAAAGGTATGGGTAAAGCTTGCCGTGCATTTGGCACACCTGTAACCGGAGGCAATGTTTCATTTTATAATCAAACCACAATTGCCGGTAGAACAGAACCTGTTTCTCCTACTCCAACAATAGGTATGCTGGGAATTTTGAAGGAAAAACTGTATCAAACCTCTCTGGCTTTTCGGACAAAAGGAGATATGATATATATGATCGGGAAGTGTAGTAATGATATTGCTTCATCAGAGTATCTGTACTCATATCATAAAGTAAAGTACTCACCTGCACCTGAATTTGACCTCGATTTTGAAGTCAAGCTTGTTGAAATTTTACAGCAACTGGCAGCAAATGGATATGTGAACTCAATGCACGATGTGTCTGATGGAGGTTTATATATCACTCTTCTTGAATCGGCTATGCCAAAGAATCTAGGATTTGACATCACGACACCTGCAGAAGTTCGTGTTGACGCATTTCTTTTTGGAGAGTCCCAAGGCAGAGTTGTTGTTTCAGTACCAATAGAAAAAGAACCCGACTTTATTGATTTCATGCTTGAAAACGGCTTTCCTTTCCATACTTTAGGACATGTAACCAAAGGAGAATTAAGAATTGATGATTTATCATTCGGTTTTATTGCAGATGAAAAAGAAAAATATGATAACGCAATAGGACTTTTAATGCAATCATAAAAGTTTGTAATGATTTCAGTAAATAATCTTAGTATTCGTTACGGTAGTTTTGACTTATTAACCGATATTGGTTTCATGATCAATAAGCGTGACCGTATCGGTTTAGTCGGAAAAAACGGCGCAGGCAAAACAACTCTGTTCAAAGTGATAGGTGGTGAAATTTCACCGACAGAAGGAAGTATCTCAAAACCCACTGATATTAGAATCGGTTATTTACCTCAGCAAATGATACTAAAAAATGCTGACCGCGACATTAAAACAGAAGCAAAAGAAGCATACAAGGAGCTTTTTCTAATGAAAGAGGAACTCGAAAGAATCAATGACAAAATAACAAAAATTTCCGATTATAATGATAAGGAATACTCAAGAATGGTTGAAAGGTTGACCTATATTAATGAGCATCTCAATATGTCGGGACTTGACAACATTGATCAGGAAATTGAAAGGATTTTAAAAGGTCTTGGATTTTTACGAACAGATCTAAGCAGAAAAGTTGCAGAATTCAGTGGAGGATGGCGAATGAGAATAGAATTAGCCAAAATACTTCTACAGGATCCAGATGTCATTTTACTTGACGAGCCTACAAATCATCTTGATATTGAAGCAATTCAATGGTTGGAGGAATTCATGGAAACCTATAAAGGAGCAGTCATGGTAATATCTCATGACAGAGCTTTTCTTGATAATGTTACAAATCGTACCATAGAAATAAACCTTGGAAAAATCTACGATTACAAGGTTTCATATTCAAAATTCAAAATACTGCAAGAAGAAAGGATAGTGCAACAAATTGCAGCTTATGAAAACCAGCAAAAGCTTATAAATGAAACTGAAAAATTTATTGAACGTTTCAGATACAAAGCAACCAAAGCAAATCAGGTACAATCGAGAATAAAACAATTAAATAAACTCGACAGAATTGAAGTTGATGAGCTTGATGGTGCAAGAGTGAATTTTAAATTTTCACCTGCTCCACGATCCGGTGATATTGTTGTTGAAACAACTGAATTAAGCAAATCCTATGGCAATAATCTCATACTCAATAAAATTGACCTCGTTATCGAAAGAGGTGAAAAAGTTGCATTTGTGGGAAGAAACGGAGAAGGGAAAACAACATTATCAAGAGTAATAAAAGGAGAACTTACATATAATGGGAACTTAAAAATAGGTCACAATGTTAGAATTGGCTATTTTGCACAAAATCAGGACGAAGTACTAGACCCTGATCTGACGGTATTCGAAACACTTGATAAAGTTGCTGTGGGAGATATCCGGACAAAAATAAGAGATATATTGGGTTCATTTCTTTTTTCGGGAGAAGATATTGACAAAAAAGTTAAAGTATTATCAGGAGGAGAACACTCAAGACTATCACTAGCAAAACTCTTACTTGAACCATATAATTTACTTTTACTTGACGAGCCTACAAATCATCTTGATATGAGATCCAAAGATATTTTAAAAAATGCCTTATTAAAATATGACGGAACAATGATAATCGTATCCCACGACCGCTATTTTCTTGATGGATTAGTTGAAAAAGTTTACGAATTCAGAGATAAAAAGATTAGGCTACATATTGGTGGAATTTATGATTTCATACGTAAAAGGAAAATAGAATCATTACAAGAAATTGAGATAAAAGACAAAAACATTAATACTACGGCAAAGAATAAAACTTCCGAAAATAAAATAAACTATCTTGAAAGAAAAGAAGCCGATAGAACACGGAGAAATTTAAAAAACAAAATTTCCTCGGCAGAAAAAGAAATTGAAAGTCTGGAAAAAGAAATTAACACTCTAAATATTCTGTTATCAAAAACTGAAACTATTGATGAGAAAAAAGCTCAAACAATTTTCGGAATGTTTACAAAACTAAATAATGAACTAGAAAAAAAGATGGCAGAATGGGAAGACTTTTCGAAAAAACTTGAAGAATTTGAAAACACAAAAAAATCGGATAATTGAGAAAATAATTTTAATCATTAATTGAATTTATCCGAAAATATTAGAATGAAATCTGTATATTTGTAAGCAAATGTATTCAAATGGAAAAGATTAAACTTGAAGTTTTAGGCTTATCATACAGTCAAACACAAGCCGGAGCTTATGCTTTAATTTTATCTGTTAATAACAGCGATGAAAGAATTCCAATTATTATTGGAGGATTCGAAGCACAATCAATCGCGATTCAACTTGAAAATCTTAAACCTCCAAGACCCTTGACTCATGATTTGTTTCATAGTACTGCTACAAGCTTTGAAATCACACTTAAAGAAGTTTTCATTTACAGATTGGAAGAAGGAATATTCTATTCTAAACTATATTTTGACAAAGGGGGTCAAACTCAGATAATTGACTCCAGAACATCTGATGCTGTTGCTCTGGCATTACGATTTAACAGCCCGATATATACCACTGCAGATATAGTCAGAAAAGCAGGCATTGTATTAAAAATCACTGAAGACAATTCTGAAGTTAAAAATGATACCAAAGAAAAAGACAGTGTTATACCAAATTCTTCAGGATTTAATAATCATACAATTAAAGAACTGGAGGCTTTAATTGATGAAGCAATAAAAAACGAAGATTACGAAAAAGCTTCAATAATCAGCGAAGAAATTAAACGTAGAAATAAAAAATAACAGTTTTTAACACTAAATTAATTACGAAATGCATCAATATCTCGAATTACTAAAGCATGTTAAAAACACAGGCATAATAAAAAAAGATCGCACAGGTACAGGAACTTTAAGTGTTTTCGGGTATCAGATGAGATTTAATCTTAACGAAGGATTCCCTTGTCTTACAACAAAAAAAATACATCTACGCTCAATAATTTATGAGTTATTATGGTTTTTGAGAGGTGAAACAAACATTAACTATTTACAAGAAAATGGTGTTAAGATATGGGATGAGTGGGCAGATGAACAGGGAAATCTAGGTCATGTTTATGGATATCAGTGGAGGTCATGGCCTGCAGGTAACGGATCAAGCATTGATCAGATTACACAACTAATAAATAGTTTAAAAAGTAATCCCGATTCAAGAAGACACATAGTTAGTGCGTGGAATGTTGCAGATATAGATAATATGGCATTGCCCCCATGTCATCTACTATTTCAGTTCTACGTAGCTGACAACAAACTTTCCTGTCAGTTGTATCAACGGAGTGCAGATATGTTTTTAGGTGTACCTTTTAATATTGCATCTTATGCTCTTTTAACTATGATGGTAGCTCAGGTTACCGGATATAAATACGGAGAATTTATCCACACATTTGGTGATGCACATATCTATTTAAATCATCTCGAACAAGTTGATCGTCAATTATCACGTGAGCCAAGACAACTCCCGCAGATGAAAATAAACCCGGACATTAAAGATATTTTCAGTTTTAAATACGAAGATTTTGAACTTTTAAATTATAATCCGTATCAACATATTAAAGCAGACGTTTCAGTATAAATATATATTATGAGTTTTACAATTATTGTTGCAATAGCGAAAAACAATGCCATAGGTAAAGACAATGAATTATTGTGGCATATTTCGGGTGATCTTAAAAGATTTAAGAATATTACGAGCGGGAATACCGTAATAATGGGCAGGAGGACATTTTTCTCCTTACCAAGCGGAGCTTTACCCAATCGTAGGAATATAGTAATTACTGATTGTCCAGAAGATTATTGTCCCGGTGCAGAAAAAGTCAGTTCTATTGAGGAATCTATGACGATTTGTGATTCTGAAAAAGAGAATTTCATCATTGGAGGCGGGATGATATATAAACAGTTTTTACCTATCGCTAACAAGATTTATCTGACAATAGTTGACAGGGATTATGAAGCAGATGTATTTTTTCCAGAAATAAATTATGATGATTGGGAAATTGATATAGAAGCAGAACATCCTGAGCATGATCCACCATTCAGATATTTAATATTAAATCGTAAAAGTATATAAATAAAAAAAGCCTCTTGTTAAAAACAAGAGGCATAAAAAGGCTGGCGGCGACCT
>DAOOPK010000157.1:0-5038 GCA_035388205.1 Bacteroidales bacterium
TCAACTACAAAAATCGATTTTTTTTGAGCTTTACACACTTTTTTGTACAGTATCTTAATTAAATAATTAACTTTACAAATTATAAATTAATTAAAAAATATAAATATATGAAAACTCAAAATGCGGTAATTACAACAATTTTAGCAATTATTTTTCTTTGCGTAAGTCAGATTTCATTTGCACAATTTGACATTCAGGGCAAAGTTCAGAAAAAAGTGGATGAAAAAATTGATGAAAAAATTGATAATACTATTGACAATGGTATTGATGGAGTTTTTAAGAAAAAAGACCGCGACAAAAAAGACGATTCAGAAGAAGAGGAAGACACAAAAACTGAAGATGATGACATGGTTGACTCTGAATCTGAAGAGACAGAAACTGAAGTTGAAGAAGAAGTAAAACCTGCAGACAAGCAAAAGCTTGAATCATATTCAAAATATGATTTTATACCAGGGGATCAGATTCTTTTCTTTGAAGATTTCTCACAGGATGCTGTTGGCGATTTTCCAGCATTATGGACATCTAACGGTGGGGGCGAAGTAAAAACTGTTAATATTGCTACAGGCAAGTGGCTTCATATGAATGGTTCTGATGCGATGTACTCATATCTAAATGAAATAAAATTCCCTACAAATTTTATTATTGAGTTTGATATTATTCCCGATGCGATTTTTGCTCACGGTTATCAGTTGACTTTATATAATGATCCAGAAAATAAAGAGATGAATAATACCTTGTATCCTGGCGTTGAAGGTGTGAATATAGATTTCTGGGCAGATGGATGGTCAACTAAAGCTTATAGAAATAACGAAGATTGGATTGAAGGTGAATCAAAAATTAATCCTGTGGAGAAAGAAGTTGTTAATCATGTTATTATATGGGTGCAAAACCGCCGAGTAAGAATTTATCATGCGGGTGCAAAAGTTTTGGACGTACCTACAAATCTGCATAACGGAACTGTTTTCAATAGAATGAGATTTAGTGGTTGGGATAGAAATGCTTTTCCACTATTCACAAACCTAAAGATTACAACAGCAGCACCTGATATGCGCAGCAAACTATTGACAGAAGGCAAATTAGTTTCTTATGGAATTTATTTTGACAGCGGTAAAGATGTTGTAAAACCAGAATCTTATGGTTCATTAAAAGAAATAGCTGCTGTATTGACAGAAAACCCTACTGTAAATATTCAGATTGTTGGTCATACCGACAGTGATGGTGACGACGCAATGAATCTTGATTTATCAAAACGTCGTGCTGCGAATGTTAAAAACTCATTGGTTAACGATTTTGGTATTTCTACTGATAGAATCCAATCCGATGGAAAAGGCGAATCTGTCCCCTTAATTCCAAATACAAGTGTTGAAAATAAAGCTAAAAACAGAAGAGTTGAATTTATAAAACTATAATTCCATATGGAATATAATTCAATGAGTATTAAAACCAAATTTATCCATTAACGAGTCCAAAATACATACTGTTTAAAATTAAAAATATGAAAAGACTTAAATTCGTTTTGTTATTTACGTCACTAATCTGTGCCTTTTATAGTCTTACCGCACAACCGATTGTTAAAACTGAGCAATTATTACAACTCGGAGAAGGTGAAAGCTTTTTGATTGCAGAAAGTTCGGCGGGCATGATATGTTCGGCAGGTCAACTTTGTATAACGACTTATCACTCTTCGAGCAAAAATTTTTATGTCTATCAGAATGGAATAAAAAACGGTCCTTATTTAAAAAACAATATTGAACAATATATGTGCAAGGGCGATTTACCGAAACATAAAAACCTATATAGCGCTCAGGGAGATTTTGACATTAATGAATATTATGAATATTTAAACGATGGCACAGTTTTTATCGTTTTAAACGGACAAAAGTTTGGCCCTTATGCAAACATTATGAACATGCAATTATCTCCAGATAAAAACAATTTTATTGCGGTAATTATGAATACGGACATGACTTTCACTGTTGCTTCATCTCTTTGTAACGAGTTTAACATTGAAGGGACATTCAGCAATGTTTCGTTCAATAATGCAGGAACAAAGTTTTTACTGACTGTAGAATGTGAAAGTGACATTAATAAAATTCTTAATGAGAAGATGATGAGTCTGCAAGGCAAAGATTTAAGTGATGAAGATATGATGAAATTGGTTCAGGAAATTACTGATTTGCAAAATAATGCTTCAGCAGAGCAAAATTTGAAAAAAAATTATATTTATACCGAAAACGGTTTAAAATTAGGTCCATATGATACCGAATCATTTTCGCAAAATAATCCAACTTTCTTACCTGAAAGCGGCAACAACTGGGTAATGACTCAAAGCCATAAGCTTTTTATAAATGGAACTGAAGTGAAAGATTTTGGCGAAGATTATCCTAATACTAATGAATTTTATCTATCAAAAGATGGAAAGAGCTATGCGGCTTGGTTTTATGACAAACTAATATTAAACGACGACAGAGAATACAAGTTCCCGGTTTATGTAAATTATTGCAATAATCAACTTGTATGGTTGTGCCTCGAAAATGATAACCAACTGGTTAAGTATTCTGTTCAGTTCTGATGAAGAAATACATGCTTACTTTGTGTGTTTTGACTGCAATTGTGAACCTAAATGCACAAAAATCAGTTATTAACTACAAAAAAGTTTTTGGCAAAGACTACACAGCTGCCGAAAGATATATTTCAGAAAACCCATGGATAAGAACGGGCCTTGAAAAAGAAAATATTAAACCCGCATTTGCCATTGCCATAGTTTTTCCTGAAATAATAAGATATTCAGCCATTCTAAACATTATTGAAAGTTCTGCCCTCAAAACACTTTACATCCAAAATGGAGAAAAATATGCTGACTTTTCGATAGGATATTTTCAAATGAAACCTTCGTTTGCCGAAACAATCGAAAACATTAATAATAAAATACTTCAAAAAGCTGGACATAAAACAGGATTATTTAACACGAACAAAACCGTTGCTGCCAGAAAAGAAAGAATACTACGACTTGACAATGCCCAATGGCAACTTAGATATTTAATCCTATTCATAAAAATTATGAATGCAAAATACTCCAAGTTTTCTTTTGACGATGAAATAGAAAAACTTAAATTCTATGCTACTGCATATAATTTCGGATTCACCTCCGATTTCTCTACTATAAATAAACATACATCATCCTGCAGTTTCTACACCGAACTTTTTGCAAATTCTGAATCAAAATATTATTGTTATTCGGATATCTCCATATTCTACTACAAAACTGTAACTCCTTGATTGGTAACATATACAACAAAACTAACAATTCCGTGTAATGCTAGCAAATCTGTGTACAACTTTGTTTATTATTTTAAATTTATTAGATTTGTAGCAAATACTTTTTAAGCTTAATAATAGTAACCATGAATATTAAAAGTATCTCCATCGCCTTATTTATTCTACTTGCTTCTTTTGTGATTTTTAGTTGCAAAAACGCTGCTAAGACAGAAAACAATAATGAGAATAATAAAACTGAAGAAAATACCGAAAGCTCAAACGATAGCCTTTATACAAAAGTTGATACTACTTTCTGCATAGACACGATAGACACAAATAATGTAGAAAAGAATACTCCTGTTTGTTATTACTGCGATGATCCTATACATGACATTTATTGTAAACTAAATGGGAAAGTTAAAAGCATAGAAATGACACTATATACAGATTTTATCGAAAAAAATGGTACAATATTGCCGAATCTTGAATCCAACTATTCACAATACCTTTTTCAGACACATTTCAAACCTGATGGACAAGAGGACTGGACAGATATGTATCGTAATAGTGGTGGCGCTTATATTTATACATACTTATATGATTCTCTTGACAGGGCGAGTGTTAAATACTTGAAATATTTCGGTTCCGATTCAACAAAAATAATATGTTCATACGACGATAAAAACAATACAAAAACAGAGACATATTTGGATAATAATAATTATTCAGTATTACAAAAGCATCTCTACACTTATGATGATAATAAAAACCTTATTCTTGTAAAATTACTGAATGATTCGGGAAAAGTTATTTCTAAAGAGGATTGGCAATATGACGAAAACAGCAATATTACTTATAATTGTAAATATGGTTATGAAAATGACACAATGACATACCAGATATCTCAATATTACTACTATGTTTTTGATGGAAACAATAACTGGACAATGAAATATAACTACACTGAAGACAAGGAATTAAGTTCCATTACGGTAAGAAAAATCACATATTATTAAACCGAATAATCATAACAAAACTTAATTTAGACAGTCTATAAATTGATATTAATCATTTTTTCTTATTTTTGCAGCATAATTTTCAGAATAACCTTAAAACTAGAAATATGAAAAACTTAAAAAGCGGCGAATTTCTTGTAAAAGATACCGACTCTTCAAAAGTATTTATTCCTGAAGAATATAATGAAGAACAGAAAATGATAGCCCAAACCATAAAAGATTTTCTGGATGCAGAATTATACCCGATAGTTGACAAGCTTGATATAGGGGACAGAGAATTAATGGCTCAAACAGTTAGAAAAGCAGGAGAATTAGGCTTGATGGGAATAGCTATCCCTGAAGAATTCGGAGGATTTGAGCAAAATTTCGTTACCCAGATGCTTGCTGCCGAAAATATTGGAGCAGGTTATTCTTTTTCTGTTGCTTTTATGGCTTCAACGGGCATAGGCACATTACCAATAATGTATTATGGAAATGAAGAACAAAGACAAAAATATGTAACAAAGCTTGCAAGTGGAGAATTCATTGGCGCTTACTGTTTAACAGAACCTACAGCAGGTTCGGATGCGAACTCAGGAAAAACCAATGCTGTTCTTTCAGAGGATTGTAAACATTATATTCTGAACGGACAAAAAATGTGGATCACAAATGCAGGCTTTGCAGACACTCAGGTGGTTTTTGCAAAAATCGGAAATGACCGTGTTTTATCAGCTTTTATAGTAGAAAGAAATATGACCGGAGTCGTTATTGGACCTGATGAGCAT
>DAOOPK010000158.1:0-5023 GCA_035388205.1 Bacteroidales bacterium
TCATCACCTGAATTTTCAGCCGGCGGAGCATCTTCTGCAAGATTGTCGTAATTGTTACTTAAATAGTGTATAAGTAAATAATATTAAAAACGATTATAATTGATTAATGTTTGGGGATTAATTGTTTTGTAATGTTTTTACTCAAATTATAAATAGTATAATATCATATAAAAAATGTCAGATTTTATTAAATTTAATTCTACTAATCTCAATTCTGAGGAAGTATCTTTTAGTGAAGCGCTTTTAAAAGGACTTGCACCTGACGGTGGCTTATTTATGCCTCTTGAAATTCCTAAATTAAGTATTGCTGAGATTGAGTCTCTTAGGACTAAAACTTATGCAGAAATTGCTTTTGTAATTATTTCGAAGTTTTTGCGTGGACAGATTGATGACAAAGAACTTAAAGCTTTAATTGATGATGCATATAATTTCCCAGTTCCTTTGAAAAAGGCTTACGACAGAAAGTATGTAATGCGTCTGGATCAAGGTCCTACAGCTTCATTTAAAGATTTTGCCGCCAGAATGATGGGAAGGCTGATGAATTACTATTTGCAGAAAGAAAATAGTAATTTGCTGATACTGACTGCAACCTCAGGAGATACAGGTTCTGCAATTGCCAATGCTTTTTATGGCCTAGATAATATTAAAGTCGTGGTACTTTTCCCAATTACAGAGGTTACCAATCGTCAGCGTAAACAAATGACAACCCTTGGGAAAAATATTCAGATAGTTTCTGTCGAAGGTAAATTTGACGACTGTCAGGCTCTTGTTAAAGAAGCTTTTAACGACAGAAGTCTTGATTATCTGAACCTGTCTTCGGCAAATTCAATAAATATCGGTCGTCTTATACCTCAAATAGTTTACTACTTTTATGCTCATTCAAAACTTTCGAAATCAGCTGATGAGAGCATAACATTTTGTATTCCATCCGGAAATTTTGGTAATATGATGGGTGGAGTTCTAGCATCTTTTATGGGATTGCCGGTTGAGAAATATATTATTGCCACTAATAGTAATGATGAATTTCCGATTCTTCTGGAATCTGAAAAGTATGATAAAATTGAGCCGTCCAAAAACTGTATTTCATCGGCTATGAACGTAGGCCATCCAAGTAATCTGGCTCGTTTGATAGCTTTGTTTAAAGGTGTTATGGATGAAAAAGGAAATATACATAAAAAACCTGATTTTGAAAGATTAAGAAATACTATTACATCATACTCGATAACAGATGTTGAGACCAAAATGACAATTGCAGAAGCATACAAATCATACAAACTTTTACTGGAACCTCATGGTGCAGTTGGATGGACAGCTTTGGGAAAATATCTGAATAATCTGACAACTGATGAACATAAGGATAAGCTTTTTGTTAGTTTAGAAACAGCTCATCCGGCGAAATTCCCGGAAGAAATTAATCAGATTCTGAATTTCGACCCTGAATTGCCTGATAGCTTAAAGGGTTTAGAAGAAATTGAAGAGAATTATCTGAATATGGGTAAATCTTACGCAGAGTTTAAGAGGTTTTTAGTAGAGAATTACAAATAAACTAACTTGTGTAATGAAATATATTATTATTCTTGCTGATGGAGCAGCTGATTATCCAAATGCAAAATTCGGGAATAAGACTCCGTTAATGCTGGCAAATAAACCGGTTATTGATGAGCTTTGCAAAAAAGGTCGTTGTGGCTTATTGACTACGGTTCCTGCAGATATGCCTCCGGGTAGTGAAGTGGCAAACATGTCGGTTTTGGGATATGATGTCCAAAAGGTATATCAGGGCAGAGGTGTTCTTGAAGCTGCAAGTATGGGAATTGATATTTATCCTAGTGAGCTGGCAATGAGATGTAATTTGATTTGCATTGAAAATGATAAGATCAAAAATCACTCCGCCGGACATATATCGAATGAGGAAGCTCATGAACTTATTGAAACACTTAAGACTCATTTGGATTCGGATATTGTAAAATTCTATCCGGGTGTAAGTTACAGACATTTACTGGTGATAAAAGGAGGAATAAACGAAATTGTCTGTACTCCGCCTCATGATGTTCCGGGTACTGCTTTTAAAGACGTGATGGTAAAACCAGTTTCAGATAATGGTAAAGATACTGCTGAAATATTAAATAATCTTATTCTTAAATCGCAGGAGATACTTAAAAATCATCCAGTAAATCAGAAGAGAATAGCTTTAGGTAAGGATCCTGCAAATTCAATCTGGCCATGGTCGCCCGGGTATAAACCTGAAATGTCAACTTATCAGGAACTTTATGGGAAAACCGGAGCTGTGATTTCTGCTGTTGATTTGCTTTATGGGATAGGAAAATATGCCGGTTTTAAGGCAATTCATGTTGATGGATCAACGGGTCTGTACAATACCAACTATGAAGGAAAAGCCAAGGCTGCTGTTGATGCACTTAAAGAAGTTGACTTTGTATATCTGCATATCGAAGCCAGTGATGAAGCCGGACACGAAGGTAATTTTGAATTAAAGACAAAAACAATTGAGTATCTCGACCAAAGAGTCGTTAAGTATATCGTAGAGGAAACCTCTAAAATGAACGAAAAAGTTGCTATTGCCATTCTTCCTGATCATGCAACACCTTGTGAAGTGAGAACTCATACACATGACCCAATACCTTTCATTATTTTTCATCCCGAATATAAACCCGATAGTGTTAAGCGATATGATGAAGAATCAGCCAAAAACGGGAGCTTTGGATTGCTGAAAGCTGATGAGTTTATTAAAGCATTTTTTAAAATCTGAGGTTACAATCGACATAGTCTATCTTTGTTTTATTTACCATTTTTATTATAACTATTTTTTGAAATTTTTAGCTATTATTTATGTTTTGTTTTATTATGATTATATTTGTGTAAAAACGGTTAACAAAACACTGAAAGTTGAACTTTATATGCACCTAATGAAATTTTTTAGTATTTTTGATAAATTAATTAAAAGTGCGGTGTCAGCACGATAAATTCTGACGAATTACAGAATGAAAACTCTAGGTAACTTAATTTATTTTTCATTGATTATCTTACTTTTTGTAGGGTGTCATAAAGGTGATAATTATAGCGGGAGTTTGATAGTTAAAATGACATACAAAAATGCAGACAGTCAGAAAGGCACTAATGAAAAAAGTACATTAAAACCTTCCTCAAGCAAACAGGAAGAGTATTATACTCAGTTTGGAGATTACATTACCAGCATTACCCCTTCGGGGAGTATGATTAAATTTATGAATGTGAGGTTTATAAATTGGGAAATCGGGAATACTGCTGCCACCAATGGTATAGATATTATTGATTCCAATGGTAATATGGAATGGTCGAATCCCGCAAGATTTGCAGATTTTACAAACAACAGTACAGTATATATCACTCCTGATTTAGAAAATTTTAGAATCAGTGAAGAATTTGTATTCAATATGTTTTTCTTTGTTGCAATGTATTTTTATCAGGAATTTGACCTTCCGGCACAATATGCTGATGTACCTACGTTATATAATTTGTATGAAATACAATTTGATACTGCTTATCTGACCAATTCCAACTGTGATATTGGTGGAAGGAGGGTCGGATTAAAAGTTCAGGGAGATGAAAAGCCATTTGTTAAAGACAGGTTATTTGATTCCAAACCAGGTTCTTATGTTTTTGGTAATACGGACTCAACTTATGTGATAAAAACTGGTTTGACGGCACCTAGTCCACAAAGTATTGATGATCCAATGGGGCAGGGAGGAATTATTATCAGAAGCAATAAATATAACGAGATTACTATTCCTGAAACTCGCGAAGGAGAAACTTTAACTATGCATGCTACTATGAGTTTTGATTATAATGACCTTATACAAGTATATGCCGGAGCCGATAATGTTCCATATACTTCGGATGATATTTTTGTGTATGCGCCAAAGTACTGGGAACGATTATCGGTAAACATGACTTTGGAATAATAAATCAAATCATTAAGATATAATATTGGCTACTTGTAAGCTTTAAATCCCTTTAAAAAAACCACTCAACCTTATTCCCTATTTTTCTTTTTATCAATACCAATCAATTTATATTTTTTTGTTTCCTTTTTGCAGCAAAATCCCTCCAATTATCATAACTAATCCGATTATGGTAGAGAACCTAATCTCTTCACCTATTGTAAGATTTACTATTATCAAAGACAAAAACGGAGCAAAATAAATGAGATTACTAACTTTTGCAGTGGTTTCAGAAAGAGAATTTATAACAGAATTGCCAATACCCGCATAGATATAATTTACAAAAAGGCAAAAAATAATAATAAAATATAAGACAGGATATATAAAATAAGTTTAAATTTGTAAGAAATAACATCACCAAAGAAATGACAAAAACTACACAAACCCTACGAAAAACAGTAATATCTGTGAGCTTTTGGCTAAATTTGGTAAGGTTAGAAAGGCGTTGAAAACAATAAAAACCATCAAATCTCAAACAAAAAAATATTAACAAATTAAAAAATCCAAAGATTATGAAAATTTTTCTTTTAAAAGCAATCGTTTTTTCTGTAATTTTATTAAATTACAGCGTAGGAACTGCCCAAGATTTAGATTGGGCAAATGCAATGGGCGGAACTGACTATGATAGTGGCAACTCCATAAGCACAGATGCCTTAGGGAATATCTATATAACCGGAAGTTTTAGTGGAACAGCAGATTTTGACCCCTCAGCAAGCACTTATAATCTAACATCGGCAGGTAGCGGCGATATTTTTATTCAAAAATTAGATGCCTCCGGCAATTTTGTTTGGGCAAAAGTAATGGGCGAAACTTACGATGATATTGGCTACTCCATAAGCACAGATGCCTCAGGGAATAGCTATATAACCGGATATTTTTTTGAAACAGTAGATTTTGACCCCTCAGAAGGCACTTATAATCTGATATCGGTAGGTGCACGCGATATTTTTATTCAAAAATTAGATGCCTCCGGCAATTTTGTTTGGGCAAAAGCAATGGGCGGAACTTACTATGATGGAGGCAGCTTC
>DAOOPK010000159.1:0-5007 GCA_035388205.1 Bacteroidales bacterium
TTACTAAAATCGTAATTACATGTCCAGATAGCATTGCTGCAATCAGAGTCCAGAGTATAGACCTTTACATAATCAACAAGTTTTGTTGCCGGAATACCGGTAAATGGAGGAATGATTTCACCATTTTCAAAATGATCATTTAAGCCTACTCCAAGAATGATGGACTTTGGATCACCAATTTGTGGATTTTGAATATTGTTTACGACAACACCATCAACATAGATAATAATTTTATTAGGGCTCCACTCACAAGCATAAGTATGCCAGTCAAAATAATTATTTATAGGGTAGATATAATCTAAATGTAATGTATCCCAACCCGAACCTGATGTTACTCCATAATGTACATGGGAAGTATTTACATACTGGTTATGTCTTTGTCCGTTATAGATGTTATTTCCGGTTTCAAGTTTTCCGGGGAACAGTTCCACAATATCAATCTCTTCATATCTGCTGTCGCCAGACCATAACCAGAATGCAGGCCACAATCCATTACCATAAGGGAATAGTATTCTAGCTTCAATATATCCATATTCCATTTTATAATCATTTATGGAATTTACCCAACCTGATGTGTATCCATGTTCAGATATAAAACAACCACCACAAACATAAGTCGTAGGAGGACCGTTACATTCCGCGTCTTCCTCTAATAAATCGAATCTTAGTTTGCCGGCATAGATGTAAACATTATCTGCAGTAAATAGTTGTGGCGAACCATTAAAATCACAGTTCTCAGCTTTAACCCATTTATTTGAATCAAATGATGTAAAATTATCCTGCCATAATAATTGCCAGTGTGGGTCTTTTGCCGGTGTTTGTCCAAATGCACTTGAACAAAAAAACAAAAATAAAACTAAAACTATTTTCATATTTTTATTATTTTTGTGAAGTATAAACTTCGGTTTTACTTTCGGGCAACACAGTTCTTTTTGTCTAGGCTGTGTTGCTCTTTTTTAATTCTCTCTAAAATATATTTGCTGATTCACTGAAAAGCAAATAAAATCTTTTTACTAAAAATTAGGATTGTCTTACAATGCTAATTAAATCATAAATAATTGATTTCTATCAATCTCACCTCCTTTCTTAAATTAAAAAATTCATTAAACTAAAATATTCGTTAAAACACTTTCTGTATCAATGCAAATTTTTCAAATAATTAAAGCATATAGGGCAGCAAACCTTCTACTCTTTAATACGTTCGGGGATATTATAATTCCTCAACAACAAATATAATATAAAATTTAACATAATTTTACTAACCGACATTTAAATTATACAAAAGGTAAAATCAGTGTTTAACTGAGGGGGGGGGGTAATACGTTGAATATCAGCATGTTAAACTGATTGCCGTAAATTGTGAAATTATACTAAGTGTATAATAAATTATACATTATGATCTAGAATTTGTTTAATGATTCAATTTTTTTATTCCCCATTCTCTCTCAAATACTCCGCGTTAATCAGATGCTCATACAATATTTCTGACCATAATTTATATCCAGATACCCTCATATGTCCATCAGTAGGCCAGTAGTAGTTTTTTAATGAATCTTTTGTTGATTCTTGTTTTTGGCGATGATAATCAAGCATGTCACAAACTGAGATATTTCCATCTGTTTTAAGTTTATCAATCATTTGTTCAAATACTTTGAATTTATAATGCAATTCTATAGATTCGTTATAGTCGGGGAAGAAAAATACAATTGTTTTGCCATTTTGGGAGAGCTGTTTTTCTTGTAGCTTGTCAATCTGTGTGTAAATAATATCTGATGATTTTACCAGTTTGCCGTACAATTCCTGATTGTTCATAAAAATTTCAGGATTATCATAAACTACAAACGAAAAAGCTCTGAAAATATAACTCCATGAATAAAAATAGTATTGAAATGGTTGTGCAGTCAAGTAGGATGTGCGTTTATCAGGATTTTTCAATATTAAATCAAGCATATCACCGGAACCAAGACTGATGATAGTTATTTCGGGTCGAAGTTCTTTCTGTAAAGTCTCGTAGAGCTTCAGTTCTGTAACAGGTTCAGAATCCGAAATGCCTGCATTTATCACAATATATTCCTCGAAACCTGATTCTATGATTTTCTGCTCAAGAAAACTCTGCCAGGTCGAGTCTTGATGAGTGCCAACGCCTTCGGTAAAAGAATCGCCGATTGTCAAAATGACTTTTTTCCCTGCAGTCAATGATTTTAAATTTTTCCTTTCCCTTATTCCATATTCGTTGTAGTCATGGGTAAACTGAAAATCTTTTGTTTTATAAACTATTGAAATATTGGTAGGATAATGTATTGTCTTGGAAATATTTTCTCCATAAAGTATTAGCGTTTTCAAATTTCTAAATCCATTTGTAAATGGAGAAATGTAGAACATTCCATAATTGTTTTCGCTATATGAACGATATTTAGGAGTGAAATATCTTAAGCCTAAATCTAAAATAACAATTAATACAAAGCTGATATAAATGCTATATTTTATTGTCTTAAACTTGTTTGGGGATGAATCTTTGGCAGATTTTCTAAAAAATAGAAATTTAATTAGCCAAACAATTCCTATAGCAAAGGCAGAATAGAAAAGCAAACTTGTCAAAACCCAAGTTCTTCCGAGCAGTAAAACTGCAATATGAATAATCAATAAACTAAGGTAAATAATTATTGCACAAATACGAAATATTCTTTTTTTCTTTGACATTTACCAAAGTTTAGTAAAATCGGTTTGATGTTCGGGTTTGATAATCCAGTATGATTCTGATTTTCTGCTTGATATTGCTTTGTTTTTGGAAAATAGCTTTTGTAATAGTGAAAACGGAAAAAGAAAGAAATAGAAAATAATTGTCAGAACTATTTTTGAAACAATAAAACCCATAATTATACCAATCCCTTGCCATACAAATGAAATAAAATAAGCTAACTGAGGGATTAGACCTAAAATAAGACCTAAACTTGCAGCAACATAATAAAACACTGATTCTTTTGTAATAATTCCTACGATAATAAGACCTGCAGTTATTACAAGGCAATCAGCCAGATTTCTTTTTCTATCTTTAATTATTTTCATGCTTTAAAACAAAGTGTAAACAAACGGAGCTACAGAGCTTGACCCTCCGAAAATTATCAATATTCCCACAAGAAGTAATACAATAATCATCGGGATAAGCCAATATTTTTTTCTTTCTTTTAAGAAATTCCACATATCTTTTAAAAATTCCATACTAATCGGGTTTAAATTTTTCTTTAAAAAGTTCCGGTTTGATATTTTGATGTTCCTTTATTAAAACATAATTCTGCATTATCAAAATATCCATTTCGGTTCTCATAAAACATCTGAAAGCATCGTCAGGAGTGCAGACTATAGGTTCGCCTCGCACATTAAAGCTTGTGTTGACTATAAGTCCTGTACCTGTCAGTTCTTTGAATTTTGTAATTAATGCGTGATAGTTAGGATTAGTTTCTTTGTGAACTGTTTGCAATCGTGCAGAAAAGTCGCAATGAGTTACAGCAGGAATTACAGACCTTTGAGTGTATAATTTTTTCATTAACTCCATTTCGTTGTAATCATCGGGCAACTTATTTCTGATTGAGGTGTTGACAGGAGCGGTATATAACATATATGGCGATGAAACTTCAATGTCAAAATACTTTTTTGTATCTTCTGACAAAACAGATGGAGCAAAAGGGCGGAATCCTTCGCGGAATTTGATTTTTAGATTTAGTTTTTTCTGCATTTCGGAATTTCGTGCATCTGCCAGAATACTTCTGTTTCCTAGAGCTCGTGGACCATATTCCATCCGGCCTCTAAACCATCCACAAACTTTTCCTTCGGAGAGTTGTTTGGCTGTATATCCGAATAAATCATCATTATTTTCAAAATATTTATAATCGGCAGAGTATTTTCTTAAGGTTTTTAATACCTCAGAATCAGAAAACTCAGGACCAAGAAATGCTCCTTTCATTTTATCCGATTCAGAGGCTGTGAATGGTATTTTTTGATGCATATAAGCATAAGCCATTGCAGCTCCTAAAGCCCCACCGGCATCTCCGGAAGCAGGCTGAATGAAAATTTTTTCAAAAAGTCCAGAACTTAAAATAACAGAATTTGCGACACAATTAAGAGCTACACCTCCGGCTAAACATAAGTTATTTTCACCTGTAAGTTTTTTTGCTTCTTTGGCCATATTCAGAACAATTTCTTCTGTAATTTGCTGAATGGCAAGTGCCATATTACAGTGCTGTTGTGAAATTGACTCGGAGGGCTCTCTTTTTTTTATGCCAAACAGATTTTCCCATTTTCTTGTTTTAATCATTTTCAGACCTGTAGCAAAGCCAAAATATTTCATATCAAGCTTTATACTACCGTCTGGTCTTATGTCAACAAGTTTTTCGCGAATTGTATTTTTATATTTTTCTGTTTGCTCAGAGCCGTCTATTCCATAAGGAGCGAGTCCCATCAATTTGTATTCGCCACTGTTTACAACAAAACCTAAGAAATATGTAAATGCTGAGTATAATAATCCAAGTGAGTTGGGATAGTGTAGTTCTTTTATTATTTTTAATTCACCGGTTTTGCCGCAAGCAATTGAAGCTGATGCCCATTCACCCATACCGTCTAATGTAAGAATTGCAGCAGAATCAAACCCTGAAGGGTAATATGCGGAGGCTGCATGGGAGAGGTGATGTTCAGAAAAATACAGTTTTAGGTTTTTTCTGTCAAAATTCCCGATTTTTTTTAATTGGGAATACAATTCATATTTAATAAAAAGTTTTTCTCTTATCCAAACCGGAATAGACTTTACAAAAGAAGTAAGTCCTTTTGGTGCAAAGTGATAATATGACTCGAGTAGTCTTTCAAATTTAAGAAATGGTTTTTCGTAATATACAACTCCTTCGATATCGTCAATTGTCAGTCCCGCTTCGTTTAAACAGTATTTTACAGCATTTGTTGGAAATTCGGAATCATGTTTTTTACGACTAAACCTTTCTTCTTGTGCAGCAGCAATAA
>DAOOPK010000160.1:0-4955 GCA_035388205.1 Bacteroidales bacterium
CTGCCTTGCATCTGACTTAGGTGCATTCTTTAAAAATATTAAAGCTTTATATTTCATATCCTGTAAGATTTGTTCACTTTTGCTTATACCACCTTTTTCTATTACTTTCCGGATAATAATTTTTGTAAGACTTTCATCGTTAGATACATTTCTCCAGTAATTTTCAATTTGCTCTCTCTCCAAGTCATTCATATCATTCCAAGCAAGTATAAATGGCAATGTGATTTTACCTTCTTTTATATCCACACCCTTTTCTTTTCCGGTTTCCTCATTGCCAACATAATCAAGAATATCATCCTTTATCTGAAACATCAATCCCAGAATGTCCCCGAATAATTCTATGTTTTTAATATTTTCTTGATTTGTTCCTGCTGATACTGCTCCTGCTTTGCAACAAACCGAAATCAAAGATGCTGTTTTGTTAATAATAATTTTGTAATACTCATTAATATCAACTTTAAATTGCATAGAATTATTCATTTGATGCAATTCGCCAAGGCTTAGGTTTACTATTACAGGAGTTATTAATTTTAACAATTCGTTTTCGTCGAACTCAGTAGCAATTTTCATTGATCTTGAAAACAGATAATCCCCGACTAATACGGCAGTTTTATCGTCCCATTTACTATTAACTGTTTGCCTCCCGCGTCTTAAAGATGCCCTGTCAACAACATCGTCATGCAAAAGACTTGCAGTATGCATCATTTCTAAAACCAAAGCTGCATTATGAGTTGATTTATTAACTTTACCAAACAGTCTGCAACATGTATAAACCAGAGCAGGCCTTATTCTTTTTCCTTTGGTCTCAAATATAAATTTCAGTATTTCCTTAATGTATTCCTCATTTGAGTCAGCAATTTCTACCAAAGAATTTTCAAGACTATCTAAATCTTTCTTTATATATTCAGTTATGAAATCAAACTTCATCATATATACTAAAAGAACAAAAGTAAGATTTTGTTTTTAATATCTTAATTTGATTTTTGTTTAATGGTAAAAAATTATGGTAAAAATTTCTTAAATCCTTACAATGGTTATTCGATATGACATCTCTTCATTTTTCTCTTTCACTCGATTATTATGAAAAATTGTCAAAACAAAAAAATGAGTAATTTTGTTTGTTTAAAAACAAAATTTATGACCCGGATCAGGTTGACTAAAATATTTGAATTCGAAGCAGCCCATGCACTTCATAATTATGACGGCCTTTGCCGTAATATTCATGGCCATTCATATAAATTACATGTTACAATAACAGGTTTAATAAATAAAGATTCTGAATCTCCCAAACTGGGTATGGTTATGGATTTCGGCGAACTTAAACAGATCATTAAACCTCATATTATTGACGAATATGACCACAGCATACTTTTAAGTTCAAAAGAAAACTTAAAATACATTAAAACTGAAAATGAACTTTTTAAAAGAATTCATATTTTAGATTTTCAACCAACTGCAGAGAACATGGTTATTCACTTTGCCAAAATGATAAACATACTTTTACCTTCGGGCATTGAGTTATATTCGTTAAAACTTTATGAAACAGCGACTTCGTTTGCAGAATGGTATGCTGAGGATCAATAAATTATAATTTTATGACTACACCTAATTATCTTAGTCCGATGAAAAACGGCTTTGGAAAAGCTCTAGCCGAACTTGGTGAAAAAAATAAAGATATAGTTTGTTTGGGAACCGATATAACTAATTCTGTTGGCATGAATTTTTTCAAGGATAGATTTCCCGAACGTTTTTTTTCGCTAGGTATTGCTGAACAAAATACAGCTTGTGTTGCAGCTGGGCTTGCTTTATCGGGAAAAATTCCGGTTTTTTCAACTTATGCAGTTTTTTCCTCGATGCGATCGGCTGACCAGATAAGAGTTTCCATTTGTTACAATAATCTTCATGTTATTATTGGTGGAGCACATGCCGGTATTTCGGTTGGTCCAGATGGTGCTACTCATCAGGCTTTGGAAGACATTGCAGTAATGCGCTCCTTACCAAACATGACAGTATTCAGTCCATGTGACGAAAATCAGACAAAACTTGCAACAATTTCGGCAATCAAACAAATAGATGGACCTTGCTATATAAGATATGGGAGAGAACCTGTTCCAAACTTCACAGATTCTGAGGATAATTTTGTTGCAGGTAAAGCAAAAATACTTAGAAAAGGAAAAGACATTAGCATAATCGCAACTGGTTCGATGGTTTACACCGCTTTAATTGTTTCTGAAGAATTAGAAAAACTTGGTATATCGGCATCTGTTTTAAATATACACACTATCAAACCTATTGATAGTGAAGCAATTATTAAAGCAGCACAAAGAACAAGAAAAGTTGTATCTCTTGAAGAACATCAAATATTTGGCGGTCTTGGCTCGGCGGTTGCTGAAGTTTTATCTCAAAATTGTCCGGTTAAGTTAAAAATAATTGGCATGCCCGATTGTTTCGGCGAATCAGGAAGTCCTGCAGAATTACTAAAAAAATACGGTTTGGATACTAAAAGTATATTTGAGAAAATCATCAATTTCATAAATAATTAATGCAATATTTTCTAATCAATATTTTTATCATCCTGAGCATTTGTTCTTGTTCAGAGATATCTAATAAGAGTGAAGCACAAAACAACAAAAACACTCATATCAATGTAGTTGATACAGTTAAGCAAGATTCTATTACTTCAGAATATAATCATATTTCAAAAGAATATCTTATGGGGGAAATAAATCCTGAACAAGATTCTATGTTTGTTGAAGTCCCCTCGAAATACTGCATAATGAGAAAAGAATACATACATAAAGATGTACTCAAGCCTTTTATTGCAATGTACGAAGCAGCAGAAAAAGATGGCGTTCATTTAGGAATAGTGTCAGCTTTCAGAAGTTTTGATACACAAAAATGGTTGTGGAATCAACGTTATTATAACTCTTCAAATCCAATATCAGTTGCCGGCAATGTTCTTAATTATCTTGCAATGCCGGGTACTTCGCGACATCATTGGGGAACTGATGTTGATCTCATGAGTACAAAATTATATTACTACGAAACTGATGAAGGTAAGTATTCATATCAGTGGTTGATAGATAATGCTTCTGATTATGGATTTTATCAGGTTTATACCGCAGGACGAAAAACCGGTTATAACGAAGAAAAATGGCACTGGTCATATCTGCCGATTGCTAAAGATTTTCTGATACAATACGGAGAAAAGATTACCTACGAGGATATAAATGGTTTTAATGGTTGTGAAACCGCAAAAGAACTTAAAATAATCGAAGATTATGTGTTTGTAATTGACAGCCTTCTGTTAGAATAATTACTTTATTGCATGGACATGGGGCATGGAGCGTGGAGCACCTAGCGCCCAAGCTTTTTTACCATTTATAGATATTTAATTAAACACCTGCCTAAATAAAGACTAAATACTTATATTTGCTCGATGATTTTAATGTACCACAATATTGATGAGAATGCTGGTTTTAATGATTATGCTTATTTAAGTTTTAATAAATATTAAATTTAACGGAATCGGATATATTGTTTGTGCAAAGCGAGTCACAAGATAAATTAACCACAGAGGACACAAAGTAAAAGGTTACACAAAGTCACGCAAAGGAAGCACGAAGTTGCACTAAGAAAATTTTACGCGGAGACCCCTAGATACCCGCAGAGGTGAGTAGAGAAATAAAACCACAGAGCGTGGCACTGGCTAAGTCGAAGGAACACAGAGGACACTAAGAAAACTAACCACAAAGACACAAAGGTCACAAAGAAAGATTAGCCACTAAATCACAAAAGCTCAAAATCCCACTAAAAAAGAAAATAATAATATAAATATTTTGTGTAATTTAGTGTTTTAATGCTTTCGTGGCAATATCTTAACGGCAAACAATTAGTATAAAAATTTTAGTGTATCTTTGTGCATTCGTGTCTTCGTGGCAATAAAAACAAAATAGTAATCAAATGAAAGAAAGAAAAGATTTAAAATTAGCAGTACTAATAGATGCAGACAATATTCCGTACTCAAATATCACCGGTATGCTTGATGAAATTACAAAACTAGGAGTACCCACCATAAAACGTATTTACGGAGACTGGACAAAACCGACAGTATCGGGATGGAAACCTGCTTTGCTCGAACATGCTATTACTCCGATACAGCAATACAGCTATACTCAAGGAAAAAATGCAACAGACTCCGCGATGATAATTGATGCAATGGATATTCTGCATAGCGAAAAAGTAGATGGCTTTTGTCTAGTTTCGAGTGATAGTGATTTTACAAGACTTGCGACTCGTTTGCGTGAATCTGGTATGCTGGTAATAGGAATAGGAGAGAAGAAAACTCCAAATCCATTTATTGTTGCCTGCGATAAATTTATTTATATCGAAATTATTAGTAAACCGAGTTCCTCGGTCGTGATAAATACAACTGAAATAAAATCTCCGGATATTAAACAAAATCAGTACGAAAAAATAAGTCCTAATCTTATAGAACTTCTTAAGAAAAGTGTTGAAGACCTTGCGGATGAAAGCGGATGGGTTTTTATGGCTGAAATTGGTGCATTAATTATCAAGAAAAAACCTGACTTTGACCCGAGAAATTATGGTTTTTCAAAAATAACTCCTTTGTTCAAATCACTAAAAAAACATTTTATAATTGACGAAAGAGAGGTTGAAAACACCCATATCAAGCACATTTTTGTGAAAATAAAATAAAAGGAAGTGTTTCTGGAAAGGCATGGGGCATGGGGCGTTGGGCGTAGAGCTATCATTACTTTAAATAAATATCATATTTTAGTCGTCTCTAGCGAGGTTTTGTCATGAAGTTTGGAGCTCACCAACGCTAAGAGCCCGCCCAAGCCAAACTTCCCGCCAAAACCCCAATACTAAATTCTAAATACAATTACTAAATGCAAGTTTCTATTTTATTAAATATTTACTATTTTTAGCCA
>DAOOPK010000161.1:0-4878 GCA_035388205.1 Bacteroidales bacterium
CAGATAACTACTACTCCTACTGATGTCGAAGGAGTTCTGAACTTAAAAACCCAAGTTTTCCCAAATCCTGCAAATGATCAACTAAATATTAATTTTGTTACTGGGGCAAACATCAGAATTTTAAACAATCTGGGACAGGTTGTAATGAGTCTTGATAATGCTCAGGAATATAATAAGATTGATATTTCACAGTTTAATGCAGGAACTTATTTCGTTAGTATTAATAAGGACAATACAATTGAAAATCATAAACTAGTTATTATAAAATAACATGATATTTAAAAAACAGCCCTCTTTTAGGGCTGTTTTTTATTTTTGGTTTAATTGTTGCTAATAGAACGGAGTTTTAATTATTTTTGCAAAAATTTATTGATTGATATTATGAAAAATCTATTACTGCTTTTTGTTCTGGGAATAATGTCATTTTCTTTATTCTCACAAGAAATTCCACAGGTACAGATAAAGGACTTAGAGGGTAGAACAGTAAATACTAGGACAATAACAACTAATACAGGAAAACCTGTTTTAGTAAGTTTTTTCGCAACCTGGTGTAAACCTTGCATTCAGGAATTAACTGCTTTTAGTGAGGAGTATGATGATCTTATATCAGAAACAGGCGTTAAAATTATTGCAATCTCTACTGATGATGCACGTAGTACAAGTTCTGTAGCTCCTTTTGTTAATGCTCGAGGCTGGGAGTTCGATGTTTATCTTGATCCAAATGGAGACTTTAAACGTGCCATGAATGTTACCAACGTTCCACACACATTTCTGCTTGATAAAACAGGAAAAGTCGTATGGCAACACACATCCTATCTACAGGGAGACGAAACAGAAGTTTTTGAAAAAATCAGAAAAATCGCGAAAGGACAATCTCTACAATAAAACATAATTCAGACATGAAAAAAATTACCATTTTATTCCTGGGTCTTTTTGGCTTAGGAATATTTTCTGTTTGTGCTCAGGAAAATAACTATGGACAAATCAACGGAAATTTTCAAAGTGAAGTACAGTACTATATAGAAGATAAAAAGATTGGTGCAAGTGCCGTTGATGAAAAACTACTTGCAAATTCATGGGCGAATTTTACCTATACTCTTGGTAAATTTTCTGCCGGTTTCAGATACGAAGGATACATGAACTCGCTGCTTGGATATCCTAATACCGGAGGGAGAAACGACGGTATAGGCATTCCATATAAATGGGCAATGTTCAGTACCGACAATCTGGAGATTACAGTCGGTAACTTTTACGAACAATTTGGAAACGGAATCGTTTTAAGGTCCTATGAAGAAAAAATGCTGGGAGTTGATAATGCACTGAACGGGTTCAGGATAAAATACAATCCGGTTGCCGGAATTTACATGAAAGGATTGATAGGTAAGCAAAGGTTTTATTGGGAATTGGGACCCGGTACAGTCAGAGGTTTTGACACAGAAATTCAGTTTAATGAGTTGTTTCAATCATTTTCAGAAAGTAGTTTAAGATTTAGTTTGGGTGGGAGTTTTGTCAGCAAGTATCAAAAGGAAGAAAATCCTATCTATTATTTACCATCTAATGTGGGAACAGGTGCGGGAAGGGTAAATATTAGTTATAAAGGATTTGCTGTTTTATCGGAATATGCTTATAAGATAAACGACCCTTCGGCAGACAACAATTTTATTTTTAAACCAGGACAGGCATTTTTAGTTAATGCTACTTATTCGCAAAAAGGACTGGGAATAATTTTAGGTACAAAATGGGTTGACAATATGTCATTCCGCTCGGATAGAAATTCATCTCTGACCGATTTAAACATTAACTTATTACCAGAAATAACAAGAAATCACATTTATACATTACCTGCATTTTATCCTTATGCAAGTCAACCTAACGGGGAATGGGGTGCAAAAGCCGAAATAATGTATAAAATAAAAAAAGGCAGTAAACTGGGTGGTAAATATGGCACAACCGTATCAATAAATTATTCTCGTGTACACGAAATTGAAAAGACACAGATTAATGATACAATTCCGATTTCAGCAGCAGGCACTTTGGGATATAATACAAGCTTTTTTTCAATTGGAGATGAGGTTTATTTTCAGGACATAAATATTGAAATCTCGAAGAAATGGAATAAAAAAATATATACAAATCTTTCTTATGTAAATTTGTTGTATAACTACAATATTCTTAGGGGAGTAAGTGGCCACGATGATGTTCTGGCAAGTATAGCCATTGCAGATATGACTTACAAATTTACTGATGTTGTAGCACTAAAAACAGAATTTCAGGGTATGTTCACCAAACAGGACGATGGAAATTGGGGGTTGGGATTAGTTGAATTATCAATTCCAAATTGGTTTTTTACTGTATTTGATAACTGGAACTATGGCAATCCTGACCCTGAAACAAGACCGCATTACTTAAATGTAGGTTTCGGCTATGTTCATGGTGGCAGCAGAATACAACTTACATACGGCAAACAAAGAGCAGGCGTAATGTGTATTGGAGGTGTTTGCCGAAACGTTCCGGCATCGAATGGTATCTCATTATCAATTTCATCAACTTTTTAATTTTGTAATCATGAAAAAACAGAAATATTTTGCTATCATACTGGTTATACTGACTATGGCTGTTCAGTCTTGTGATAAAATAGAAGAACCTTTTATTAAAGAAGGCAAAATTGTCTGGAATGGTAGAAAAATAATTATATATGATTTTACAGGGCATAAGTGCGGTAATTGTCCGAGAGCACACGAAACTATTGATAATCTCATTGATATTTATGGAGATGCAATTGTTCCTGTTGCCATTCATTGTACATCTTTTGCACGTGTAACAAATCCTGATACTACTGCTCAATATCATTATGATTTCAGAACAGATATTGGCGATTTTCTTGGTGGCAGAGATTCTGAACTTGGATTTTATGGGGAGTTAACATTGCCTGTAGGTCTGGTAAATAATCTGTCGTCTGATGTTTTGTCGCCGCATACAGCATGGGGAACAGAAATCGCAAAGATTATTTCATCTTTTCCTGAGTATCTTATTACTATTAATCCTGCTTTTTCATCAGTAGATAGTTTAATATCGGCTGATATTGAAATAACCACAAATATAAATAACAATCGTAAATTGTCATTAGTTGTGCTGATAGTTGAAGACAATATTATTGAATGGCAAAAAGATTATTCTCTTGCTGATGATGATATTGAAAATTACGAACATAATCATGTTCTTCGGGGAGACTTTAACGGTAATTTCGGTGAAATTATCAAAGACAACACAAACCAAACCGTAAATGGAGATGTTTTGCAAAAATCATATTCATTAAAATCTGGCTCTGACTGGAAAACGGAAAATTGTTCCATTGTCGCTTTTGTATATGATTACGAAACCAAAGAAATACTTCAAGCAGAGGTTACACATCTAGTCGAATAATGAAAAAAGCAGTTTTATATATTTTATTATTCTGTTGTTTGTCTCCCGTTTTCGGACAATCCTTTTATGGAGGGGTGATAGCCGGCACCACTATTTCTCAAGTAGATGGAGATAATTATGGAGGATATCACAAAATATCCCCCTTGATTGGTTTTTACGTAAGAAATACTTTTAATGACAGATGGGGAGCATCTCTTGGATTGGAATATAAAAGAAAAGGCAGCACAGAAGTGCAGAAAAATCAATATCATGATATTACCAGAGTGTATAATCTAAGTCTTGATTATATCGAATTACCATTTATGATTAATTACAAAATTAAATCAATTGGAATTCCCGGGCTTTTTAATTTTGATTTCCCAAATGATCTTTTTATTGAATTAGGTTTGTCGTACTCCTATTTATTGCATAGTGAGGAGGAAATAAACGGAAGTGTTGACCCTCTCGCAAAAGCCTTTAGTAAATACGAAATTGCCAACCATTTGGGACTTTCTTACAGATTGAATCCTCATTGGTTGGTTTATTGGCGTTTTTCATATACATTTTTTCTTCTTCCTATAAGAGAACATCCGGGTGGACAGGTTTATTGGGTTAACAGGGGACAATATAATCACAATATGAGTTTTAGCATAAAATATGAATTCTGATGAGTAATAAACCTTTTAATATTGTAATTGGAATTACCGGAGCTTCTGGTTCTATTTATGCCAAATATCTAATTGATTATTTGTGCGAATTAAAAAACGTAAATAATCTTGTTATTGATATTATCTTTTCTGAAATAGGTAAAAAAGTTTTTATACACGAGAATAAAGAAGAGTTAAACAAAAATTTACCTGTAAGGATTTTTGAAAATGATGACTTCTTTGCGCCGTTTGCTTCCGGTTCTTCAACTGCTGATGCAATGGTAATCATTCCTTGTAGTATGGGAACATTAGGTAGAATTGCTCATGGGACGTCTGAAAACCTTATTTGTCGATCTGCAGATGTTATACTTAAAGAAAAAAAAAGGTTGCTCTTGGTAATTAGAGAAACTCCACTGAATTTGATTCATATAAAAAATATGGAGTTGATTTGTTTGGCGGGAGGCACCATTTTTCCTGCCTCTCCTTCTTTTTATCTAAATCCTAAAAGTATTGATGATATTGTTAATTCCGTTATTCACAGAATTATTGATCATTTAGATATAAACCAAAAAATAAATAGGTGGGGAAAGAAATAATTATTTCGTTTTAAACACCCATTTAGATTCCTTTTCCGGAATATTAAAAATATTACCGCTCTCAACGAATATCTTTTTATTATCACTTATGCTTACAGCAGTATCGTTCTGAACGTCATATTTTTTTACGTTTGCTTCGAATTCAATTGTAAATTCCCACTTAAAATAGTCATTCATATAATCATATTCGTCACTGCCTTCCTCTTCAGCTGTCTCTTCTGCAGGAACCGCAT
>DAOOPK010000162.1:0-4811 GCA_035388205.1 Bacteroidales bacterium
ATTTTATTAATGATACAATTATCTGTAATGGCTCTCCTTTTGTAATTAATCCCAATGTTACTGGAGTAAACTTCTTATGGCAAAACAATGCAACGACACCCACATTTACTGTTTCTTCATCAGGGACATATTCCTTAACAATTTCAGATAATCAGGGTTGTTCTGCAAGTGCCACTGCTGATGTTACATTTGTAAATCTATCAGTCGGTATTACAGAAGACCCGATAACATGTAATGGCGTCAGCGATGGCTCTCTTACTGCAAATCCTTCCGGAGGAGGCAGTCCTTATATATACAATTGGAGTACATCTCCTATTCAGACAACTCAAACTATCAGCAATCTTAGTGTAGGTACATATTATGTCACAGTTACGGATGCAAATGGTTGTACAAGTTCGGCAAACAGAACCCTTACTATGCCCCCATCATTACAGTTGAATCTGTCTTCATTTAGTAATATCAGATGTTTTGGAAATAATGACGGATTTGCAGTTGTAACTGCCACTGGTGGAACAACGCCATATAATATTACTTGGAATCCTTCATATTTGAATGGTTTCACTCAGAATTATCTATCTCCCGGAAATTATGCTTACACGGTTACTGATTTCAACGGATGCTACGGTATAGGCAGCTTTACAATGACAGAACCTTCAGAAATCAGCATTACTGCTACTTCAATAAATGCAGGATGTTATGGAGATCCGGTTAGTGCAAGTGTAACAGCATTTGGAGGGACTCCACCTCTTACAATTCTATGGCAGGATCAATCAACCTCATTTAACAATAATAATATTCCAGCAAATGTAAATTTTGGGTATACTGTAACTGATAATAATGACTGTTCAGTTGTAGAATATGTCAATCTGAACTCTCCCTCGCAATTAGTTGTTGAATCCGAATTTAATAACATTAGGTGTAAAGGAGAACAAAATGGTTCGATTAGTATTCATATATCCGGCGGAACATCTCCATATTTAAGTTTATGGAATAACTCTTATTCAGGAACCTCATTAACTGATCTTGGTCCCGGGAATTATATTGTTACAGTGACTGATGATCATAATTGTACTTTAACAAAAGAATTTTTCATTCAGGAGGCATCAATTGGACTAAGCCTTAACGCTATAGTAAGAGATATTACATGCTATAATTTTAGTGATGGGGCAATTTTATTACAAGCTAATGGCGGTGTCAGTCCATATACTTATACTAGTTATCTTGGTTTGCAGCCTTTTTCTGGTTCAAACATTACCGGACTACAAGCAGGAACTTATGCTTCGAAAGTCATTGATAATTTTGGTTGCGAATCTGACACAAGCCTTATTATAAGTCAACCTGCTGCGCTTACCGCTGATTATGTACTTATTGATCCAAGCTGTATAGGCAATAATGATGGCGAAATAATTGTTAATACCTACGGTGGAGTTGTCCCTTACCAATACAGATTTGGAGAGTTTTTCTCTGATACTTGTGCAATTACGAGATTATTTGAAGGCATTTATCTTGTTGAAATTACAGACTCCAATGATTGTGTTCTAAGCCTTGGAGACCTTGTTCTTGAAGATACTCCTGTGGATTGCATTAAAATCCCTTCAGCATTTACTCCAAATGGTGATGAAATAAATGACACTTGGGAAATTCATGGTTGGGAAATATTCTCTGATGTTATTCTCTGGGTTTATAATCGTTGGGGACAAACAATGTATAAAGCCGAATACGGAGACCCATTCTGGGATGGTAAATATAATGGCAAGTTTGTTCCTGCAGGCAGTTATGTATATGTATTAGATACCCGAAACAACAAGAAAAAATATACAGGAACTGTTACTGTCATATATTAATAAAACTTGCATAACATATTTACATAATTGTTATTACTTTTGCTAAAAATATTAAATGATAGATTTTAAAATTCATCATACTGATAAATTCTTTCTGATTGCCGGACCTTGCGTTGTAGAAAACGAAGAAATTACTTTTACTACAGCAGAAAAACTAAAAGAAATTTGTAACAAACTTTCCGTTCAACTGATTTTTAAATCATCGTATCGTAAAGCAAATAGAAGTAGTGTTAACTCCTTCTCAGGATTAGGAGACGAAAAAGCACTTAAGATATTATCAAAAGTCAAATCCGACCTTGGTATTCATATCTGTACAGATATTCACTTACCCGAAGAAGCCGTAATGGCAGCTCATGTTGCCGATATATTACAAATTCCTGCATTTTTATGTCGTCAAACGGATTTACTGATAGCGGCCGCTAAAACAGGAAAATACGTTAATATAAAAAAAGGACAGTTTTTATCACCTGAAGCTATGAAATATGCAGCTCAGAAAGTTGTAAATGCAGGTAATAATAATGTAATGCTGACTGAACGTGGTACTACTTTCGGCTATCAGGACCTTGTTATTGACTTCAGAAGCATACCGAAAATGAAAGAATTCGGATATCCGGTTGTTTTAGATGTTACACATAGTCTGCAGCAACCTAATCAAAGATCGGGAGTTACAGGTGGTCAACCTGAAATGATAGAATTTATGGCAAAAGCGGGCATAGCTGTTGGTGCAGACGGGTTGTTTATCGAGACGCATCCTGAACCATCAAAAGCCTTATCTGACGGAGCAAATATGCTAAAATTGGATTTAATGGAAAACCTGCTAAAAAAACTGATAAGTTTAAAAAAATCACTTTGAAAGTCCGAGATCTCCCTGATTAAAACTTAAAGGCAATAAATCCTCTATTGAGTTAAAAATTAAAACAGACTTTTTTGATGTCAATAACACTTTGATTGGTTTTTCAAATCTCATTTCGCTTTCGGCTAAAGCTTGGCGACATGAACCACATGGAGATATATTTTGTTCAATTACTCTTCCTTCAGAATCAACAACAACAACAGCAATCGCTGCAACCGATGATTCGGGATAATTTGCGTTAGCATAAAACATAGCAACTCTTTCAGCACACAAGCCAGACGGATATGCTGCATTTTCCTGATTATTGCCTTTAACTACCAAACCATTACTCAACAATACTGCTGCGCCAACTCTAAAGTGTGAATATGGAGCATAAGCATTAGAGGCTGATTCAATAGCAATATTTACAAGGCTCTTGTCTTCAGGAATCAATTCTTCAGGTTTATATTCTTTAAACCTTATTAATATTTCTCTTTCTTTCATCATTTAAATAATTATTCAAAGATAACCAAAATTTTAAACTATATTTAAATCACTTCCATTTATTTAGTTTTAATGCTTTAATCGTTTTAAACAATATTATTATCTTTGTAAAAACATTTTGTATGTTCGAGGCGTTAAAGGCGATGGATTCTGCGAACCTGAATTTTAGTCAGGGTGGATTATTAGTGTTAAATATCGCTATTGCTGTAATTATGTTTGGAGTTGCACTGGAAATTAAAATTCAACATTTTAAAGATTTACTTTTAAACCCAAAACCTGTTATAATAGGTTTCTTGGCACAATTCCTAATACTTCCACTTTTAACACTTATACTTGTTCTGGCTTTTTGGAACAACATAACAGTTGGCGTTGCTATGGGAATGATTTTAGTTGCGGCATGCCCGGGTGGAAACATTTCAAATTTCTTGTCAACTCATGCAAAAGGAAATCCTGCTTTGTCAGTATCTTTGACAGCTATCGCAACAAGTTTAGCATTATTTTTAACGCCTTTTAATTTTTACATTTATGGGAAATTATACAAAATATTAGGCCCCTGGTCCCACAATCAATTATTAAGAGAATTAAGTATTAATCCCGTTGATATGTTTGTTGCAGTTTTAATTCTTTTAGGAATTCCGATTTTTTTAGGTATGTTAACAAATCATTATTTGCCCAAATTCACAGATAAAATCAAAAAACCGATAAAAGCATTCTCTCTCATATTTTTTATGGGTATGGTTGTAATGATGTTTGCTAACAACTACACATATTTTGTACAGTATATTTCATGGATTTTATTAATAGTTTTTATCCACAATACTATTGCTCTTGGTTCGGGATATGGTTTTGCCAAACTATTCAAATTAAACTACCAGAACTGTAAAACCATTTCAATTGAAACCGGTATTCAAAACAGTGGACTGGGTTTGGTTTTACTTTTCAATCCTAAGATTTTCCCAAAAGACCTTGCATTGGGAGGAATGATGATAGTAACAGCATGGTGGGGAATTTGGCATATTTTATCTGGTTTAACAATTTCAACAATATGGCGAAGAAAGACGGTCTAGATAAATATAAGAATCTTTATAAATACTCAAAACTATGGGCATTTTGCAGTATTTATGTTATTTCTATGCATCGTTTGTTCTACAAAAATATTGTTGTCGAAGGACTTGAGAACATTCCTAAAAATACACCAATAATTTTTGCACCAAACCATCAAAATGCCTTGATGGACCCACTGGCGGTTCTTTTTACATGTAATAAGCAAATTGTTTTTCTTGCAAGAGCTGATATTTTTAAAAATAAACTAATAGCTAAATTTCTTTTATTTCTAAAAATTCTTCCTGTTTTCAGGATCAGAGATGGAAAAGAAAATTTGACAAACAATGATATAACATTTAATGTTGCAGTAAAAGTTCTGGAAAGCGGTCAAAATGTCGGTTTATTTCCCGAAGCAAGACATACTGATAAAAGAAGATTACTCGATTTTAAAAAAGGCATCCCTAGACTCGCTTTCTTAGCAGAAGAAAAGAATGACTTTAATTTGAATATAAAAATAGTACCTGTAGGAATCTACTATAGCAAATACAATAAAATGAGGAGTATCCTGCATGTAAGATACGGTAAAC
>DAOOPK010000163.1:0-4655 GCA_035388205.1 Bacteroidales bacterium
ATTTAAGTTTTCAATTACAGTTGTAATTGAAAACTTAAATTTTGATCAATATCATAAATGAAATTAAGAACTTTAAAGTTTATGCTTTTAAAATCCCCTTTTGAAAGATCAACATGGAAATGTATATTTGATTTTGCTTCTATTGTCAGGCTTTTGGGAACAGTTCTGCGTGGTAGTGAAAAATCTGATTCTAAAATTACCGGCACAGACGATATGTTTGTAATATCAAATATCATAATATTATTATCTTTATCATAAACCTTTTTAATTATAAGGCATCTGTCGAGAAGTTCAGAAAGTAATTTTTCATCTCCATACATTGATTCGTTATAATAAACCAAAGTCATTTTGTCTTTTAATGCTTTATGAATTGATTTTTCGTCTTTATTTTTTGCAAATACTAAAGTTACTGGACGGTGTTTTTCAAATTTGCTCATTTGAGTAGTAGAATGAACGTCAGAGCCTGCCATATATGTCAAGTCTTTTTCGATAGCCCATTTAAATGCTTCGGGGCAAAACAGATTGAAGTTAACAATTTCGATACCATGTATAAATCCTTTGTTATAAAGGGTGGTATGTATATCGAACCAAACAACGGTATCGGGTTGTTGTGCTTTCCAGCAAGGATGATTCCAGTAAACAAATGCTCCCTGATTAATAGCTTCTGCAACAGCATCTTCGACATTTTCGACATCTAATTTGTTTGCATCTGTAATAAACAAAGCGTTTAAGTGTCCCGGAGGCATATCGCGGGTTATTTCGGCTCCATGAATGACAACAATACCATATTCATCTCCTGTTTCTTTTGCAATTTCGTATGAACGATTATGGTCTGCAGGCAAATCCTCAAAATGAGGTCTGTATTCTATATGGTCTGTTATTGCAATAACATCAAGTCCGTCATGTATAGCTTCAAAAACTCTGTAATCAGGCCAAACTTGTCCATCTGAGAAAGCAGTATGCATGTGAAAATCACATTTTAATGTTTTGTAACCCTTTATATCGGGAAAATACAATTGGGATTCCTGTCTGTGGAATTGTGAAAAGGCTGAAAAGCTGGCAATTATTAGAATTATTGCCGGCAAAAACTTGGTTAATTTCATAAATATTAAATGAAGTTTTACTTCTTTTCGAATAATTCCTTAGCTTTTATTAAATGCACTTTGCCATCTTTGGATACAACTAATTCTCCGTCTTCTTTAATCTTTGTTTCAAGGAGTTTAATATAGGCATCGTCAATACCTTTAAGAATTTTTATTTTCAAATCAGCAATTTGTTCCTTGTTCATATTGAAATAATTTTGTTTAACACTTCATCGTTATATGTTTTTGAATAATCGTTTTTAATGCCTTCTGCAACTAAATTATAAGGGATTACAGAATTGTCAATGATCATCCAAAAATCAGCAATATCAAGATATAATTTATTTAAATTTCTGAGTCCTGACCTGTATCTTCGGTATATCACCTCTTCAGTAATATTATGTCCGCCATTTTCGACACGGTTTTTAACTCTTTGTGTTGCCAGTTCAGGTGAACTAAGCCAAAAAAATATTAGAGTAACAAAATATCCTTTTTCTTTGGCATTTTGAATAAATTTAACATAGGTTTTTGATGCCAAGGTCGTTTCTATTGCAAAATCAGTATTCTGAACTATAAGTTCTTTAATTCTTTGCAGCATAATTCTTCCAGCATCGATTGAGGCTTTTTCGGGTTGAAAAGGAGAAAGACCTTTTGCAATTTCATCAGCATTTACAAATTCATGGCAATTAAGCATATCGGGCAATAAAGAATAAGAAGCAGTAGTCTTTCCTGCTCCGTTACATCCGGCTATGATAAATAAATTTGCCATATTCAACATCTGCAAATATAACTAATAAACAGTTGTTTGGCTTAATATGTTGCGATAAAATGTTAACATTTTAGTTTTTTTATGAATTTATTTAAAATTTTGCTATATTTGAAGCTAATAATTATTTATCTGCTATGGAAAAAAAGATTATATTTTTTACAATATCATTATTCTTGATTTTGTCTTCTGATTTTGTTTTTGGGGTTGTAAATTCTTTTGAGAAAATATGTTTTGATGTTAACGACAGATTGGAGCAAACAGATAGCAAGGCTAAAATAAAAAGTATTGAACGATCGAAATTTTATATTTTTAATTCTGAAATAAATTTTGATGCATTGGCAGAAAGGAGCAAAATTATATATGACAATTCAGGTAATATTACTACTATGGAAACGTATGGCTCAGAAGATTTTCTAATTTCTCGAAATGAGTATATTTATGATAAAGATGGGAATTTGAAAAAGCTACTTAGCTTTAATCAGGATTCTGTTCTTCGTGATAAGAAAATTAATAAGTATGATAATAATGGTTTTATAACTAAGCAACTGATTTATAACGATAAAGGAAAACAAATAGCAAAATCCTATTATAAAACTGATGAAAAAGGAAGAGTTATTGAAGTTGAGCAATTTGATACAAAGTCTAAAACTCCATTAAATTATATAACAAAAAAATACGATGATGCTGGGAATTTGGTTGAAATGTTTCAGTCAATTGAAAAAGGAGGCAAGGGGGAAAAGTTTGTATATTATTACGATAGCGAAAATCATGAAGCGGGCAGAGACCATTTCAATGAATTTGGAGATATTATAGAATCACTTCAATACCAATCTGTTTATGATGAAAATGGGAATTGGATTCAACGTACAATAACGAATATGAATGTCCTTGTTTTTGTGGAAAAAAGAGATATAGGTTACTATTAAATCATCATTAAATTTTTCGGCATAATAATTGAAAAACTGGAAATCTGTTTATAAAATTAATTAACAGCAGTTTTATATTATTAAATTTTATTAAATTTGTAATAGTAAAATTAGTATTGGAAACTAAAAAAATATGCAAAAAAGTATAAAGAGTTTATTACTTTTTCTAATTGTTTTTGGATTTCTGTCATGCAGTAGTTCTGGTAATGATAGCGATACTTCTGTTAATAATATTCCTGCTAAAGAAATAATTAAAGAAATAAATTCCGGTAAAGATATTTATGTTGAAAATGCCGTTATTGAGGGGGATATTGATTTTAGGACTTTGGAAAATCCCAGTAAAGAGAATATGAACATTAAATGTTGTTATCTTGAGCAATCATTGTGTTTTATTAATTGCACTTTTACAGGAAAGATAATAATGTCAGGCGCCGGAAATGAACAAGATTTTATTAAAACCTGTTTTGTCAGAGGGCTGAGTCTAAAAAACTGCATTTTCAAATCGGAGATTATTGCATCTAATTGTGAATTCCGTGGAGTTACAGATTTTAGTAATTCAATTTTTGAATCAAAAGTAGATTTTGTAGGTGCATATTTTGCTAATAAAGAAGTGTTTTTTACAGATGCAAGTTTTAATGGTGAAACACATTTTTCAAATTCTAAGTTCAATGGGAATGTTAATTTTTACAAGGCTTCTTTTAGTAGTAATTCGTATTTCCAGAATTTAATTGTTGATGGCAATGTATTGTTTGCTAATTGCATTTTTGCTTCATATACCGATTTCTCTTCAGCTTCTTTCAGGGGAATTACAAATTTTAATTATGCGAATTTCAGAGAAACTGTAATTATGAATTATGTTTCTTTTTTTAGCAGAGTTGACTTCATACAAACTGTCTTTGCGAAAAAAAATGAAATTAAGAATTGTGAATTTCATTCTGTTTGCAGATTCTCGGAAACGGAATTTTCCGGACAGACATGTTTTGAAAATAATATTTTTGTTATTTCTTCTCCTGAGATTAAGAATTTAAAACAAGCAGAAGGTAGCGAATTTAATTTTAATAATAATAAGCTATCAACAACTACTGAAATGAGTATTTTTGAGTTTAATAAAATAGATAAATAAATATAAAAACAAGAATTATGAAAAAGAAATGGAGTATCATATTGACATTATTTGTCTCTTTAGCATTGGTTTCAACAATGTTTATTAGTTCCTGCGATCCTATAACAGAAGAACAAGTTTTGACAACTTTAGGATGGTTGTTTAGCGAAGAAGATCCTGCAACAATCCCTGACGATATTAACTTAAGTACAGCCTACGGAGATGATAATTTGCCTCCGAGTGTTGATCTAACGCAGTATTTTCCTCCAATCGGAAATCAAGGACAATACGGCACTTGCGTAGCCTGGGCGGTAGGATATAATTTGCGAAGTTTTATGTTTGCTAGAGTAAACAATCTTACAACTAGTGATATGTACGATGACTCAAAAGTTTTTAGTCCAAAAGATCTTTTTTATGCAATTCCATCAGATTTAAGAGGTGCTGATTGTAACGGAACGACTTTTCAAGCTGCTTTGGATGTATTGGTAAGCAGAGGTGTTGCAAGGATGAGTGTAACGCCATATACTAGTCTTGGCGATTGTTCAGGTACAGCTCAAACTGAATGGACAACTGATGCCGGGGATTATAAAATTCTTGATTACAGACAGATTGATCAAACAGTTGATAATATTAAAAGGTACTTATATCAAGGCAAAGCCATTGTATTTGGAGCAAAATTAGGTGATGAGTTTATGAATGCCTATGGAGATGTTGTAATATCAAGCCAGACTTATAATTATTCAGGTCAGCACGCTTATCATGCTATGATATTATGT
>DAOOPK010000164.1:0-4617 GCA_035388205.1 Bacteroidales bacterium
ACAAATTGGAGATACTACAAATATGCTTACAACAATGGAAAACGGGATTAAAGCATATCCAAATGCAAATTATCCATTAGTTATAGAGACCTTTAATTATTATGTAAATAAAGGCGAAAATGAAAAAGCATTTGAATATATAAATCTTGCAATTGAAAAGAATCCAGGGGATGCACAATTTTTTGTTATCAGAGGTACTCTTCTTGAAGAAATGAAGCGCAAATCTGAAGCTCAGAATGATTACTTGAAAGCAATTGAAATAAATCCTGAAAATTTTGACGCTAATTACAGCATGGGAGCGTTTTATTATAATACTGCTGTTGACACCTTGGATTGGGCGGATAAAAATATTCCTATTACTCAATTTCAGGAATTAGATAAGTATAAAACCATCGCTAATGAATATTTTACTCAGGCATTGCCATTCTTGGAAAAAGCAGAGGTTCAACAACCTAATAACCTTAATGTGCTGTCAACTCTTAAAACTATCTATTACAGATTGATGATGATGGATAAATATAATGAAATGACAACTAAGATAAATGCTTTGACTGAATAAATCAAAATACTTTTATAGAGTAAAGCTGTCTGGATTATTTTAGACAGCTTTTTTGTTTTAACAATTATTACAACTTTCTGATACTAATAATGCGGAATACTATAAAATTATGTAAATTTGTTGTGAAAACAAATAAAGATAATTGAAATGAAAAAGTTTATTACAGCAAGTATAGCAGTTTTGATGAGTTTATCAGCCTACCTTCAAACAGAAATTGAAATTGATTTTGGAATTGTACAAAATGGTTCACAATTAGTATTAGACAGTGTCTTAATTGAAAACCAAACTTTAGGATGCGATACTATGATTTATAATTCTCAAGCAGGTTTTGTAATTGACATAATATCTGGAATGAAGGTAAATCAATCAGGAGAGAGTTCTAAGCTTAGTGTTAAGCAAAACTATCCAAATCCTTTTTCAGATGAGACTATCATTGAAGTTTATAATCCTGAAAATGAACTGAATGTAAAAATTTTTGATACAGCCGGAAAAATGATCTTAAAAGAAAATTTCATTACAGGAAAAGGCGCATATAGTTTTTCATTTATACCAGGCGATTCAAAACAATATATTGCAAGTTTCAGTTGTTCGAAACAGGAGCAAAGTATAAAAATGACTAATTCAGGAAGTTCTGTTTCTAAACCTACACTGAAGTTATTATCTCAAGTTAATTTGCCTGCCTTAAAAAACCTAAAATCCGGTCCTTTTGTTTACAATCAAGGAGATGTTTTAACCTTTACAGGTTTTGTAACTGTTTGTCACGAAGCCGAGAGCACTTCTGTTACTGATAGTCCTTTGGTATCTCAGACATATAACTTCGATTTTACTTATATAACTGATATTCAACCTGACGCTCCGATAAAAGATGAACTATCGGTAACAGAAAATACAATAAACTGGTCATGGACATCAATTACTGAAGCAACAGGTTATAAATATAACTTTACAAATAATTATTCAGAGTCTATTGATCTTAGTGAACAAACAACTTACCTTCAAGAAGAATTAATTGCAGGTACAAATTATAAAGTTTTTGTTTGGGCTTATAATGAATGTGGTGAATCTTTTCCTGTGAGAATAGATACCGCAACAACAGCACTTCCATTGACACAGGATGAGATTGATTTGATATTGTCTGGAGAATCTACAGAAGACATGTATGTTATGAATATATGTGTTCAACCCGACACTTTGGTTTTAAGAGCAATATCTACCAATGTTATTATTGGCGAAGAAAATCTACAGCAATTAACTGATAGAATGAAAGTTACAGTACTAGGTACAGGAGTCGGTATTGCAGCCCCTCAGATTGGAATAAACCGAAGAATTATTTGGGTGCAAAGATATGATAAAGGTAGTGCAATTCATCCATGGGAGTTGTATTTTAACCCCAGAATTGTTGCATATTCAGATACTGTTGCTCTTCGTAGTGATGGTTGTTTGTCTGTTCCTGATGGTTGTGTAAATACATGGGATATTGTAGGAAATTCATACAGATCAAAATGGGTTGATGTTGAGTACTATCTGGAAGACGGGACATTTGTTCATGAAAGAATTAGCCATCAATATACTGCACATATTTTTCAGCACGAAATAGACCATCTTTATGGTATAATGTTTTTTGATAGGCAGCTTGAGGAAGTGCCTGAAGAGTTTACTATTATAGAAGGAGATTCGTATGAGGGATTACCAATAATTGATTAATGAGATACATGAAATAAAATAAACAAACTATCCAACAGGGCTTATTATTACCATTTCTTCTTTTGAATTGACATTTAAAGTTAAAGTTGTTTTGATTGTACCACCATCAGTTAGGGTTATTTTAAACAAAACTTCAGCAAAGCCTTTATCAATTGAAAAAACTTTTAATGTTTTCATCTTTTTTATTTCCTTTATATCAGGACTGTAAAATTTACCGTTTTTTGTCACACCACTAAGTAATTCACTAAAAAACTGTTCAGTATTACCTTTTAGGAAATTGTCATGTTGTTGAATTCGCGATTCCTCATCAATATATGATAAAGCATTGTTCATATCTCCATTTGAAATATAAGTAGCGAATTTATTACAGAATAATTTGATTTCCTTCTGGGTCAATTCTTGATTAAATGCATCTATTGTCAAAACTAATAAAATGATTACTACGATTATTTTTTTCATATACTTTCATTAATTAAATACATGTTAAAATTATTGATTATTAAGCAATGTGTCGAGAATATCTATGAAACTGTCAAGGGAAGCTCCTTCTTTGATTATTGCATTTCTTTTCGAATTTGTAAACTCTATGTTTAGATTCCCGGTACCTTTAAGTCTCTTGTCAGTAGTATTGTTTTTATCAGAAATCATAGATTCGGCAATAATAAAAATATCAGCGAACTGTTCTTGTGATATTGAGACGATTCTAGCTACGCCACCGCTATATATACCCGACGAACTTTCTTCTTTTGTAACGGGAGTAAAAGTAATAGTAGAATTACTTATTTTATATGTGTTTGCATTACCGTCTGAAAAGGTAATTCTTTCCGGATAATCTATTTTTATAATTGTATCAAAAATAAGATAAGGACCAACACGGCTTTGAACATTGGGGTCGTCTGTATCCCACAAACCGTCATAGTTTTTTACTCTTGCTTTTACAAACCAATATGAATAATCGCTAATAGGTTCATTTATCCCGGTGCATTTTGGGATATTTATAAAATCCTCACTGTTTTTTGTAAGAAAATAAAAATCTTTGATATCCTGATGTTCACGTCCACCTTTGTCAGTAAAGATTTCTTCCGTTATTATACCATTTTCCCAAACAAGATCAGACTCGGTTTGTGGAATATCAACTTTTGATTGTTTTACTTTGCACGAAAAATTACAAATAATTAAAAGTATCATACAAATTAAAAATATTTTACTTTTCATTGACATAAGTTTTAATACGCTAATATAATACAATATTATTGCTTTTATTAATCAATGTAAATAAAAATATACAAATGTTTCTTAGATGATTGATTCCTAGGTGGTTGCAATATTTCGAATATTTCTAAAATATATTTATATTTGTTCAATAATAGAATGACAATTGTGAGTTTTGAATTAAAACATAGTTTCTTTCAAGGAATAATTAAAGCATCTCCGTCCAAAAGTTATGAACAGAGGATACTTGCTGCAGGGTTGATGTCAGATCAAGGATGTATAATAGAAAACTTCGGCTGTTCTGATGATGTTATTGCTGCAAGAAAAATTGTCTCTCAATTAGGAATGCATTGTAATATTGATGAAAGTGGTAAACTGGTATGCACAAAAGCAGAAAGAAAGGATAGTTCATTTAAAAGCTTGACGCTTGATTGTGGTGAATCTGCAATGTGTGCCCGATTTTTCACTCCAATTACATGTCTTTACGAAGTCCCGTTTATTTTAAGTGGTTCAGGATTACTACTTAACAGACCTGTTGCTGATAGCTTTGAAGTTTTAGCACAAATGGGTTGTGTTTTTAAGTCAAAAGATGCTAATCTGCCTGTGTTATTTGAAAAATCACTATTGAAAGCAGGTAAGTATATAATTGACGGAAGCAAATCATCTCAGTTCATAAGTGGATTGGTTTTCTCTATGCCAACATTAAAAGATGATTCTCAGCTTATCATTCATAATCCTGTCAGTTTCAATTATATTCTATTAAGTATTGATGTCTTAAAATCTTTTGGTATCATTATCCGGTATAAATTTGATAAAAGAAGAAACCTTGAAATAAATATTCCGGGAAATCAAGAGTATAGATCTGAACAAATATATAAAGTTGAGGGAGACTGGAGTGGTGCAGCAAATTTCCTTGTTGCAGCAGCAGTAAACGGGAAAATAGTAATTAGAGGATTATCTGAAACATCCTTACAACCTGATAAATCAATTCTGAATGTGTTTGATATAGCAGGAGTGAAGTATTTCTGGGATAAAGAAGTTCTGTATGTTGAAAAGAGCAGAATAAAAGCTTTTGATTTTAATGCAACTGATTGTCCTGATTTAATTCCCGCTTTGGTTGTTTTAGCGGCTTTTGCTGATGG
>DAOOPK010000165.1:0-4542 GCA_035388205.1 Bacteroidales bacterium
TGTTTTATCATATACAGGTGGTAGCGGGACAACATTTGCATGGTACACAGAATCATGTGGTGGGACACCTGCAGGTATCGGTAATGATCTAATTGTTTATCCAACAACTACTACAACCTATTACGGCCGTTGGGAAAACTCCTGCGGAGTTTCTGATTGTGAGTCTGTAACAGTCACAGTTAATGCTCTGGCTGTTGAGCCTTCAGTAGTCGGTGCCGGCAACTTCTCAATATGTTCAGGAGAAAACACTTATCTGATTTATGCAGGTGGTAATGGCGATGTTTTCAAATGGTACTTAAATGATTGTGGCGACACAGAGATTGGTGAAGGTAACAGCTTTGAAGTTTCACCTTCTGAAACAACAACTTATTATGGGCGTTGGGAATCCTCTTGTGGAAATTCTCTTTGTAAATCAGTCACCATAACTGTTAATGATGTTCCCGTAGCTCCTATTGCATTATCTGCAAACAACACAAGTATATGTTCAGGAGAATCAGTCATACTATCATATACCGGTGGAGATGGAGAAATGTTTAAATGGTACACAGAATCATGCGGAGATGTCGTTGCTGGTAGTGGAAGTATATTAATTACTAATCCTTCGGCAGAAACAACATATTTTGGTCGCTGGGAAAATGCTTGTGGAGTTTCAGACTGTGAATCAATAACAATTAGTGTAAACGATGTGCCTGAGTCACCTATAGCAAATTACGAATGTTCAGGTACGGGAGGTGCTGCTACTATTACTGTAATCTCACCGATTGGACTAGGATATACTTATTCTCTAAATGGGTTTACATTCCAGGAAGAAACAGTCTTCAATAATGTATCTGATGGGAGCTATGTAGTTACCGTTGCATATAATGGGTGTACAGCAACTGGTGATGTTATAGAATTCAACTGTCTATGTGACAATCCTTCTTCAATAAATCTTTCTCCTACAGATGGGATTATTTGTGATAATGAATCTGTTTTCCAATTATTTGGAAATACATTCAGTGGTGGAGCAACAGAGGTTTATGTTTCTCATAACGGCTCTGGAGAATTGAATGAGAACACATTTACAACTTCTCCATTCGATGTAATTTACACTATGGGAGCAGACGATTATTCGGGCCCTGTAACTGTTACAATTACTTCCAACAATCCACTTGGAGAACCTTGTTCAGAGGCGTCAGAGCAATTCGTTATTTACACAGTAGCATCTCCTGTTATTGGCTTGCCTGAGACAGTGAATGCCTGTGCTGAAGAATTATTTGAATATACCTATAGCGAACCATATAACTATATTATATGGTCAGATGAATCAACAGAAGATACCTACACAAATACATTTATGACGGAAGGAGAGTATGAGGTTTGGGTGACAGTAGGTAATTTCTACTGTGAATCTGTTGATACAATGACTGTTATTGTAACAATTTGTTCGGACATAACCAACAACATAAAATCAGGTGATTTTGAACTGTATCCAAATCCTACCAATAATAATATTACTCTCAGTATCAGTGATTATGACGGCGAAATCACATATACATTATTTGATATTAACGGCAAAGAGATAGTTTCAAGTAAGTTGTTTATTGAAAATAATTATATCGAAGAAATTGATCTGCAAAACTGTTTACCGGGAATGTATTATATACGACTTACTACAAAAGATGAAAGCATAAACTATAAAATTATTAAGAATTAGTTTATTGCATTATAGATTAAAAGCTGTTCTTTCGGGGACAGCTTTTTTTTTATTTCAATTTTGAATTTGCTGCAGATTCAGCAGCCAACCAACCTGTAGAAAAAGCTATTTGAAGGTTATAGCCGCCAGTATTTGCATCAAGATTTAATACTTCACCTGCGAAATATAAACCCTTTTTTAACCTAGACTCAAGAGTTTTTGGATTAACCTCTTCCAATGACACTCCACCGGCAGTTATTACAGCTTCATTAAAGCCCCTGTGACCGGTAACAGTACAATTAAAATCTTTTAACAAATCAACAATCGCTTTACGTTCTTTTCCAGAAATCTGATTAGCAGGTTTTTCAACGTCAATTTTAAGTATTTTCAAAAATATATCTATCGCTTTTTGAGGCAAGAGCAATTTAAAAACATTTTCCAGCTTTTTCTTACCATGTTCGTTTAAATCGCGTAAAAGCCTTTTATCAAGAGTAATATGATCAAGGGCGGGTTTAAAATCAATTGAAATATTCACAATAGATTTATTATCCAGAGCAATAACTGCCTTTCGGCTTAATGTAAGTATTACAGGTCCAGATAATCCATAATGAGCAAACATTAAATCTCCAAATTCTTCAGCAACTAATTTCCCATCAACAATAAGTGCAGCATTTATATTTTTTAAGGTCAATCCCTGCATCTGAACACCGTAATCTTCTTTTATTACAAGAGAAACTAATGCCGGAAATAATTTTTCAATTTTATGTCCGGCCTGATCTGCAAGTTTATAACCATCTCCAGTAGAGCCGGTTCCCGGATATGATTTACCTCCGGTACAAACTATTACATTCTTAGCCATAAAATCGAATCTATCTTTGCCCAAAATACTTTCTACCCCACTAACCTCATCATTCTTATATATAACTGAAACCGCTGTAGAGTTAAAACAAAACTTTACGCCGTTTTTTAAAGCCCTCGAATATAAAGCATCAACAATATCGGCAGCTTGTTCTGATTCAGGAAAATACCTCCCTCCTCTTTCCAAAATAACATTTACACCACACTCGTTTAGTAAATTTAAAATATCTGAAGAAAAAAAACTTTTAAAAGCAGGGTACAAAAATCGTCCGTCTGGAAAAATTTCCTTAATAAAATCTTTTATTTCGGATGAATTAGTTATGTTGCATCTGCCTTTACCGGTAACAAGTAATTTCCTTCCCGGGCTACCCATTTTCTCCAGAACCACCGCTTTCATACCTAATTCAGAAGCACGAATAGCTGCAAGTAATCCTGAGGCGCCTGCTCCAATTATTATCACATCATAATTATTCATCGTAATGCTTTTTGCAAATGTAGGAAAACCTGACAAATAATCTATATGATATTCGTGAACAAAAAATATCTGCACTAAAATTACCAACAATACTGTTTTTGTCATGGTCTTTGCTTTGCTGGCTTCGACCATTCATCCATTTTCTGCTATAGCTTCGCCACCAGCAAAGACACATGCCAAAAACAATATCAATGAATCCACATTTTTATAATTATAAAATTTCGTAATTATTTAGCTGGTAGAAGAAAATTTATAATAATAGTGAGCATTTCCAAAAAGGCATGGTGCAAGGTGCATAGGGCTATTATTACTATAAATAAAGTTTATATTTCTTAATTTTAATATCCATAAAGTCTATTTATAACTTTTATCTCAGGCAAAATGCCCTGTGCTCCATGCACCATGCTCCATGCTTTTTAACTATCGCTAGCTCAAAAATACAGTATTTAATTAACCATCTAAATAAATACAAAATTTCTAACTAAAATGTTATATATCAGGTTTAGCTAAAATATGATTTTTGTTATTGCTTAAGACCTAAAAAAGAATTAGATTTGTCAAAGTGCAAGATTTTGCATTTTTAACAGAAACAAACAGAAAACAAATTAATATTATGGGACACAACTTATCAGAGCTTAAAGCGAAGCAAAAAACACTAAAAAGCTGGTCATATGTCTGGCATCCTATCGAAAGAGGTTATAACAATCGAACATTATACATTAATGTCGGTACATGTGAAATAAAAGAAAAACCAGTTTCTCAGCAAATGAAGGACAAATTTGTTGGAGGCAAAGGTTTTGGGTTAAGACTATTGTGGGACGCGACCACTCCTACTACTAAATGGGACGATCCTGAAAATGAACTTATAATTTCGCCAGGACCTGTTGGGGGGATCACACAATATTCGGGAGCAGGAAAGTCTTTGGTTGTAACTATTTCTCCGCAAACCGATTCGATCATGGATTCGAACGTTGGTGGCTTTTTTGGTCCGTTTTTGAAATTTTCAGGTTTTGACGCGATAGAATTACAAGGAAAAGCAGAAAAAGATGTTATTATTTATATTGATGGAGTAAATCATAAAATAGAGATTTTTGAGGATCCCGGATTTGCAGTTGACTCTCACATTATGGGAGAAGAACTAACTGAATACTTTGCTGAAGATGAGAAGGATGCTAAAAACATAGGAATTGTCTCATCTGGAGCAGCAGCCGAACATTCACTTATTGGAATGCTTAATTTTACATTTTGGGACAATAATCGCAAAATGGTTCGTTTGAAACAAGCCGGCAGAGGTGGTACGGGAACTGTTTTCCGCAATAAAAAAATTAAAGCTATTGTTGCAAAAATCCCAGGAGTTCAAGGGAATCTGAACAATGTAGTTGATCTTGAAAAGATAATGAATGTAGGTCGTGATTATGCAAGTGAAATGAGAGATCTTGACGACAAACAAAATCAAATGAAGAAAAAAGGGACAGCAAATATTGTAAATGTAATGAGTGATTATGATTTGTTGCCTACTCACAACTTCAAATAC
>DAOOPK010000166.1:0-4509 GCA_035388205.1 Bacteroidales bacterium
TTACTGTTGATCAATGTAATCCAATCTTCAGTTTTTTTAAATTCTATGCGAAAATCCTTGTCTTTATTGTCAATAAATTCTATAATATTTTCTTGGGGGTCGAAATTAATGGCTTTTATGCTATCAATAGGAATAATGATTTTCTTAGTCTTCTTTACAGAAAAAAGGTTTAAAGCAGAATTTATAAATCTCATACCATTGATACTAGTAGTATTTGATTCTAAAACCAGTTCTTCATTAGTAATAAATAATTGAGCCTTTTTGCAGACTCGTTTTGATTTTAGATAGTTTACACTATCCTGTTTTAGAATTTCATCTTTGTTTGTCATATTCTTAGTCTTCTGCTAAAACAATTATTTTATCTTCGATATCAAATGATATTTTTAAGCTCTTGTCAGGGTTTACAACAACTCCAAAACTTTGAGTGCTATCATTGGATAATTTGGCAATCTTATAACCTATTGCGATTTCATTTCTTCTCTTTGCAGATTCAACAACAGTGTAGAAATCAATTTCAGTATTTTTATTAATGTAATTCTCTGCAGGTTTAAGATAAATTTCGCTTCCCTCTGATCTTAACAAGTCCTCAAAAACTCTCATAAGGTGTTTATTTTCAGATATTTGGCTCATCATCAGACTTATTATTTTATCACTGATAATAAAATCATTGACTTTTGTAACCGAAGCCAGGTCTCTGTTTCGGATATCCAGCATTTCACTTACAATTTTAATGTCTGAATTTTTTTCTGAAGATATTCTTCTCAAGTGAAGTAATATAATCAGGGTTATTGCATCTGCTTCTTGTTGTGGCAGTCTATCATTATAGCACAATACCTGAACATTGTCGAATGAAGTTACATCAAGACTATCTATAACTTCTTTAGAAGTTGTTTCAGCCTGAATGAAATCAATAGTAATATTTTTTAATGAAGATGACATAGTATTTAAAACACTCTGTTCAATTTCATAATCTGAAACGATCTTAATATATGAACCATTTTTTAGGTACTGATCCAATTCTTTAATTAAAATCGGACCTCGGTTATTCCATCCTATGATAAGTGTTTTTTCAGGTTGTTTAGGTTGTTCTTCTATGTGGACAATACTTTCTTCATAAATATTAAAATTTGTTTTGTCTGAAATTATCATTGTGTCATCATCTTCAGTAATAGCAATCACTTTATCGCCCTCCTTAAAAATATAGTCCATCGGCGGATTAACCTGACATGTTCCGTTTGCGTACTGAATTCCCATTACTGATGATGTTTTGTAAACGAACAAACTTTCTGCAAATGTCTTTCCGATTAGTTTTGGCTCTTCATTAAAATATATTTCATCGCCGTCAAAATCCATCAATTCCTGATAAACTATACTAAGACCACTTTGACGACTGGTCTGAACCATAATTCTGGCAAAAATATCATCAGCAAGAATAAGTTCAACCTCGTCTTTCCCTACCATTTTTGCAACTTCGATATTCTTGAAATTCTTTATTTCGGCAATAATATGATAAGGTTCTTTTCTTCTGTTAGGGTTATTTGTAATTGCCAGAATAGTTTTAATTACCTGAGCATCCGGATCGCCTTCTTCGGGAGTAAGTATAATGATTGATTTTGCCTGATGAGGATTTACAATTGCAAGGCTTGTCAAATCGCTTGGAGAACCAGTTCTGCAAATCACTTTCATATTTTTCATTACAGGGATTTTTTCCCTAATCTCATCCTCCATCTCAACTTTATCCTTTTCTGACAATATTACTACTCGTGGAGATTTTTGATTTTCGCCTGCAACTATGAGCTCGGATATTATAGTAAAAACTTTTGTGCTCCAACCTAAAATAAGAGTATGGTTTTGCTCAATCACAAAGCTTTTACCCTTGCGTAACTGTTCGAGTTTTACTTCAATTCCAGAGCTTAAAATACCTATCAAGGTAGATAAAATAAAAATACCACCAAGAGTTATTATAATGGAAATAAATCTGAAAGTCCAACCGGAGTCGCCTGCAATTGTTCCGGCATCCATTGTTCTCATAAGACTTTGCCAGACACCTTCGCCAAAACTCATCGGAGAACTGTTATCAGGTGCAATTGAAAAATACCAGAAAATAAGGCCTGCTACTGTAATAATAAGTAGCGATAAAATGCCTAAAAAACCAATCATAGCACCGGTTCCACGACTCATTAGATTGTCGAATTTGTATCTGAACCTGTCCATTAATGTTATTCTTTGCTTCATAATAATCAAGCATTATAATGATGCGTAAACTTATAAAGTATTTTTGATAAATGAAAGGAAAATGATCAAATATTGATATTTATTACGATATTAATGTTAAAGGACAGGTGTAAAGCTAAAATGACAAATCATTTTCTTTTTCAGTTAATGCTTCAAGGCACATGCCGACAAATTTATCCAGATTAATATTGATATGTTGACATTCCAAAATATTTTCACGCTTTACTGAAGCTGCAAATCGTTTATCTTTCATTCTTTTAATTACAGAACTTACTTTTACAGATGATATTTTCTTGTCGGGATAAACAAGAGCTGTAGCAAAAATCATCCCGCTAAGTGTTTCGCCTGCAGCAAGGGCATGTTGAAATTTGGTATTGCGACTTTTAGGTGCAGATTCTTCATTATGCATCGAAATGGCATCTATTATTTCATCAGAAATCCCTGCTTCTTTTAAAATGGGGATACAAACCTGTCCGTGAGTTTTTGGGTTTCCATCGGTAATTTCTACATCAATGTCGTGCAATAATCCGGCTATGCCCCAGTTTTCTTCATTTTCGCCGAAATGCTTTGCCAACTTTCTCATTATCATTTCCGAAGCTAGGCAATGTGAAATCATTTTGGGATTTTTTACATATTCCCTGAGTAATCGCAACGCTGCATCTCTATCCATATAAGTTTATTTTGTAAAAAATTATTATATTAAAATACAGAACATAAAACTAAATCTCTAAGTCCAGAGTTTTCTCAAGATAATGACAGTTGATTCCGAAAAGCTCTTTAATATCTCTAATTTGCTGTAAAATCCTTTTATTTGTTTTAAATTTTTCGGTTTTTTGCCCGATAATCATAATATTTTTGTGTGTATGAGCATCAGAAATAAATTCAACGACTTTGGTTTTATATCCGAAATATTCCATTATTAGAGCTCGGATTCCATCGGTAATTAATTCTGATTGCCTTTCGAGAAAAATTCCATGTCTGATTAGCGGCGAAAAGATATTTTGTTTCTTTGATTTTTCAATTTCCTGTCTTATCTGGTGCTGACAACAGGGAGCGGTTACAATGAGTTGAGCATCGGATTTTATTCCTTTGGCAATAGCATCGTCTGTAGCAGTGTTACAAGCATGTAATGCAATTACTATATCTGTGTTGATACATTTATAATTTTCTATTGTCCCTTCAATGAATTTCAGATTGTCGAATCTTGATTTTATAGAAATTTCATTGCACAGTTCAACCAGTTCCTTTTTATATTCAATACCATCAATTTCCACATTCATATTAAGTTCTGTCGTCAAATAGTCATAAAGTGCAAAAGTCAGATATCCTTTTCCCGAGCCCATATCAACAATGCGAAGAGTTTCCGTTTGCCTGAGTTCTCCTAACAAGGGACTTAAGATTTCTATATAATTATTTATTTGTTTGTATTTATCCTGAGATTTCGCCAGAACTTTTCCATTACTATCGGTTATGCCTAAAAGATGCAGGTACATTTTTGAATCAACGGGTTTAATTTTTCTATTTTTTTCATTATCATGTGAAAGTGACGGAACTCGGGTAATTGACGGTTTTAAGATTCTTAAACGATTTTTACGTTCAGATATTTCTATAACGAAATCATTACTTGTAGTCATCATATTTGCGATATTAAACTGATTACCAATTAATTGTTCAATTAATGGAATACCTTCGTTTGTCGAATAGTTTTTGACAATGTCTTTTTTAGCATAGCGATAGGTGAAACTTAATTTGTATTGATTTTTTATAAGTATTCTTTTAATGTAAATGTTTTTAAGAGATTCTTCAACTCCAGTGTATTGTGACAGAGTGAGTTTTACAAATCTGTTTTCAGCTATGCTTTTTGAAAGTTCGTTGATAAAAACGATTTTATTTTCTGTTTGAGTCATTCTCGAAATAATTTGTGTAAATATAAAATAAAAATGGGACACTAAAAGAATGCCCCATTATATTACTGTTTTGAAAAATATCTTACAATGTTACATTAACAGTTATTTCGGTATATACACTGCCTGCACAAACTTTAATAATAGCTTCGCCAATTCCTGCAGCCATGATAATGCCATCGTCAGTTACACTTGCAGCCATTATATTATTTGAGCAATATACAATATCAACTGCAACAGGATTATTAGACGCGTCATAAGCGGTAGCATTTATCTGAAAGTTTTCTGCAGTCGTTAGACTAAGGTTAACAGTTGTTTGATTAACTGTAATGTGGTGCACAGAAGGATTTCCTACTCCGCACTCGCAATC
>DAOOPK010000167.1:0-4506 GCA_035388205.1 Bacteroidales bacterium
GTATGTAGTGCTGTAAATAAAAGTTTTATTAAAAATTTACCAGAGGAAAAAGTTTTTGCTAAAATAAACAAGAAAGATTCAGTGGCTGTCATTATGGAACAGAGCGAACTATGCGAAAAAGGAGTAAAGCCAATGGTTGATAAACTTATTAAAGACAACAATATTCCTGAGACAGAGGGTTATAAAAAAGTAATAATAAACACTGATAAAAATACTGTTACAGTAATAAATGTTCGTGGACCCGAGGTGAAATCATTGAATGAAGCCAAAGGTATAATTACAGCAGATTATCAGAATTTCCTCGAAAAAGAATGGCTAAAAGAACTTCATGCGAAATACAAAGTTGTTATACATGACGATGTACTGAAAAGTATTTCGAAAAATTAATAAAATGAATAACTGTATTTTGGAATTATGCAAAAAAGCTTTTATTGCTTGTTTTTGTGTTATGCTTTTTTCGGCTTGCGGTCAAAAAAATGATCCTGATACACAGAAGCAAGTACTGGTTAACTATAATGATGAATATCTTTATCTGCAGGATGTTCTAAAGATGATGCCTTTACATTGCAACTCTGAGGATAGTGCAGCTTTTGTAAATAGTTATATCGAAACATGGGTTTCAGATAGATTGTTATATGAAGACGCAAAGAATAAACTGACAGACACAACTTTTATTGTTAAAAAATTAAACGATTACAGAAGACAATTATATATACATTATTACAAAGAAGGTTTTATATTTCCAGAGGTTAGCACAGAAGTAAGTACTGAAGAAATAAATGAGTATTACAATAAACATCTAAGTGATTACGTTTTGGAAACATCTTATGTAAAAGCTCATTATCTTACTATGGATTCAAAAGTTGTACAACATTCGGACGAATGGGAAAAAATACATAACACCGGACTTTCTGATAAAAAATTTCTGAAGGATTATTGTATTGGAACTAGTAGAAAAGTATATTTTATCGAAGATTGGACAGAAATAAGGAATTTTCTGGATGTTATTAATTATTCTGGGGAGTTTTCTGAATATGATATCGGTAATAAGAATGTTTTGAATTATATTAATGGAGAATTAAGATACATTGTAAAAATTGATGAATTCCGCACTAAAGGAGATTATATGCCATTGGAATTGATAACTCCACAAATAATCCAGATAATAACAAACAATAGGAAAAATGATAAGCTGGTCCAGCAAACTAATGAATTGATGAACAAAGCCAAAGAAGAAGGTACATTAATAATTAAATAAAAATAAATTGTGAAAAAAACATTTGCTCTAATAATATTAACTTTTATATCTATTTTTTTGCTTTCACAGGAAGTAATTGATCAGGTAGTTGCAGTGGTTGGAAATGAAATCATTTTAAAATCCGATATCGAAAATCAATATATTCAGATTATTTCTCAAGGATATAATTTAGAAGAATCTGACCTTAAATGCGACATTCTTGAAGAATTGATGTTTCAAAAACTATTGTATTTACAGGCACTTGAAGATAGTATTGTTGTTTCCGACAAAGAAGTGGAAACTGAACTGGATAGAAGGATAAATGTTTTTATTAATCAACTTGGCTCTGAGTCAAAACTTGAAGAATATTACGGAAAAACAATTGCTGAAATAAAGAACGATTTTAGGGAAGTTATAGAAGAACAATTATTGACTCAAAGAGTACAGTCAAATTTGACAGCAGATGCTAAAGTAACACCGTCAGAGATAAAAGCATACTATGAATCAATCCCTGTTGATAGTTTGCCTATGGTTGAAGCATATTTTGAATTGTCAGAAATAGTAATCTCCCCACAAATTGGAGAAACTGAAAAGAATGCAGCAATTGAAAAGCTCAATGGAATAAGAGATAGAATAATAAATGGGGAGAGTTTTGCAACAATGGCAATTTTATATTCCGAAGATCCTGGCTCTGCAAACAAAGGCGGAGAATTAGGATTCGTAAGCAGAAATGATCTTGTCCCTGAGTTTGCTTCAGTTGCATTTAATCTAACATCACCTGAAGAAGTCTCTCGTGTTGTAGAAACAGAATATGGTTTTCATATTATTCAACTCATCGAAAGGAAAGGTAATATGATGAATTTTAGACATATTTTGTTAAACCCTGTGGTTAGTATTGAACAGATTGAAATTGCTGAAAAACGTGCTGAAGAGGTATATGAATTGATAATTAGCGATTCGATAAGTTTTAACGAAGCTGTTAAAAGTTACTCTGATTCGGATACTAAATTTAATAATGGCAAAGTCATGAACCCATATTACGGAAATACAAAACTTGGAGATGACTATGTTGACCCATATACTCGTAAAGCCTTGTCAGGATTAAAACCAGGTGAAATATCAAAACCGTTTCTTGCTACCAACAACAGAGGCCGGAAAGAAATGAAAATAATCCGTCTTGACACGAAAGTAGATTCTCATGTTGCAAATCTGAAGGACGATTATCAGGAATTGCAGCAATATGCTTTACAATTGGAAAACCAGAAAATCATTGAAAAATGGATAAATAATAAGCTTAAAAGCACATACATAAGAATAGACGAGTCTTATTCTAATTGCAATTTTAAGTTTGGAGACTGGTATAAAACCGGTGATGCTAAATAATTTATTGAATTTAAAATCACAGAAATGAAAAAAGCCATAATTATTACCGAAGTGGGAGATATGACTGTCGAGTTCTATCATGACGATGCCCCTGCAACTGTTGAGAATTTTATCAAACTCGCTGAATCAGGTTTTTATAACGATTTAAGATTTCATCGTGTAATTCCTGATTTTGTTATTCAAGGTGGTTGTCCATTTTCAAAACAGCCTGGAAATCCTAGAGTTGGTACCGGAGGTCCCGGCTATCAGATAAAGTGTGAGACTACTGGTGGAAATCAATATCATGATAGGGGAGTTCTTTCAATGGCTCATGCCGGAAAAGATACCGGAGGATCACAGTTTTTTATTTGCCATAATCGCGAAAATACTGCACACCTTGACGGACATCATACCTGCTTTGGAAGAGTAGTTGATGGATTAGAAAATATCAATAAAATCAAAGCCGGTTGTTTGATAGAAGAAATTAAAATTGTTGAATAATTGCGATTTTAATCACATTCAACTCTGTGCCATGTTTGTGTCCTGTAAAATGGTCCTAGATAACCTCTTACATTAAGGGTTTTTCCATCTTCAGAAAGCCACATCCTGCAATCATATACTTTACCATTATTTGGGTCTAATATACCTTTTCTTAGAAACCAGTCATTAGTTCTTTTTGTAAGACCGTTTACTATTTGCATACCTATAATGGGTTTATTATGAAGATTACCTTCACATGCAGTGCATAAAGGATTTTCTTCCGTTTTATCAAGAATCTCAATCACTTTGCCATATAGTTTACCATTTTTTATGTATAATTCAACATAAGATTTCGGTTTATTGGTTTCATCATCAATTGTTTTCCAGATACCTACTTCTCTTTGTGCTTTAAGACCCATACCCATGAGTATTATCACCGAAATCAATACTAATTTAATGATGTTTTTCATAGTTTTTGTTTTTAATTAAAGCCAAAATTACAAAAAATAATCCAAAAATATCTAAACAAAATATTTTCTAATTTTCGGCTCATCGGAAATATGAAAATAATTGTATCTTAGTAAAATAATGTCATTAAGGTAATGAAAAACAGAATTAAAATATTTATAGGGGATATTACTACATTACAAGTTGATGCAATAGTAAATGCTGCAAACAGAACCCTATTAGGTGGTGGCGGGGTTGATGGAGCGATTCACAGGTCTGCAGGTCCGGAATTGTTAAAGGAATGCAGGTTATTGAATGGATGCAATACCGGTGAGGCAAAAATTACAAAAGGATATAAACTGCCTGCGAAATTTGTAATTCATACAGTAGGACCGGTTTGGTCGGGAGGAAATAATAATGAATCTGAATTACTCGTAAATTGTTACCGGAATTCGTTAATGTTAGCATCTCAGAAGAATTTTAAAGATGTTGCTTTTCCTGCAATAAGTACTGGCGTTTACAGATATCCATTAATTGATGCAACCAGAATAGCAATAAATGAAACATTTTTGTTTTTGAAACACAACAAACATCCTGAAACTGTTATTTTTGTATGTTTTAATAATCAAGCAGAATCTACTTACATAGAAATTTTGGATGAATTATTAGGTAATATTTAAATTACGTTTTCGTTATATAATAAAACTCAACTATGAAGGCACATTTAATACTTGTTTTTTTAATTATATCATTTGCGGGTTTATCTCAAATGACCGAAAGAGAGCAAAATGTTTTGGATGAAATAAATCTTTGCCGAACAAATCCAAAATTGTATATGCAATATATTGATGAATATTTGATTTATTATAACTCTGATGCAGGAGAAAAGGCAACAGCAAGAGAATTAAAGAAAAAAATAAAAAAAATGAAACCAGTCGAACCATTGGTGTTTTCACCTGAACTTTATGAAGCATGCAAAT
>DAOOPK010000168.1:0-4307 GCA_035388205.1 Bacteroidales bacterium
AGCTACAAGCAGCAATATCAAACCTGCAGCATTTATAAAGAAGGATTCTCAGTATTTTGTAAGACTTTACCCCCTTATTTCAAGACTGATAAGTGAATACGAGCTTAAAAGAAAACGTTTTTCCAGTAAAGTTGCAATTATTATATTCTTCAGCATTTCTTTACTAGCTATTTTATTGTTTGTTTTTGGAGCATTTTTCTATCGTTGATAAATTTAAATTGAATTTCAACCTAATTATAAATAAATCTGCCGTTTTGTCATATATTAGCCGGTGGCATACACTTTGAATAATCTTTGCGATTTAATTATAAACAGTAAGATTATGAAACAGAAAACCGGAAACATTGGTGTAACTACTGAAAACATTTTTCCAATTATTAAAAAATTCCTCTATTCAGACCATGAAATATTTTTACGAGAACTTGTCTCTAATGCGGTTGATGCAAGTCAGAAACTCAAAACTTTAGCTATTTCGGGTGAATATAAAGGTGATGCTGAAAATCTAAAAGTAAGAGTGTTATTTGATAAAAAGGCGAAAACCATTACAGTAAGTGACAATGGGATAGGAATGACAGCAGAAGAAGTCGAAAAATATATCAATCAAATCGCTTTTTCCAGTGCAGGAGATTTTTTGGATAAGTATAAAAACCTAGAAAATGCTATAATTGGTCATTTTGGCCTAGGATTTTATTCATCATTTATGGTATCCGAAAAGGTAGAGATTATAACAAAATCCTATAAAGATAATGAAAAACCAGTAAAATGGGAGTGCAAAGGAGATCCTGAATACTCGTTGACAGAAGTCGAAAAAGAAGAAATAGGTACTGATGTGGTTTTGCATATTGATGATGAATCGGTAGAATTTCTTGAAAACAGTCGTATTCAGGAGTTATTGAATAAATATTGTAAATTTTTGCCTGTTGAGATTGCTTTTGGCAAGAAAACAACATGGAAAGACGGAAAAGAAATTGAAACTGATGAAGATAATGTAATAAATAATACAAAACCTGTCTGGAAGCAGAAACCTGCGGATCTAAAAGAAGAGGATTATAAAAAGTTTTATCGCGAACTTTATCCCATGAACTTTGAAGAACCCTTGTTCAATATTCATCTGAATGTGGATTATCCTTTTAATCTGACTGGAGTTTTATATTTCCCAAAAATAAAATCTAATCTTGATATTAATCGTAATAAAATTCAGCTGTACTGTAATCAGGTGTTTGTTACAGATTCAGTAGAGGGAATTGTGCCGGAATTCTTAACATTGTTACACGGTGTGCTCGATTCTCCCGATATCCCTTTGAATGTCTCGAGAAGTTATCTGCAGAGTGATTCTAATGTTAAAAAGATATCAAGTCATATTACAAAAAAAGTAGCTGACAGATTGGCGGAAATCTTTAAGGACAATCGCGAAGATTTTCAAAAAAAATGGGATGATCTGAAATTGTTTATTGAATATGGTATGATTTCCGATGAGAAATTTTACGAAAGAGCAGAAAAGTTTGCCTTATTTAAAAATACAGACTTAGAGTATTTTACTTTGGAAGAATATAAAAAGAAAATCGAAGAAAATCAAACAGACAAAAACAAGCAATTAATCTATTTATATGCGACCAATACCGAAGACCATTACTCGTACATAAAAGCAGCTAAAGATAAGGCTTATGATGTATTATTATTAGATGGTCAACTGGATATGCATTATATAAATACTCTGGAAACAAAGTTTAAAGACTCACGTTTTGTAAGAGTAGATTCCGACATTATTGATAATCTAATTAAGAAAGAGGAAAAGACAGAATCTGTTTTGAATGAAAAGGAACAGGAAAATATTAAATGGGTTTTTCAAGGGATTATTCCCGATCAGAAATCATATTGGGTGACAAGCGACAGTATGAGCGAAAACGATATGCCTGTTATAATAACCAGAGATGAGTATATGCGACGTATGAAAGATATGTCTGTTATGGGTGGAGGAACCAGCTTTTACAGAGATTTACCTGACGATTACAAAGTAATAATCAATACAAATCATCCATTGATAGTGGAATTAAGTTCAAAAGTTGAGAAAAAGACTTTACAACAAAGAATGGACTTTGATACAAAGATTGATGAATTGAAGAAAAACAAATCAGAATTAGAAAAATCACTGGAGAAATACAAAAAAGAAGAAGACAAACCGGTGGAAGAAAAGAAAAAACTCGATGAACTTAATGATAAGTTAATATCAATTGAAGATGAAAAAGCAGGCATATATAAGGAATTTGGCAAAAAGCAAAAAATTGTTAGCCAATTGTTTGACCTTGCTCTTTTAGCCAATAATCTGTTAAAAGGAAAATCTTTGAGCAACTTTGTGAGTAGAAGCGTTGAATTGCTTAAGAAATAAAAAAAAGGAGGCTGTTCAAATTGGACAGCCTCCTTTTTAATATCACTAGTTTATTGTAACTCTTAGACCTTTTTTTACAAGGCTTTCCTTAAGTGGTTTAAGAGATTTGTAATCGCCTTTTTTAATATCGCATTTCCCATTATAATGAGTAATAAATGCACACTGCTCAGCCTGAATAATATCGTGATTGCAAACTTCGATTAAGCAGTTAATTACATAATCAAAACTATTTATATCATCATTGTATAATACAAGTAGTCTATTTGTGGATTTATTATCAGAAGAAGAAACTTCGTTTCTTTTTGTAGGGTTTAATATTTCTTTATCATCGTTCATCAATACAAATATACAGCATTAATCAATATGAAAATAAATTTTCAAAGAGATTTTTTATGAATTATAAAAACTGTCAGAAAATATATATCAGATGCAGGGAACAGAGCTAAATATTATTTTTCAGCAGCTCTTGCAGTTGCTACATCAACGCGTTTTCCATTAACTAGAGCAACAATAAAGGCATCTTTTACACCTCCCGCACGCACATTATTCAATCCTGACTGCGCAGAATTATATGAATTATAAGCCCCTATTCTGTAAACTATGACATTGTTGCCTGTTAATTTATATAACTTGTTGCCACCTGCAATACGCTTAAAGCTATTCTTAATAAAATCGTTTATATCAGTTTTAAACACACCTAACTGAATAAAATATTCGATCTTTGGCTTTTGATTAGTAACTATGTTTTCATTATTTTCATTGTTATCTTCATTATTTACCAAATTATTTCTTTGATTATTAGTAATATTGACGTTTTCATTTGTGACCGGACGATTACCTCCAGCATTAGTAATAATGATCTGATCACTAGGTACAGTTTCCATTTTTGCAATCAGTGTTGCTGCTTCGTAGTTATTTACTCGCTTACCGTCAATATAGGCTATGACAAACGCATCTTTTATTCCCAGTTGTCTTATTCTGTTCTGTTCTTCAATTGCAGTGTTAAAGTTATAGTATTTACCACATGCATGCCTAATGAGTCCATTCCCGTATGCATCGTACATAAGTGGACTTAAATTATATAACCGATCAGAGCCTAATTTTTCTTTATATACACCAATCTGAATGCAATAAAATACTCCTGTTGACTTTTGGAGATTTGTCTCAACTGCAATATTTGCGTTGTTACGGTTTATAGTAATATTTGTATTTGCATTATTATTAGCAACATTGTTTACATTATTGTTGTTGTTTACATTATTGTTGTTGTTTACATTATTGTTGTTGTTATTGTTGGCATTTCTATTAGTATTGTTTTCTGCAATATAGTCCGGCTGTGGAACATAAGTGCCACCGTTTTCAACATTACGGGCTTCATAAACCTGAATTCTTCTTCCTTTATAATATGCAATAATGAACGCATCTGTAAATCCAATTGCTTTTACTTTTTGCAAAGCTGTCTGAGCAGAATTGAAAGTATAGAAAAGTCCGGCTACATATCTTAATAAATTACTGCCAGGAATGCTTTCTTTAAAAATAGGCATTAATCCTATAAATGCATCATTGGCAACATCTTGGCGAAATGCACCAATTTGAATTCTATAACATAATTCATCTGTTATTTCAAGCGTGGGTATGGGGTTCCTGTCTGAATAAAAACTTCCCCTGCTTGCATCTATTATTGTTTCGGTTGCTGCATATCGATTGTTATTCGTATTGTTTGTATTGTTATTTACAATTGTATTATTCGTTCTGTTGTTGTTTGTTACATTTTCATTTATCCTGTTATTGTTTGTAACGTTTTCATTTGTCCTGTTGTTATTTGTTACGTTTTCGTTTGTTCTGTTGTTGTTTGTTACAGTCTCATTTGTCCTGTTGTTATTTGTTACGTTTTCGTTTGTCCTGTTGTTATTTGTTACGT
>DAOOPK010000169.1:0-4295 GCA_035388205.1 Bacteroidales bacterium
ATTATTAAATGATTCTACAGGAAAGAATTGAAATATTAGATTTACTTGGATTGGAAATTAAGAACGTCCTTAATAATCCTGTTTCACATGATTTCCCGGGATATAAAAAAATCTATGAGTCAAATCCTTGGTTTACCGAAGAATTTGTAAAGTTTTCATTAACAGAATGGAGTAAGAATCTGAACTTGGATACAATTTCATCATGGCTTTCAAAATATCAGATTCCAGATAAGGATGTAGATAAGACTCTGGGAATTATCATGGCCGGAAACATTCCTTTGGTTGGATTACATGATCTTATCTGTGGTTTTATTTGTGGGATTAAATTGAAAATAAAGATATCTTCCAAAGACAAATATTTGACAGAATGGATAATTGAAAGAATAAACATAAAAATTAGTAATAGTATAGATAGAATAGTAATAGTCAAAGATTTCTTATCTGATTTTGACTCAATAATTGCAACAGGGAGTAATAATACAAACAGATATTTTGATTATTATTTCTCTGATTATCCCAGATTACTAAGGAAAAACCGAAATTCTGTTGCTATTTTGGATGCTAAAGAAACTGTCGAAGATCTTGAAAATCTTTCTGATGATATTTTTGTTTATTTTGGACTCGGATGCAGAAATGTTTCAAAAATATACGTTCCGCAATCTTATGATTTTAATATACTGGCAAATGCAGTAAAAAAATACGAATATCTGAAAAATCATGTAAAATTCGGAAATAATCTCGAGTATCAGTATGCTATTTTATCTATGAACTCAGTTTTGCATGTGAATTACGAGAATTTATTGATGGTAGAGAATAAAAATTTTTTTGCTCCAATTGGAATTGTTAATTTTGAATATTATAACGAAATTAAACAAGTAAATGATTATTTAAAAATGAAATCTAATGAATTACAATGTATAGTTTCCAATATTCAAGAAATTGAAGGAGCTATAACATTTGGTAATACACAACATCCTTTATTAAGTGATTATTCGGATAAAATAGATACAATCGAATTTATTTTAAAAATATAAACTATGATCATAAAATACAGAATAATATCTGGAGAAGATGAAAATTTTGTCAGAGACATCGAGATTTTTTCTGACACTACTTTTGAGGATTTGCATTTAGCCATACAGTCTTCATGTGATTATGATTCCAGTTTACTGACAACGTTTTACTTATCCAATAAATCATGGGATAAGCTTGACGAAATTGTTCAGGAGTTGATTGATGCTGAAAGTCAGGAAGATGTTCGATTGATGAGAGAAACGAAATTGGATTATTTTCAACCAACTGTCGGACAACGCTATATTTATATATTTGACTTCTTTTCAGTTCGTGCTTTTTTTATTGAAATCGTTAACATAAGAGAAAAAACAAAAGATGACGAGAATTTAGAATTCCCTATATGTACATTATGTCATGGTAAGCCTCCTCAACAAGTATTTATTGATGATATAAATGAAGATGAATTAAAAAACTCCGATAATTTTGACATTTTCGAAGATGATGAGTTGGATGATTTAGGTTTTGAAAACATAGATGACTACGACTTCTAAAGAGCACAAGAAATACCTGATAATTATTTGTGGACCAACAGGTGTTGGCAAAACTGACTTAAGCATTGATATTGCAGAACATTTCAGATCGGAAATAATTTCATGCGATTCACGACAAATATATAAAGAGCTTAACAAAGGAGTTGCAAAACCTAATGAGAAGCAGCTGACAAGAATTAAGCACCACTTTGTTGGGACTGTTTCTATCGAACAACATTATAGCATTTATCAATACGAAACGGATGTATTGAATCTGTTAGACAACTACTACAAAAACAACAACATAGCAGTAATGTGCGGAGGCTCAGGATTATATATTGATGCAGTTTGTAATGGGGTGGACGAAATGCCGGATCATGATGAAGAAATAAGAGCCAGGGTTATAAATATTTATATAAATCAGGGAATCTCAGCACTCAGATTCGAACTCCAAAAAATTGATCCTTTATATTATTCTCAAGTTGACCTTAGAAATCCAAACAGAATTATGAGAGCTATAGAAATATACTATCAGACGGGCAAAGCATTCTCAGAATTCAGGAAAAATGAATCAAAAAAACGAGACTTTGAAATAATTAAAATTGGCATAAATTTAGATAGGGACAAACTTTATGAAAGAATAAATAAAAGAGTTGACGAGATGATTTTAAGTGGATTACTGGAAGAAGTAAAAAGCCTAGTAGATTATAAAAATCTTACATCTCTACGAACAATTGGTTATTCAGAATTGTTTATGGTCTTAAATAATGAAATAAAATTGCAGGATGCTATCGAATTAATAAAAAGAAATACAAGACATTATGCAAGAAGACAAATTACATGGTTTAAACGATATAACGATGTTGTTTGGTTCACTCCTGAACAAAAAAATGAAATAATTGTATATGTAAATGATTTAGTAAATAACATTAAATAAAATATATGAAAAATCTTGTAATTGTAGTATTATTCTCAACATTAGGATTACTTTCCTTCAGTACGATGAATGCACAAACAAAACAATCCGATGTTAAATCATTGACTCAATCCAACTTTACATCAAGTATCAAGTCAGGACTTGTTCTTGTAGATTTTTACGCAGACTGGTGTGGTCCTTGTAAAATGATGAAACCGGTATTAGAGGAAGTTGCAACTGAATATAAAAGCAAAATTACTATTGCCTGTCTAAATACTGATAGCAGTCCAATGTTGTCCCAACAATATAACATTACAGGAATTCCATGTATGATATTGTTCGAGAACGGAAAAGAAGTCCTGAGAATAGTCGGGTACCATAATAAACAACAATTACTTGCAAAATTAGCTGATTACCTTTAAGATTTATCTTTTAAAAATCTTTCACATTCTGCAATTGCTTCGGGTTTGCCTAAATCAAGAATAAAATTATTATTATGAACCCATGCTCCTATTCTGTTAATTTTTGCTATTTCAAGCAATTCGGGAATTATTGGAAAGCTTCCCTCCTTTTTTATCAGATTAAAAAGCTCGAAATTAAAAACATAAATGCCGCTGAATGCGAGTTCTTTATATTTTTGCTTATCAATTGCAATTATTTCTGAACCAGTTTTATAGCTTTTCCATCCACAAAGTCTGTCTGTATCATCAAACAACAAGTAATTTGAACTTTTTCGATCCTTGACAGCCATCGTTAAAATATTATCAAAACTTGCATGAAATTTAAAGAACTCTGATAAGTCAATATCGGAGAAAATATCAACATTATGCAGCAAAATTATATCTCCCGACTCGAAGAATTTTTTTACATTTTTTAATCCACCTCCAGTATTTAATAGCAACTGACTTTCATCAGATATTACAATTTCGGCATCAAAGGTATTATTGTTCAAAAAAGCTTTAATTTGATCTGCAAAATGATAAACATTAATCACAATATAGTTAAAACCTGAATTAATTAGTTTTTCAATTTGCATCTGAAGCATAGGTTTCCCATTTATCTCCACCAATGCTTTTGGTTTGTTATTTGTCAAAGGAGCAAGTCTTGTTCCAAGACCTGCTGCAAATATCATGGCTTTCATTAAAAATCATTTTACTGTGTAAAAATAAAAAAATGCCTTGATATCAAGGCATTTCAATAATAAAATAAATATTTTAAAGTAAGAAGCTCAACAAAATACCTGCAGCAATAGCAGAACCAATTACTCCAGCTACATTTGGTCCCATTGCATGCATCAGTAAATAATTTGTAGGGTCTGCTTTGTGTCCTATCTCCTGAGCAACGCGAGCCGAATCAGGAACTGCTGACACTCCCGCACAACCAATAATCGGATTTATCGGATTGGATTTAGGAGAACACCAATTCATAACCTTTCCGAAAAATACTCCGAATGCAGTTGCCAAGATAAACGATAATGCCCCCATAGTAAAAATCAAAACAGAATCAAAAGTAAGGAAAACATCAGCCTGAGTAGAAGCTCCAACAGTAAGTCCAAGCAATATTGTGATTGTATCAATCAAAGCATTTGAAGCCGTATCAGCCAATCTTTTTGTTACCCCGCTTTCTTTTAAAATATTTCCTAAAAACAGCATCCCTAATAAGGGCAAAGATGTCGGTGAAATATAGGCTGTCAATAATAATCCAATAATCGGGAATAATACTTTTTCTAATTTAGATACTTGTCGGGGTGCTTTCATTTTAATTAATCTCTCTTTTTTTGTTGTTAAAAGATAAACGACCGGAGGTTGAATTACAGGCACCAAAGCCATATACGA
>DAOOPK010000170.1:0-4199 GCA_035388205.1 Bacteroidales bacterium
GTAGGGGGTTGGTTATGAATCCTTTGCCGGCAATACCTAATTCTATTGTATGGTCTATTACCCATGCAATTGTTGCACCCATAATAAACGAATTTCTGTTTGCAACTTCTGTATAACCAAAATCCATTCCTATGTATGCACCATGAGAAAAGCCATCTTCTTTGTTTAAAAGGGTCTGATAATTAGAATCATCCTGAGCTGATAAGGACAAACTTGTTAATATCACCATTGTCATTGTAATCGCATAAGTGGTAAATTTTCTTTTCATTTCTTTTAGTTTTTATTGTTTACAGTAATAAGACAAATCAAACTTAAAATACCCCTATTGGTAAATGGATTTCTTTCGGGAAAGCTTTTATATTTTAAAGCCATGATGAACCTTCGACCAATTGCCGTATCTGATAATTGACAATCTCGTGGTAGCAAAAGACATGACAAAACAGATAAAATAGCAAGTTTAGAATTTTAAATATTAGAACAATTGAAGTACGAATCCCGTTAAATCAGAAATTGCAATTATTGATGATATAATTTCAATTTCTTAAATAGCAGACTCGTTAAAAAAGCATGCTTTGCAATTTCTTGTTTTAACGAGGATGCACGAGCCAAAGGCTCGGCACAGAAGAACAATCGAACAAACGAACAGAGGAACAGAAGAACAAACGAATTACGAACAGTATGATAATGCAAGAACCAGCAGTAACAAACCTTTGCCTTCGCATTAGCCTTTTTTCTATATCCTAAACCCAATATGAAATCCGGGCCAGATATATGTTCTTTGATAATTGTTTTGGCGGTCGAATAAAACATTTGCAGGTGGAATACTGCTTTCATAATGTATGTCATCAGAGGACAAAACACCATTAAATAATGCATTTAGCTGACCTCCTGCATAAATAGTAAAATGCTTTGCCAGACTGAAATTTAAATCCAGATTTAATTGGGTAAGTAAATTGAAATTTGTATTAAAAGTATTGTTCTCAAATATATGAGATGCTGTAATATCATAGTTTATACCAATCATCTTCCAAATCTTAAAATATGACCCAAAACCATAACCAAGAGCAAAATCCGGTTCTTTGTCAGTTCTGATAGCAGTATTGATTATATTGTAGAATTTCCATGTACCTGTTTTAAATTTGATTGAGCTGAATAAATCGAGATTCAGAGAGTAATCAAGATATGTAAACCCTTTTTTTACAAAACTTAAAAAACCTATCGAAATTCCGCTTACAGTGTCAGCAAAGTTAAATAATCCAAGTTGTAAATTATTTTGTGAAATGGCGGTATTAATAATTCCAAGTTGTGGAGAATTATTTACCAGTGTGGTATTTAGAAAAGTCGAAAATTGAAGTTTATTGTTTTCAGGAGCATAGTTATAAATAGCAGACAATTGTGCTCCAAATACCGGTTTTGATACAATATTTACTGCTCCGAGCTGAACTCCCAACAAAGTATCTGCAACAATATTGACAGGTGCAAGCTGAAAACCCCTGAATTTCGCTCTGACAAGATTTACTCCTGCACTTGACTGAAATCCTAAGAAATTACCCCAGGTTGTATTGGACATTGTTGATATCTGACTACCTTTAAAATTACCAATTACTACATTCGCTCCCCCACTTGTCTGAAAACCCGAAACTTCGCCACCTACAATGTTTGCAATTCCGGAAAACTGAAAACCGGTCATATCATATCGGACAATGTTTACTCCCAAACCAAGTTCATAACCATAAATTTCGCCAACATATCCAGCAAGAATATTATAAGATCGTTTATACCTATAAAGACCACTTTCGTCAAAATATTTACCAACATTTGGTAAAACCGAAAATTGCATGTCTTTGTCAATCAATGATTTACGATTTTTACTCAGATATGTTTGATCATCACTGACTACTATATTGGTTATCCAGTGATTTTCTATGCTTGAGTTTTTATCTTTCACTGTTGATGGGAGGTAGGTGTAATCAATTTCAATTTCGGGTTTAAGCATGATCCTCAGAGTCATATCTGTGTTGCAAGGGAATGCCATTTTATAACCTATGTAGTTTTCCTTTTCAAAATATATAGTTGCACTATCTTTTATTGGAGTAAAAAAGAAATTGAAATACCCATTCTGATTTGAATAAAAAATCTGACCATTAATTTGAATAACAGCACTGTCCAAAGGCATTCCGTTTACCGAATTTTCAATTGTGCCGTTAAATTTATAATGTTTTTGCTTTTGCGGTGTGGTTATTTCTATTTTTAAAGGTTTGATTATTACATGTCTGTTTTCAATTATCAGCTCCGTATTAGTGTTCATAATAATTGAAATTACTTCCTGCAAAGTGGCATTTCTTTTACATAGATAAATTTCGGATTGTAAGTTGAAAACCTGAGGATTGTATGAGAAAGTGATATTTTCTTTTTTTTCTATAATTTCCAGTGCCTTTGCCGGACTTATATACCCTTCGCAGACACTTATTTTTTTATTTGGAGATATTTCCTGAGATATTGAATATAATGAGCTAAAAATCAGATAAAATACCGGAATAATATTTATAAATACTGATTTATTCAGCATCTTTTAATATGATAGTGTTATCAATCTTTTCGATTTTGATATCCAAAGTAAGTTGCAAAATTTTGATAACTTCGTCTAAACTGTTATTATTAAAAGATGTGTTCAATTTTAAGTCTTCAGCATTACTAAGTTCAGAAATGACATCAATATTATAAACGTCTGAAATAACTGAAGATACTTCGGGGATAGAAGCATTTTCAAATACTATTTCCTTTGTTTTCCAGTAAATATCTGCTGAGTTATTTGTAATTGTTTTAGTTATTTCTTTGGAATTAATATCAAAAACAGCTTTTTCGTCCTTAGTCAGACTAATATAATTATCGCTGTCTATCTCAGCTACTCGAACAATACCTTCTTTAACACTTATCTCAACTATATCGGAATCTGCAAAAGCTTTAATGTTAAATTTCGTTCCAATTACAGTTATTTGACAATCCTTTGCAATTACAACAAAATTGTTTCCATCATCTTTGTGTTGAACTTCAAAAAATGCTTCACCTTCGAGTTTGACAAGACGATTCTTTTCAAAATCTTTTGAATATTCAATTTTTGTATTTTTGTTTAGAGTAAGTTGTGAGCCATCTGCCAATACGAGTTGTCTAACAGAATCTGTTGAAGTATAACTCAACATTTCCGATTCGGTATTGAGATTTTTGTGTGTCAAAATCAAAGTCGGAATAAGAATAAACAGAGTAATTGCCGCAACAGCAATATAAATAGGCAGGAGTTTTCTTTTTTTCTTTGTATCAGAGGATGAAATGCGATTGTTTACTTTGTTTAAAGCCTTTTCGGTATCAAAATGTATAGATGTACTATCAGAAGCAATCCAGACAGCTTTTATCTTTTTGAATTCTTCCTGATTGCCGGAATTTATCCAGTTTTCAATTGCTGCAATTTCTTCAGGATTAGCTTCCCCTGCTAGATACTTTGCAATAAGCTCAAAATTTTCTATATCATTATTTTTATTATTCATTTAATTAATGACACTTAAGTTGTTAAATACCCCTATTATAAGATTACTTTTTGTCAGGAAATATAATAGTAAAACAAAAAGAACAAATTCTTTATTTGTAAGTTTTTCTCTTAAAAATTTGAGAGCTTCACCCATTTGATTTTCTACTGTTTTGATGGATATATCCAGTTTCTTGGCAATTTCTCTGTATTTTAACCCATCCATTTTGCACATGATGAATATTTCTCGTCTTTTTTGCGGTAATTGCTCAATGGCATTGCTGATATTGCTGAGAGATTCAGCATTTTCCATTATTTCGGAAGAATCAAGATCGTATTCCTGTAATTGTGTTTCTTTGATATATGCTGATTTTATTTTTTCGTGTTTGAGTTTATTAAAAACAGCATTTTTTATTGATGTATAAAGATATGACTTTACAGCTACAGGAATACTGATTTGCTTATGATTTTGCCATAACTTAAAGAACATTTCCTGAACAATTTCTTCTGAGTCATCGGCATTGCACGACATAAACAAAGCATAACGACACAAATCCTGATAATATAAACGGAAAAGACTGTCAAAAGCCCCTTTGTTACCGGCTTTTATTTCCTCGAACAGATATTTGTCGTTTTGTTTCAAATCAGCATAAAATCTGTGCAAACATACTAAAAATTG
>DAOOPK010000171.1:0-4030 GCA_035388205.1 Bacteroidales bacterium
TGTAAAAATATAAAAATATTTTTTATAACGCAAATATAATATCTTTTATTGAAACAAAACAAAAATGATTTATAGTTTTAAGCTAATTTAAATTTATAAAGGAGTGTAAATTTCTGTAACTCTGTCAGTGTACTCTCCATCTTTTGTAACATTTAATTCCAGTACAATTCTTTTAATTGTATTAGAACCATCGAGATATTCGATACGGGAATATGGCAGGTCGTTATCTGTAGGATCAGCAACGCCTGAAATCGTGTATTGATTTCCAAGATCATCAGTAAATATCTGAGCGGATATCATCAGGTACTCGAATTCGACAGCTGAAGCTATTCCTTCCTCATAACTCATATCAATAAAAAAAGGCGTTTCTTTATCTTCTACCTTACCCATATAGGCAATTCCAGAGGAATATTGTGTTGAATTATCTGGACTGTACATGTCTGCAACAAGCTTGAAATAGATGTCTTCACTACTCTCTTCATGCTTATAGACTTTCGGAAAACTAATTCTTCCCGGGATATGACTGTCAACCGAAACTACAGAATTATAATTTGAAACGGTAGGCAGAAACATACTTGTTCTGTTTGTAATATACGTTCCTGCAAAAGGTTCTGAGATATTTCGTATAGATATATTTTTTTCAATACTTGAAACATTTAGAGCTTCGTCTTTTGCAGTATATGTTATAACAACATCTTCGACCTTGTTTAGGAAACCCTCATCGGATACGCTTAATACCTCATCATTATCGTCAGTTACAATAACATCCTCAACATCACTGACATTGTCTTCTACAATAACTCCCGGATCCTGATACTTTGTGTACAATAATAAAATAGTATCAGTTTGAGAAGCTTCCAAAATCTGATTGTTTATGCCCAGCAAATAAATGTCCGGACCTGTTTCATCAGGTTTTTTACATGATGAGAAAATAAATGTAAATATTGTTATACTGGCCAGAATTAATAATAATGTCTTCATAGTTTAATATGTTATTGAATATAAACAAAAATAAAGTTTTTTTGAATATCTAAAGAAATCTTTTTAGTTTTTTGTTTAATCACAGATCACAATTTTTGCATTTTGAAAAGAATTCAAGAAATTCAAAGTATATATCCCCGGCACAATATCTGAAACATCTATAAAATTCTTACCCTTACTAATATCTTTTATAAGCACAGACTTCCCGCTTACATCAAACAGTACTATCTGTTCATTTTCTGACATACAATCAATAATTATATAATCCTGTGCAGGATTTGGAAATATCAACGCTTTTTTTACGACGCAAACATCATTTTCAATATTATCAGCGGACAAATAGGATAAATCTATTTTATCTATATAAATAACCGAACCACGATCATTTTTGGTTTTAAATCTGATGACTACATCCTGTCCTCTATAGTTATCCAATGACAAAGTGACTGTATCAAACTCCGACACATCAATAGGTTTGTAGATATTTGACATAGCATCTTCAGGTACAGTAGCGAGTGTTTGTCCTCCATCACTAAACAAAACCTCATCAAAGTTCAACCCACAATCAGTACTTATTTCAACAAGCAGACTATCATTATAAATATTAACCAATCTTTTCTTGTATGCATAAGTAAAACTAAGTTGAATGCTATCATCATCGGGCAAGCTTATCTGTGGTAGCATTGCATTATCTTCCTCCCATAATCGAGAGCCATAAGTATTAAAATTGACACCCATTGCCTTATATTGGTCGTCTGTTCCCCATGAAAGATTAGTCCATGTATTTTTATGATCTGGATTTAAAATATATAAATCAGAATTGGACAAATTATCACTGATTAATTCAAAATCTTCAGTAAATGGAAATTCCGATTCGCCCAGAACATTTATTTTTTTATTAGTTGCATTATTAAATCTGTCATATTCATTATAATCATTCTTAGGATTAACAATTGCATGAACATAATTCTTACCAGCAGGAAGTTCAAAGTTTTCAGTCTCAAACAAAAATTCATCTTCTGACTGGAGCATCACATCTATTGTACTGTCACATACCATCAATTCATTAATAAATATTTTAACAATAAATGTATCAATAGGATTCTGTCCTACATTTTCGATATTAACCTGAATTGGCAAAATGCTGTTTTCCTTGCAAATAAAATATTCAGCAGGATTTAATAGGCTTATTTTCAGGTCATATTCTTCAGTAACCGGAGGTACAGGAGTATAAGACAAGGATAAATACTCGAAAGCGGCGAATACATCTATTAAACCACGTCCATAAGAATTATCTTCACCCGTATCACCAAGGTCAACAGCAGTAACATATAATGCATATTTTAATTCATAAGCTGAAGCCATCGGAAATGCCTCAGACAGAAGTAATAATGCACCTGAAACATGTGGACAAGCCATTGATGTGCCTTGCAGATATGCATAAGAATCTATTCCCGAACATGAGCGTATATTAACACCGGGTGCCGAAACTTCAGGTTTTATTTGCAATGGACCTTCTTCAGAAATGCAAGGAGTTGGTCCCCGACTTGAAAACGAGGCTACCTGATTTGAACCAGTTAAAGCTCCCACCGCCATAGGATTAACATCATTAAAAACTCTCATTGCAGGAAAGCCTGTAGTTGTAGCATCAGGGCCATCATTTCCCGCCGAGAAGGGAGAACAAATACCTGCGGTTTCAATTGTAACTAGTATTTCTGCCTCCGGCATTTCACAAGCTCCAAATTCCATAGCCATTGAATAATCATATCCCCATGAATTATTAATAACTCTGGGTACATCATCAGAAGTCTCAGGATTCCCGTCCGGATCAAGTACCCATTCAAATACACTCATAAAATCTGCAGGAGCAAGTAAATCATCATCAGAGCTTGCTACAGGGTCACTGGCTATCCACATTGCATTGAATGCAACTCCTATTGTATCGTTATTAGCCTGATCAAGTCCTAAAACTGTTCCAGTTGTATGTGTTCCATGACTTGATGAAGCATGATCAGTAGGCTCTTCATTCCTTACACCATACCAGCACTGACTCAACGGCAAATAATTACCTGCAAAATTGTCGCTGATTGCAGGATGTTCAGGAAACACTCCAGTATCCATACTCAAAAACAAGATATTCCTACCGGTATATCCCATTTCCCAAAGCTTATGAGCGTTTATAGTCTTCAAACCGGGTTCAGCTCCATTGACAATCTTTTGTGCAATTGTATCCGATTTCTCAGCATCAATAAATCTATATCTAGGAGAATTAATATCAATATATTTTATTGTTTGCGATTCAGATAAACTATAAATAAGACTTTTCTTTATCTCTATGTTCATCATATTGACAGCCCAATAGAATTTCACATACCTGATAGCATCTTTATCACTTATTAAGAATTCTTCCAAAACAGGTAGAATATACTCTTGAGAAAGTTCCGAGTTCATTCTCAGAAATTTTATTACTTCAAAATTTCTTTCGCTAAAGGAAGCTTTTATTTTATTCAAATCATCTGCAATTTTATAAATATCATAAGAAGAATTGAAAAAGACATTTATATTCATATATATTTCGTCTTTGTTTTCTTCGCTTAATTTTGAAAATAATAATGGACTCATCACTGACTGAGAGAATAAATAGCTACCTAAAAACAATAAAATAGCCGTTAGAAATGTTTTCATAAATGATAATTTATTGCCAAATATATTTATTTTCAATGATTTTAATAAAAACGGCAATAATTATTTTAAACTTAATTTTTTTAGTATTTTTACATCAAATTCGTTTTTGAATAGGATATAAATGAAAAAATTTATTTTATTTTTCTTTTTGATAACAGCATCCCTGCTGACATCAGCACAGGTGGACGGTTATGATGAAAACCCTGGAGGTGGGGGATTTGGCTCTCTGATGGCAAGTTTCAGAACATTGGATGGTAGATTTGCATTATATAGCGGAGGCGGAGGCGGTTTTGTGGTAAAGGACTTTCGTATAGGCATTTTTTATAATGGACTTACTAATTCTTTCAGTAAGAACGACACACTT
>DAOOPK010000172.1:0-3981 GCA_035388205.1 Bacteroidales bacterium
GTCGTCAATTCTATTTCGATGAAAGAAGGTGAAGCTAAATTTATTCAGCAAGCAAAGATTTGTAGAATGTATGGCGCCGCTGTAATTGTAATGGCTTTTGACGAACAAGGACAAGCAGACACGAAAGATAGAAAAGTTGAAATTTGTCATCGTGCTTATAAAATATTAACCGAGCAAGTAGGTTTCAAACCAGAAGATATTATTTTCTTTCTCATTATAACAATATTAGGCTTAAATATTTGACTATAAAGATACTAAATTTTTTAATTATAAGACAATTTTAATCAGAAAATCGTTGTAAAAAACTTAATAAAATCAAGATTTATTTTTCTTTTTGTAGTAAAAGAACCATATAACTGCGACAATAATTGCAAGAGACAAGCCAATGATATATGATATATTGCCACTTATTCCAAGTCCTCCGGTTTTAACAGGAGCTATCAGCAGATATGTAAAACAAATAACAGTAAGAATAAAAGCAGGAATAGACATTATCAAGTGGTTTTTCTTATTCAAAGCAAAATACATTGCAATTGTCCATAGTGTAATTGCAGCGAGAATTTGATTTGAAATACCTACAAATTTCCATACAGTTCCGAACTGTTCGCTAAGAAGAAAAGTCAATAAAAAACCTACAATAAATAAAGGAATAGCAACAAATAGTCTGTTTTTAATGCTTTTCTGGTCAAATTTAAATGAATCGGCAATAGTAAGTCTGGCACTTCTAAAAGCTGTATCTCCCGTAGTAATAGGACACACAACTACACCAATAATCGCAATTGCCGCTCCGAATCTGCCCAACCATGAATTACATATTTCATTAACTATCCAGGCCGGATCCTGAGTTGGATTTGACAATGTGTAATTTAACCCATGCACGTCCCCAAAGTAATTCATAGCTACCGTAGCCCATATAATTGCAACAATTCCTTCTGCGATCATTGCTCCATAAAAAGCCGGCCTTGCATGTTTCTCATTTTTGAGACATCTAGCCATCATAGGAGACTGAGTAGCATGAAAACCTGAAATAGCACCGCATGAAATTACAATAAACATCATCGGATATAATAAATTTGACTGAGGGTTTCGATGGAAATTTTTAAAATCGTGAATATTTATGTCGTGCAAACTTAATGTCCCGTTTGAATATTTATATATCATAACTCCAGAAATCATGAATGCCATAATAAGCAAAACTGCTCCAAAGAAAGGGTAGATTTTCCCAATGATTTTATTAATTGGAAACATTGTAGCAACAAAATAATATGCAAAAATTACATATAGCCAGATTTGTAATCCTCCGCCTGTCAACACAGAAAGCAGTTTTGCCGGACCGCTTACAAATGCAACTCCAACAAAAATTAAAAGAATAAGTGTAAAAAACCTTAAGAAGTTACGTGTTCCGTTGCCGAGATACTTTCCTACTAATTCGGGCAAACTAGCTCCATTATTTCTAATTGACAACATTCCTGAGAAATAATCATGACCTGCACCCATGAAAATACAACCTAGTACTATCCAAATATAAGCCATCGGTCCATATGCTGCGCCAAGAATTGCTCCGAAAATTGGTCCCAGTCCGGCGATATTTAGAAATTGAATAATAAAGACCTTCCATAGAGGCATTGGAGTATAATCCACCCCGTCGTTAATTATAACTGCAGGAGTCAGTTTTGACTGGTCTTCACCTACATACTTTGCGGCAAATCTTCCGTACACAAAATATCCTGCAATTAAAGCAAGAATTGAAACAATAAACGTAATCATTTATATAGTTTTAAAATGTCTGTTTTACTAATAATCTTTTCATCTCCAAAAGCAATAAAATCAGGAGTCAGCAATGATTCAGAATTATATTCAACTTCTTTACCTGTCTGCATATTAATGACAAAACCTCCGGCTGCATTTAAAACTGCATTACCTGCTGCAATATCCCATTCGTTGATAGACCCCAGTCTCGGATAAAGATCAGCTTTACCACTTGCTACCAGACAAAACTTTAAGGAACTGCCAATATTAACAATGCTTGTTTTTTTTATCAGATTTTCTATCCTTTGCAGAAATTCTTTTGTAGATTCGTTAAGATGAGACTTACTTGCAACAATACGAAGTAAATCAGAACTTTCATAACAAATTTTCTCTGATTTCATTTTCATACCTACTTCAATTCTCTCTGCACCATCAATCACATTGCCATAAAACAACAAATCCATTGCAGGAGCATAAACGACACCTTCAACAGGTTTATTATTAACTATCAGAGCAATATTGACAGTAAACTCATCTTCATTTTTTACGAATTGTTTTGTCCCGTCCAAAGGATCAATAATCCAGAATTTCTTCCATAACTTTCTGATTTCGTAAGTAACATTTTCAGATTCCTCACTAATGATTGGAATTTTTGTGTTTTCAAGCCCTTTAATAATAATTCTGTTAGCAGCCAAATCCGCTTCAGTCAAAGGGGAGTTATCAATTTTATAAGAAATGTTTGTTTTTTTTTTGTAATACTTCAATATTTCTTTCCCTGCTTTAACAGCTAAAGGAATTATTATGTTTCTATATGATGACATTACGAATTTTTTAAAATATTATATGCTGAAGCTTGAGCGAGAGGAGTTACAACGATATCGTTTATACATACATGTGGAGGTCTGGTAATTAAATATAGAATAATATCAGCAATGTCATCAGCACATAATGGTTTCAATCCGTCATAAACTTTATCAGCTCTTTGTTTATCTCCATGAAATCTAACTTCTGAAAATTCAGTATTCACAAGACCTGGAGCCACCTGAGAAACCTTAATGCCGTAGGGTAACAAATCTATTCTCATAGCTTTTGTCAGAGAATCAACAGCGCATTTTGTTGCACAATAAATATTTCCGTTTGGATATACTTCTTTGCCTGCAATTGAACCAATATTAATAATATGTCCAGATTTTTGTTCTATCATCATTGGAGCTACTTTCCGCGTCAAATATAACAAACCCTTAATGTTGGTATCTATCATTTTATCCCAGTCTTCAATTTCGCCTTCATGTATAGGGTCAAGACCAGATGCCAATCCTGCATTGTTAATCAAGATGTCAACTTTTTTCCAATTATCTGATAATGAATCAATAGCTTTACAAACTTCGGCATTGTTTCTAATATCAAAATTCAAAATATGAACTTGTGAACTTGTTTCTGATTCTATTCTATTCTTAATTTCTATCAATCTGTCTTCTCGTCTTCCAGTTATTATCAGATTATACGATTTTTTCGCAAGAAGAAACGCTATTGCCTTTCCAATGCCGGCTGTTGCTCCTGAAATTAAAACTGTTTTTTTCATTAAAAATGGCATTAAAAAACGTAAAACTAATCTAATAAACAAAAAAGCACAATAAAAAAGGGAGAAATACTCTCCCTATAAATGCAAACAATAAAATATTATTTAGAAATAAATCTTTTTGCTGCAACATATTCTTGAGGACAAACAAACACCTTTGTATCAGGCATAATTGTATAGCCTCTTCCATCAGGGTTATATTTCTCGAATAAATCTACTATTTTTTTTGCATATTCGGCTAAATTCAGATCCTCTAATAAGTCTAACTCTCTAACATTGATTAAATCAGTTTCTTTAAAATTAAAACAAGTACTGCTTTGCATAGTATTCAATGTAACCTGTCCCCAATCTGCAAAAACTTTACTGGTATTTTTAAGCATTAATTTAAAATGCATTGCATGATTAACATTCAAATAATGAGAATTTACAAACCCCAAATTATTTTCTTTACACAATTTTTCAAATTTCTGTATCCAAAACCAATACCTTGGATTATCCTGATGAATGAACGGAAAAATATTACAACTTAAATTATAATCACAATGTCCGAAAGCAACATTTTTAAATTTAGGATGTTTGAATTTTAATATTTCTTCAAGATTTGAAAATGCCTCGTTATTTTCAATAATAGGAATTACTTCATCAAATCTCAA
>DAOOPK010000173.1:0-3923 GCA_035388205.1 Bacteroidales bacterium
CTTTTCATTTATACTCTAATCTGCTTTTTAACTAATAGCAGTTTTTTTTATTCTGTCCTTCCCGGATAAACTTCTAATGCATGTTTCAATGTTTCGATAGCATTCCTTAAATCATCTATTTTTAAAACATAAGCAATACGAACTTCATTTTTGCCAAGGCCTTTAGTATTGTAGAAACCGGTTGCAGGGGCTACCATAACAGTTTGTTTATTGTATTCAAATTCTTCTAGTATCCATTGCGAAAACTTGTCTGAGTCATCAATCGGAAGTTTAACGACTGCATAAAAAGCTCCTTTTGGATTTGGACAATATACTCCGGGAATCTTATTTAATTCGCTTACCATGAAATTACGCCTTAAAATATATTCATCGTAGACTTCCTTGAAGTATGTGTCGGGAGTCTCAATTGCTGCCTCTGATGCGATCTGTCCGAAAGAAGGTGGGCATAATCTTGCCTGAGCAAATTTCATGGCTGTTTTAATGACTTCTTTATTCTTTGTTACGAGCCATCCAACTCTTGCCCCACACATACTATATCTTTTGGATACAGAATCCAGCATTATTACATTTTGTTCTAATTCAGGCAGATTCATTGCCGAAAAATGTGTGTGACCATCATAACAGAATTCTCTGTATACTTCATCAGAATATAAATAAAGGTCATGCTTTTTTACAATTTCTGCCAATCTGAATAATTCTTCTTTAGAGTATAAATATCCTGTTGGATTGTTCGGATTGCAGATAACTATTCCTTTTGTTCTTAGAGTTATTAATTTCTCAAACTCTTCAATTGAAGGTAAAGCAAAATCATTCTTTATTGAGGATGTGATAGGTTTTATAACTACCCCTGATTGAATTGCAAATCCATTATAATTTGCATAAAATGGTTCAGGAATAATAACTTCATCACCAATGTTAAGTGTTGACATAAACGATATTGTGATAGCTTCGGATCCACCATTAGTCACAATTATTTCTTCTGAATCAATATTGATATCAAATTTCTTATATGATTCGGCTAATTTTTTTCTATACGAAACATTCCCAGCCGAGTGACTATACTCAATAACCTTATGTTTTATGTTTTTTATTGCTTCTAATGCAAGTTCCGGTGTTTTAATGTCTGGCTGACCAATATTCAAATGATAAACTTTAATTCCGCGGCTTTTTGCAGCTTCCGAATAAGGAACAAGTTTCCTTATTGGTGATGATGGCATTGCTAACCCTTTTTCTGAAATCTGTGGCATAATATTATATTTTAATGAGTTATATTGTGAAATCCTATTTTCTAGAGTCCTTTTTCGATTGATTAGAATCAATTTCCATTTTGTTCGTATCAACTTTTTGTTTTTGTATCTCTATTGATTTTATTTCATTTTCAGGAACATTTTTGTCATAATTCAAAGGATTCCCATCCTGATTCAGTACCTCACCTTTAACAATAAGTTGAATTGGATTTTCAACCCCTTCGACATATACATAAACAGTTTTATTGAATTTTCCTACAATCTTAGAATTGTATGTAACAGTAATTTTGCCTTTTTTCTTTTTGCCTATTTCTTCTCTTGGCCATTCTGTCCCTGTACATCCGCATGATGCCTTTACATTAGTAAGTTTTATAGGGCTTTTTGTGATATTCTTAAAAGTAAATACTGCTTTAGCTTCTGCTTCGTAATTTATAACTCCAAAATTATATTCAAGACTCTTGAATACTATCACACCGGATTTTGAAGTTTTTTTAGGTTCAATATTGACTTTGTCCTGCGCAAATAAATAACTTGCAGTCAAACAAACAAATGCGATAATAAATAGTTTCTTCATCATTATTTTTTTAACAAAATTATATAAAATCCATTACCAGCCATCAAGTTTTGCTCAGTTTTTGGATTTTTATGTTTTATATTATATATATTTCATATTTTTACGCACTGAATGAAGAAAACTGCACTAATAATAGGAGCGGGACCAGCCGGTTTAACAGCAGCTTTGGAGTTGCTCAAGAAAACTGATATAAAACCTGTTATTGTAGAAAAATCAAACTATATAGGTGGCATTTCAAAAACAGTAAATTATAAAGGGAATCGCATAGATATAGGAGGTCATAGATTCTTTTCGAAATCTGACATTGTGATGAATTACTGGAAAGAGCTTTTCGGAATTTCAGAATCACCGGCTGATTTCCCGAAAAACAAGAAATGGAACTTGAATTCTGATAATGTGTTTATTGAACGCAACAGATTATCGCGTATTTATTATCTGAGAAAATTCTTTGATTATCCGGTTAGCCTTAACGGAAATACTATAAAAAATCTAGGTTTTTTCAGAATTATTAAAATTGGTTTTAGCTATTTTTGGGTTAAAATATTCCCCATAAAAAACGAAAAAAGTCTGGAGGATTTCTTTATAAACAGGTTCGGGAAAGTTCTTTATAAGACATTTTTTAAAGATTATACCGAAAAAGTATGGGGGAAATCATGCAAAGAATTATCAGCAGAATGGGGCTCACAAAGAATTAAAGGATTATCGGTAACAAAAGTGATATCAAATTATTTTAAATCTTTATTTCAGTCAAATGTGCAGGAAATTTCTCAAAAGGATAAAGAAACAAGTCTAATCGAAAAGTTTCTCTATCCGAAATACGGACCAGGACAATTGTGGGAATTTGTTGCAGAAAAAGTTAAAGAATCTGGTGGAGATATATTGATGAACCACGAATTTGTTGGAATGATACGAAATTCTGATGGCAGATTTATTATAACCTGTAAAACCAATAACCAACAAAAAGAGTTTAATGCTGATTATGTTTTTAGTACTACTTCAGTAAAAAATCTGGTCAATGCAATGTCAGGCGTGCCTCAAAATGTCAAAACTATAGCTAATGGACTTTTGCACAGAAATTTTATCACTGTAGGATTATTGCTTAATAAATTGAAAATAAAGAATCACACAAAAATTGAAACCTTAAATCAACTTATTCCTGACAATTGGATTTATATGCAGGAATCTGATATCAAGATGGGTAGAATTCAAATTTTCAACAACTGGAGCCCTTTTATGGTAGCAGATGAAAACAAGGTATGGCTTGGACTTGAATATTTCTGTGATCCAGAAGATAAAATGTGGGTAATGGAAGACATGGCTTTTATCGAAATGACTGTAAATGAACTCGAAAAAGTCGGAATTATAGATGTAAATGATGTGCTTGACTCTACTATTATCAGAATGGAAGATACATATCCGGTTTATTTTGGCAGTTACAATAAATTTGATATTGTAAGAGAATATCTCGACAAAATTGAAAACCTTTATCTTATCGGAAGAAGCGGAATGCACAGATACAATAATTCAGACCATTCAATGCTCACTGCAATTACTGCAGTGCAGAATATCGTAGATGACCGGAAAGATAAATCCAATATTTGGGATGTTAATACTGAACAGGATTATCATGAGGAGAAGGAGAGAAAGTAGGAAATAAATAAATACTCTTTTTATTTACAGCACTTAAAGAAATCAAGTACCTTATCTGTTACACTTTCCCAGTAGTCGTAGTTGTGACCTGCATAATCAGGAAAGTTGCCAACCAGTTTGAGTTCAGGATGATATTTATGAATGGAATCATACATTGCTTTGCTCTGAATGTATGGCGAAACATTATCAGCTTTGCCGTGTCCTATATAAGTTGGTACTACATAGTTATTACAATCATAAGCAAAGCATTCTTTTTTCCATCTTTCCGGAAAATCGCTGTAATGCCCTAAAAATGAATAATAATTTTAAAGTAAGGAAAGCATACCGCTTTCCTTACAAATTTAATTATCATTGTGTCAGAATCATACGCTTTGTATCAATAATTTCATTCCCAACAATCAAAGTGTACAGATACATGCCAGGGTTCAATTCAGCTCCATTAATTGTTATAT
>DAOOPK010000174.1:0-3784 GCA_035388205.1 Bacteroidales bacterium
AAAACACCGAGATCTTTTGCAGTATCTTCAGGACTTTTTTTACTGAATTTTGTAAAAGAGTATACCACAACTGTAAAGTCCCCCTCAATTCCTTCTCTAGTAATTTCAACAGGCACATCTAAATTAGTCGTGTCAGTAGAATAGATGGTTGATATTGCTTCTTTTATATATTTGACTATGTTTTTTTCCATACCATTTTCAAACACAAAAATACAATCTTGTATAATAAAAACTGCTATTTATTCTTATTTTGTTGATAAAATTTACAAAATGCTGATAATCCGCAACTTGAACATCTAGGATTTCTCGCAGTGCAAATATAACGACCATGCAAAATTAGCCAATGATGAGCATCTGGTATATCCTTCTGAGGAATATGTTTTACCAACTGCTTTTCACTTTGTAAGACATTTTTTGCATTATGAGTCAATCCTATCCTTGCCGAAACTCTATAAACATGAGTATCTACAGGCATTTTCGGTTGACGAAATAAAACTGATGCAATAACATGAGCCGTTTTTCTTCCTACACCGGGCAATTTCTGCAACTTATCCACATCGTCAGGTACTGTGCAATTATATTCATTCACAAGCATTTTAGATGTTAGAGATATATGCTTTGCCTTGGAATTAGGATATGTGCAGGATTTAATATATTCATAAATAACTTCAGGCTCAGCGCAACTCATTGTTTTAGCATCAGGATAGTCAGCAAATAACTCAGATGTAATCATATTCACCCTTTTGTCAGTACATTGTGCTGAAAGGATTACCGCAACAAGCAACTGAAAATCATTTGTATAGTCAAGTTCGGTTTCGGCAATTTTCATATTTTCCCTGAACCAACCAAGTACATTTTTATATCTTTCGTTGATTGTCATTTATAAGAATAAAAATAAAACAGAATTAAAAGGTTTTCAGACTGTCAAAATTATACATCTGACAAAAATCGCTCTGCATCCTTTGCTGCCATACAACCCGAACCTGCTGCTGTTACGGCTTGTCGGTATTTGCTATCCTGAACATCACCGCAGGCAAAAACACCGGGGATATTTGTCAGAGTAGATCCTTTTACAGTTTTAATATAGCCCGATTCATCCAAATCCAGATAATCTTTAAATAATGCTGAAACAGGGGTATGACCAATAGCGACAAAGAAGCCATGAATATCAATAACTTTTTCCGTATTTGTTTTATTATTTAAAAGTTTTACTCCTGTAACGCCTGAGTTGTCACCTAAAATCTCAACAGTATTATGATTCCACAGAATCTCGATTTTAGGATTGGCAATAACCTTTTCCTGCATTGCTTTTGAAGCACGTAAAACATCTCGGCGTACAATTAAATATACTTTATTGCAAATACCTGCAAGATAACTTGCTTCTTCAGTAGCAGTATCGCCTCCACCGACAACAGCTACATCACGATTTCGATAGAAAAAACCATCACAAGTAGCACAGGCAGATACTCCAAGACCTTTAAACTTTTCTTCTGATTCAAGCCCCAAATAATTAGCTGTAGCACCGGTGGCAATAATTACAACTTCGGCTTCAATCTCATGAACATCATCTGCCACAAGTTTAAATGGTCTTTTGGAAAAATCAACTTTTGTAATATAACCAAATCTGACATCTGTTCCAAACCTCTGAGCCTGCTTTTTCAACTGCTCCATCATAACCGGACCGGCTACTCCATCAGGATAACCCGGAAAATTATCTATCTCGGTGGTAATTGTCAATTGACCTCCGGGCTGCAAGCCTTCGTAAACAACTGGATTCATATTAGCTCTGGCAGCATAAATTGCAGCAGTATAACCTGCAGGACCCGATCCAATAATCAGGCATTTTATTTTTTCACTCATCTTATTACGTATATTTTAATGGAATTTTACTCACTTATATTACATGAAATCTTTTCGGAAATTTGAACACACAAGCCATTTTTCTTATTACAAGCTTGTCCATCAATTATCAAATCAAAGCTTTCGACTCCCTTCTTAGGAACAAAATTACATTTAAAGTCTGCCTTGTTTGAAAAACTATTCACCTCCATACCAAATACATCATCATATATTTTATCTGCTACTGAAATTTCCGAAAAAACTGCAGAAATAAACTTGGATTCACTCTCATCAACACTAAATACCAGAGGCAAAGGGCCTCCGTCTCCGTTTTCCATTCCGTAAATATACCAGTCAGAATGTATATCAGCACTAATAATTAAATTGTAGGAACCGTCATCTATACGACTTACAGAGGTATTCCAGCTAACAATATTTTCTTGTGAAAAGGATACGATTCCGGCAATTATGAAAACTAATGATATCAGAATTTTTTTCATAAAATGAATTTTTGTTTACAACTGTAAAGATAACAAATTGTTTACCAAAAATAAAAAAAAAGTTGGCTGATAAAAACTTTTAATAAATATGGATATAATGAGTTGGATATTAAATTATCCGTACTTGTTAACTATTTCAGTAATTTTCTTATATATTTGCAACGATGAATTTGCCTGAAAAAATATCGAACGAGTTCTATAAAGATCTTATTGCCAACAATACCCGTATGCATTCTGCTTTGTTGTTTTTTAACGGCTCTGATATTGATTCGGAACCAAAAAGCATGACCAGAATTGCAAAAACAATTTGTGCAGTAGCAAACTCAGGCGGAGGAGATATTATTTACGGCATTTATCCCAAAAGAGGCAGAGCAGTTAAATTTGATGCTGTAACAAAATTCAATAAAACAACAGAATGGCTGTTTCATGAGATTCAGTCTCAAATTGACAGACCAATAAAAGATTTAATAATTGACATATCGGAAATTGATAATAATCCCTCATCCAAAATAATTCACATACAAATTCCTTCAAATAACGATCAACCGCACATGTTTTCGGATTCGAGATATTATAAATGGCAGAAAAACAAATTTTCGGTTCTTGATGAATCTGAAGTAAGGATGTTGTATGGTAAATTAAGCGCCTGCGAACTCGAATTTTTAGGTATTTACAACACTAACGGACTTCCGGTTTTAAATGCAGGAAAATATACTGCAATGAGTTTTTATCCAAAACTACTTATTCGTAATGCAGGAAATATTGTAGAAAAAGATTACAAAATAGAAATATCTTTTCCTGCCAAATTATATGAAGAGAGTTTTCAGCCGCTTCAGGCTCTTTTCATACGACACGAAGGTTCTCATGTCGTTTTTGGAAATACCGGTAATCATCCTTTGTTTCAACAGGAGATTTCGACTATGATAGAAGCAAAAATTGCTGTAAATACCGAAAATATTGATGTATTTCTGAAAGAATATATGAACATTACTCTTTATTTCAGTAACGGCATCAAAAAACACAGCCTGAAACTTAGCGACACCTTAACTTACAACGGTAAAACTATTCGTAAGGAGGACTTTACAAATATCCGCACTTTAACAATGGAATTGTAGGGGATTCTAACCAATTTTCAAAAATTAGATAAAAGAACAATAATGTAGCTTTTGGCACATATATTTGCCTGCGGGTAAGTTTCGCGGGAGGACTTGCAAATATTGTGACAAAAGCGACCTCAACTAAAAAAGACAATTAGTAATTATTTAGCTGTTAGAAAATATTTATAATAGGGAGCAATTTTCAAAAAGGTATGGAGCATGTCGCTTAGGGCACCATGCTCCATGCCTTTTAATTATCAATAGCTCCAAAGAAAAGCATTTAATTAAACATCTACCTAAATAAATACAACAATTCTTTAAAATATAAAATCTTTTGTTTATATTTGC
>DAOOPK010000175.1:0-3621 GCA_035388205.1 Bacteroidales bacterium
CTTGCATGATTCTGATTTGGATCTGACATCATTGGATTTTCACCAACGATATAAAGACATTTTATCGAGTCACCAGCATGTTCAACCATTGTTGTAACTGTCTGCCCAACTTTGTCATCGAGTAATTCATATTTAACACCCCATGCATCAGCAAACTTCTTACGTGCATCTTCGTTAATTACTGGTTGATATGCTGTAAATACATTTGGTAATCCACCCATATCACATGCACCCTGTACATTATTTTGTCCGCGTAAAGGATTTACTCCTGTTCCTGGAAGCCCGTAATTGCCAAGAATCATTTGCAAGCAAGCACATGCCATTACGTTATCAACACCGTGCGAATGTTGTGTAATACCCATAGCGTAATAGATAGCTCCGCGACCTGCAGTAGCATATAGTTTTGCCGTAGCATTAAGGTCTTCAACAGAGATACCACAAATTTCAGAAACTTTTTCAGGAGTATAGAATTCAAGACCCTTTGCGTATTCATCCCAACCTTCGGTTCTTTCAGCAATAAATTCTTTATTATGCCAGTTGTTTTTAATAATGATGTGCTGCATACCCATCAATAATGCAGTATCAGAACCTGGATTCTGTGTTAAATGAATATCAGCAATTTTTGATAAACCAATATCTCTTGGATCTGCAACAATAAGTTTTATTCCTTTTTCTTTTACAGCTTTTTTAATCATTCCTCCAAAAACAGGATGATTCCAAGTAGTGTTTGTACCAATTACGAGTATTACATCACCTTTGTCGGCTTCTTGCATGCTGTTTGTCATTGCACCAGAGCCTAATGTAGTTGCCAGTCCCACAACCGTTGAGCTGTGTCAGAGACGGGCGCAATGGTCGATGTTATTTGTGCCGACCACTGCTCTGGCTAAACGCATTACTGCATAGTTTTCTTCATTCGAAACTCTTGCAGAAGTAAAAAATCCCAAAGAACCAGGTCCGTGTTTTTCTTTTATTTCAGAAAATTTACTTGCAACTAAATCTAAGGCCTCATCCCAGCTTGCTTCAACTAATTGACCATTTTTACGGATAAGCGGAGTTTTTAATCTGTCTTCACGATTCAAAAAGTCAAACCCAAAACGACCTTTTACACAAAGCATACCTTTGTTTGGTAATTCTTCCCAATTCTCTTCGGTAGCCATTGAGTATACATATTTATTATCTTTAGTAGACATGTCAATTGAACAACCTACTCCGCAGTAAGTACAAACTACTTTTGTCTTTTTCAGCTCTTTATATTGACCAACGCCTTTAGCATTTTTAAATGTGAGTGCACCAACTGGGCAAACCTGAACACATTCTCCACATTGTACACATGATGATTCTCCCATAGGTTTGTCATCATCACAAATAACTTTCATATCACCTGAACGCCAACCGAAATCAAGAACTTCGTGCATTACATTATGATTACAAGCGCGAATACATCTACCACACTGAATACATTTGTTCGAATCACGAATAATTCCTTCTGATGAAGTATCTAATTCTGCAGTAACATGTTCAACAGGAAAATGAGGTCTTTCAATACCACAATGGTATGCCATGTCTTGAAGCTCGCAATGTCCGTTTTTCTCACATGCAATACAATTGTGTTCACCGTTCGACAAATGAAGCTCAACTATCATCTTGCGAACTTCCATTATACGTTCTGTTCTGGTATTTACTACCATATTTTCTCTTACTTCAAGTCCGCAACTTTCTTTAAGTCCGCGAATGCCTTCCACTTCAACAAGACAAGCACGACATTTGCCAGCTTTTCCTGTACGTGGATGGTAACATAGACTAGGAATATAAATTCCATTGTCACGAGCAACTTGTAATACGGTTTGTCCTATATTTGCCGTATATACCTGCCCGTCAATAGTTAAATTGATTTTGTTGTCCATAGTAATAGTTTAATTTTTATTTTTATATGATTTGTTTTCTGTCAATGTCTGTTTTTTTGTTTACAAGATGACAAAAATATAAAGATTTTTCAATTTTAAAACACTTATATAAATAGTTTTTTTTATTAAAATTTATACCTATTCTAAATAATTCTCAAAGTATAAGTATTTGTAAGAGCTGGGGCTTTATTACTATATTAATAGTATAATAAAATCTTGTTGAAAAACATATAAAATATTTTATAAATATTGGTATTGCTTTATTGTGATATATGATAAATGTCATAAAAATGACCTTATTATTTTGGTGTAAATATTTTTCTTATTTAGAATGAATGATAAATTCAATAAAATAATCTAAATAGTATTATTTAACAGAAAACTAATTGTTTATTTGAGTTTAATTCAATTACTTCGCCAATTATTTTACTTCTTTCGAATCCTTTTTCTTTTAAGTCATTCAGAATATTATTGGCTGTTTCAGGCTTACATGAAAACAATAATCCTCCTGAAGTCTGTGCATCACACATAATCATTTTATAGTCAACAGTAACATTTGAATTAAACTCTGAATATTCATTTACATATTCCATATTACGAAAAATAGCACCTGGTAAACAACCTAATTGTGCAAGCTCAAGTGTGCCATCGAAAAGAGGTACTTTTTCAGAAAATATTTTCAGACAAATATTACTTGCTAAAGCAATCTTGAGAGCATGTCCTGCCAGACCAAATCCTGTTATGTCTGTTGCACATTTGACTCCGTATTTCTGCATTATTTCTGCTCCTCCTTTATTGAGTTGCATCATGCTTTTAAGAACTTTACGATATTTATCATCGTCAATTTCATTAATACGTTTTCCTGCTAAAATAATTCCTGCTCCTATAGGTTTTGTTAGTATGAGAACTTCTCCAGGTTGAGCTTTAGAATTTGTTATAACTTTTTCTGGATGTACAGTGCCTGTGACAGCCATACCGTATTTTGGAACTTCGTCAACAATTGTATGACCACCCATCATAACACCTCCTGCTTCAATAAGTTTATCTATTCCACCACGAAGAATTTCTTTTAGTATATCAAGCGAAACACTTGCGGGAAATGTAATAATATTTAATGCACTTAAAACTTTTCCACCCATTGCATATACATCGCTCATAGCATTTGTTGCTGCAATTTGTCCAAATTCGTATGGGTCTGAACATACGGGCGGAAAGAAATCTGTTGTTTGAATTAGTGCCAGTTCATCATTTATTTTAAAAACACCAGCATCATCGTGTGTGTCTGTATTAACAATTAAGTCAGGATGTGGGGTAGAAGGTAGTCCACTTAATGCTTCACTTAATTTTGATGCTGGTAATTTTGCTGAACATCCTCCGTATTCGACTGTACTTAAAAGGTCAAAATCTTTCATATTTTGTAATCGTATATTTTGAAATTAATATCGTTCTTATTAAGCAATTCAGATAAAGTAGATAAATTACTAACTTGAGAATCAAACCTTATTGACATTCCGCAATCGCTCGAAATATTTTTCGGTGTTGGAATAATATCGAATTTGAATCCTGCTTTTATTAGAATCTTCTCAGCTTTTAAAACATGATGAGTTGACTGAAATGTAATAACTTTATTCTGCATAGATATTTTTGATTAATCTGTTATTGTATTATTTTAATAATATTGAAAAGTGTTATAATTATGCGAAAACAACTTTAGATG
>DAOOPK010000176.1:0-3547 GCA_035388205.1 Bacteroidales bacterium
ATATATTTTATAATTTTGTTAACAATAAAGTTGCATTTGCTAGTTGAATGTACGTCTTAATAAATTATTTTTTATTTCACGATTTTATAAATACTTTTTTATAATTTTGGCAAAACTAAAAACCAAAGAATTATGAAAAAATCAATTTTATTTTATTTATGTTTAAGTGTTTTCTCATCTATTTTTTATGCACAAGGCGCTGGTAATTGGGCTTATCAAAGCAAATCAGATCTTAATAAAACGAGTTATGATACTGATTTGAAATACCTGGAAGATTATTCCGGAAACTATGGTAATAGCTCATACGCATATAATCAACAAGCTTCTAATTACAATTATTATACATCAGCAAATGATACTGTTATATACATTGACGTTAAAGCCCTGATGAATGTAAAAGCGGATTCATATATAATGATATTAGGATTATCTCAAATATCAGATAATCTAGAAACCTGTTTTGATTTAATTGATCAGAGGATTGCTAGCTTCATGACTGATGCCGGTTTGTCAGGAGATGATGTATATATTGATTTTATTTCACAGACTCCAATATTTACCAGAGAAAAGGAAAAGAAAATTTTCAGTAAAAAATATGTTGAAGTCCCAAAAGGATATGAAATTAAGAAAAACATACATATAAGATATACCAATCGTTCAGATGCTGACAAATTTTTGAAAACGGCAGCAAAAAATGAAATTTACGACATAATCAGAGTTGATTATATTGTGAAAGATCACAAAGCTATTTACAATACATTAAGAACAGAATGTATTAATCTATTGAATCAATACATTACAGATTTCACAAAATTGGGTTATACTTTCGAAGCAGACTACAAATCACTGGAAGAAACAAATTCTTGTACTTATCCTATATCATGTTATGCTTCCTTTTCTTCATATATGCCAACTAATTATGAACCTTTAATTGGTACTGCAACAGATGTAACACTTGTAAATCCGAATGAAAAAATAAACATTTTCTATAATAAGTTGCCATATAATAATTATGACATTATATTAAACCCTGACATGGTAGAGCCTGCTGTTCAGTTTTCACAATACATCAAATTAAAAATAGTACTCAAGAAAAAATAATTTTATGTCTGTCGCAGAAAATAAACGACAAAAAGCTATTGTTACTCCAAATGAAGTAAAAGAGTATCTCCAAACATTTAAGACCAAAAAGGTATTAATTATAGGAGATGTGATGGTTGATTCGTACATGTGGGGTAAAGTGAATAGGATTTCTCCGGAAGCACCTATCCCGGTTGTTTCTGTAACAAATTCGGAATACAGACTTGGGGGAGCTGCCAATGTTGCAATCAACATCAATTCACTTGGGGCTACAACATATTTATGTTCTGTAATAGGTAATGATGAGAAAGCAAAAGTTTTCAAAAGTTTGTTAAATGAAAACAAATTGAGTGATATAGGAATTATTTGCAAACCCAATCGTAAAACAACTGTTAAAACACGTATTATTAGTAGTAATCAGCATTTACTCAGGGTAGATGATGAAATAGACACAAATATTGATAAGGAAACTGCTGACGAATTAATTGAAAAAGTTAAAAATATATGCTGTAGTAAAGGAGTAGATATAATAATTTTTGAAGATTATGATAAGGGAGTTTTAACAGAGTATATAATTAAAGAAATTGTTGAGTATTCAAAGTCATCAAATATATTAACTTCTGCCGATCCCAAGAAACGTAACTTTTTGGTTTTTTCGAACATCAATCTCTTCAAACCAAATTTCAAAGAGTTTTGCGAGGGTGTAAAATGTGAAATTTCTAAAAATGACATAAATGGTTTGAAAGACTATTCTAGAAAATATATTTATGAACACCATATTGAAAAACTAATTCTGACATTATCAGAACAAGGGTTATTGATCTGCGATAAACGAAATTGTGTTCAGTATCCTGCAATTGTGCGAGATATTGCAGATGTTTCGGGAGCAGGAGACACTGTTATAAGTATGGCCTCATTACTTTTGGCTTCCGGAGCGAATAACGAGCATATTGCATATTTATCTAATATTGCCGGCGGATTAGTTTGTGAAAAAGCCGGTGTAGTACCAATAACGCCTGAGAGTTTAATGGCAGAATTAGATTAAAAACAAAACGCTGAAATATCAGCGTTTTGTTTTTAAAATTTGTCTGAGGTATTCCAAATCTTCTGAAAATGTTATTTTAACATTATTAATATCCCCCTGAGCAATAAATATGTCTTCTTCCGGAAAAATCTTATTCACGATACTGACATCATCTGTTTGTCTAAATCGGTTTACTTTTTCGTGTTTTTGATATGCCTTTAAAATAAGATCGAAGCTAAACCCTTGAGGAGTCTGAGCTTTAAGTAATTTGCTTCTGTCAGGAATATGTTCCAATTTGCCATTATTTCCGGCTATATAAATTGTATCTGTCGTTGCGACAGCAACTGTAACCGCATTGCTCTGACCGAGTTTTTCAATTACATCGTCAATGATTTTTTTATTTGTGTATGGTCTTACCGCATCCTGAATTAAAACTTTAATATTTTGAGTTTCTTTTTCAATTCTGGCAATTTCAAGCAATCCAAGGTATGAAGACTCCCCTCTTGTTGCTCCTCCTTCGATTACTGAAATAACTTTAGGAAATTTGCCTCCACTAACAATTTGTTTTGTCCTTTGGATATGTTCCGGATTACTAACAACAATAATTTTATTGATTGACTTGTGATTATTGAAATTGCTTACACAATAATCCAGTATTGTTTTTCCATAGACATCAGCAAATTGTTTTGGTATAACATTACCAAAGCGATTACCCGACCCACCGGAAAGGATTAGTACATAAACTACTTGTTCAGACATAGATATATCCAATCAATACTAAAAAAAGAAGAAAATATTACTAGTCTTTTGCTATGTCAGCATAAGCTGTTGCATCTAATAATTTGTCAGCTTCAGCAGAATTGTTCATTTTAATTTTAATCAGCCAACCATCACCAAAACAATCTTTGTTAACCAATGCAGGATCATCAATAACGGCTTGGTTTACTTCCACAACTTCCCCACTAACAGGCATATAAATATCAGAAACAGTTTTTACGGCTTCGATTGTACCGAAAGTTTCGCCTTTATCAAGTTTTTCACCTTCTGTTTCGATTTCGATAAATACAATATCACCCAACGCAGTAGCTGCAAATTCAGAGATCCCTACATAAGCCATTTCCCCTTCGATGCGTAACCATTCGTGTGATTCTGCATACTTTAAATTCTTTGGAATATTCATAATAATAATATATAAGTTAAATACTAATAATTTAAAACTCAAATTAAACACATTTTTTTTTATGTTGCAAGAGTAAATCTCAGAGTAATCCCAAATTTTGTATTTGATGTCGGGAAAGTTACGCCTAAAGTTGGTCTGTTTATAACCTGATCGTAGAACAATCTCAGGTTAAACCTATTACTTAGAGCATAATCTGCTGAGGTTTTAATAGTGTATGTCAAATTTCCTGCAGTGGGTTGATTAAATCCTTCTTCCAATTTTCT
>DAOOPK010000177.1:0-3541 GCA_035388205.1 Bacteroidales bacterium
ACTAGTATTGTGTTCTTCCATTTTATCACCGAGCATCTTTGCATATACTTTTGGTAATGCTGGCATAAAAGGAGCACCGAAGAATCTCGAAAATGTAGATTGAGGTTCAACAACACCTGTTTCGGTTCCTGCGAGTTTTGATGTATATCCCATCAAAAACCATAACATAGCTTGATTTCTGTCTAGTCTTGAGACCGGAGGAAGAACTCCAGTAGCATCTGCAGTAAGGAATAGAATTGTCGAAGGATGTCCACCTACGCTGGATTCCTTAATATTGGTCAGGGAGCTCAGAGGATAGGATGCTCTTGAATTTGGAGTAAGTCTTTCGTCATTAAAATCAAATTCGCCATCAGGGTAAATCATGGCATTTTCTACAATAGCTCCATGGTTAAGATAATAATCAGGGTGCATAACTGCTTTGTAGATATCGGGTTCTTTTTCTGGATTAATGTTTATCATTTTAGCATAACAGCCATTTTCAAAATTCGCAACACCTTTAGTACTCCAACCGTGCTCATCATCTCCTAGCAATGCTCTGCGAGGATCTGCAGATAGCGTGGTTTTACCAGTTCCTGATAAACCCAGAATTAAAGCAGTTTTGCCATCCTTACCTTCGTTAGCACTACAATGTAATGGCAGTACATTTTCGAATGGCAAGTAGTAATTCATAACAGTAAACATCATTTTTTTGACACTTCCCAAATATGCAGAGCCAATAATAATACCTAATCTACGGTCAAAATCAAAAGCAACAATAATGTCCGTCGTTTTTCCGTTAGGGAGTTTTCTTAGTTTCCAGTCATATTTTGCCTGATCCAGTTTATTAAAAGGAAGAGCAATCATATAAAAAGGTTTATCCGAGAAACAACTTCTGTTGATGTCCTCAGGAATAGGACGAAACATATTGTCAACGAAAACTGAAGTCAATGCCTCGCTTGTTATAACTTTAACAGGGAGTGAATATTCAGAGTCTGCACCTATAACTCTGTCGTTCACATAAATCCGATTGTGTTTATGCATCATCTCAAGAGCATCTTGGAATACTTCATCAAAAACTGCTTCAGAGATAGGTAAATTATTAGGTGAATTCCAGTCAATATTTATCTGGCTAGCAGGACGTTTAACAATGACCGTATCTTTAGGGCTTCTACCAGTTGAATCAGGTTCGTTCCATGTTGCGAGTGCACCGGATTTCGATACCATACATTCGTTGTTTGAAACGGAATCACCTATCAACCGTTTGCGGTCAGCATTTGTGATTACTATTTTACACTCTTTTAGAATCTCATCAATTTTACCTTGTGTTTCTTTAAAATTTATTGTGTCCATAATCAGTATTTTAGTGCCACAAACATAAAAAAAAACAAACACTTAAAAACTGTTAAAGAATATAAAACACTCATTTATGTTATTAAAAATGTTTTTTAGTATAATAGGAAATTATATACTCAAATTTGCAAAATAATTTTCATTTTTCATGAAAACCATCTAAAAAACATTTTTTCTTTTGTATTTTGCACAAAAATTTACAAATGCTTAGAAAAGTACCACATACATATGTAATAGTTTTTTCCATTGTTATCATATCTGCTATACTGACATGGATAATACCGGCTGGAGAATTTGAACGTACTCAAAAAACCATGTCTGATGGGACCACAAGAACCATAATAGTTGATAATTCCTTTCATCGCACTGAGGCAGAACCACAGACATGGCAAGTGTTTGCATCAATTTTTAAAGGGTTTACTGCTCAGGCAAATATTATTGTTTTTATTTTACTCATAGGCGGCGCATTTTGGATTTTGAACTCCAGTCAGGCTTTAGATGTGGGCATTTCTGCATTTATCAGATGGACAAGCAAGTTGGAAAAGAATAAAATCCTAAAGAAAGTAGGAGTGAATAATATTGTTATGATCCTTATCATGACTATGTTCAGTGCTTTCGGAGCCATTTTTGGTATGAGCGAAGAAACAATTGCTTTTGTAATTATCCTAGTTCCTCTTGCAATTTCGATGGGATACGATTCAATTGTTGGACTCTGTCTGGTTTATGTAGCTGCTCATCTTGGTTTTGCCGGTGCAATTTTTAATCCATTTACGATTGGTATTGCTCAGGGATTATCTGATTTGCCTATTTTTAGTGGTTGGGAATACAGACTTATTTGTTGGATAATTGTAAATATTACTGGATTTACCTTCATTCTTCTATATGCACGCAAAATAAAGCGTAATCCAGAAAAGAGTATCAGCAAAGGTATTGATGAATACTGGAAAAAAGAACATGCGAATAAAAACCAGGATATTAAATATTATACTCCTATGAGTGCGTGGATCAGTTTTTTAATTTTATCTGTGATTTTAATAGTGTTTTCTGCTTTTTACAGTGACTCAACCCTAAGAATAGGAAATACTGTTTTTAACTTTCCGGCGGTTCCTGTAGCATCTTTAGCTTTTGCAGTTGTTTCATTTTTTGCATTAAGGAAATCTGTTCATTATTATATTTTGAATTTGCTCGCCTTTACGGTAGTATTTCTAATAATCGGTGTAATGGGTTATCAGTGGTATGTTATGGAAATCGGTGCATTGTTTTTTGGAATGGGACTGGCAGCAGGGATTGCTATAAACAAATCGGCAAACAATATTACAAAACTATTTATTGAAGGAGCAAAGGATATTTTCTCAGCAGCCTTTATTGTCGGAATAGCAGGAGGTATTATCGCTATTTTGTCTGATGGAAAAATAATTGATACGATTATGTACGGGCTGTCTGGAACTATGCAAAACTTCGGTAAAGAAACATCTGTAGGGATTATGTATTCAATTCAGACATTTTTAAATATTATCATTCCGTCTGGTTCTGCAAAAGCTGCTCTGACAATGCCAATTATGGCACCTTTTTCAGATATCATAGGAATAGCCCGACAAACAACAGTTCTGGCATTTCAATTCGGTGATGGATTTACTAATATGATAACACCTACTTCAGGAGTTTTGATAGGTTGTCTTGGAATTGCAAAAATACCTTATAATATTTGGTTTAAATTTGTTTGGAAACTAATTGTAGTTCTTTTTGTTTTAGGATTTATGCTTATACTGCCAACTCTATACCTTAACTTGAATGGATTTTAAAATTATATGAGGTTATCTGCTATTTTCATAATGATCTTTTGTACTCTGCTATTATACTCATGTAATAAGAGCAGTAATGTGAGTAATTATTATAAAACACCAAAAGTTCATATTTTGATACAAAAGGAAATTCGCTTTGATAAAAAACAAAAATGTCTGATAATATTTGAAGGATATTCTCGATTTAATATAAAAAAATCTACAATAAAATGCAGGGGAGGTTTTTCTTCAAAGTTTTTCAAACATTCATATCGCATTGAACTAAATGACAAGTTTTCTCCGTATGGACTGCCTAAGGAAGATGATTGGATTTTAAATGCTAATTACATTGATAAAACTTTCATGCGTCATAAACTATCGTATGACATCTTCAGGATGATGGGAGAAAATAATCTTGCACCTGAATGTGT
>DAOOPK010000178.1:0-3528 GCA_035388205.1 Bacteroidales bacterium
TACTAAATGCATTCCATACTAAGCCGTCAAAAAATGCAGCGCCCATATCTGATGTCCCAATCCAAATATTTCCGTAATTATCCTCTTCAACACACCAAATTGAGCTTGAAGGTAAGCCATCACCCATATCATAATTTGTCCATGTTACTCCGTCAAATATTGACATTCCACCTGAAGTGGCTGCATAGATTTCTCCTGATGAGTGTGCACAAATATCATAAACAATATTTCCACCAAGTCCGTCTGCTGTACTATATGTAGTGAACTCATTACCATCAAATTTAGTAATGCCATTTATTGTTCCAATCCAGATAAAACCATTATTATCTTCTTCAAGACTTCTAACATTGTCATTAGCCAAAGCTTGTTCAAATGTGTAGTAAGTCGGAGTTTGTGACATAATACTTACAGCGAGGATTGTAAGTACAAAAATTGAGATTAGTTTTTTCATGCTTAAAAGATTTAACTTTATAATAAGCAAATTTAATAAAAAATCATATACACATTTAAAAAATATCGGTTGATAAAGATGCTTTATCAACCGATACTTATTGAAAACTTAATAAATTCTAATGTATAGCAATTTTGTGTTATTTAAGCAAAGCCAGAGCATTTTTAGTTCTTTTCAAAGCTTCGAGCATAAGTTCTTCACTTGTAGCATACGAAAACCTCAGGCATTCAGGAGAACCGAATGCTGTTCCGCCTACGGTTGCTACATGTCCTTTATCAAGAAGGAATAATGCAAGGTCGTTAGAATCTTTTATTGTATAGTTTTCATAAGATTTGCCAAAAAAATAAGAAATTTCAGGAAATACATAGAAAGCTCCTTCTGGTGTATTAGTTTTTAATCCGGGGATATCTTTCATAAAACTAAGAACATTATCACGGCGTTTTTTGAAAATTGCAGTCATTTCTTTGCATTGTTCAGAACCGGCATTTAGTGCAGCTTCGGCAGCTTTTTGAGCAATTGTACATGCCCCGGAAGTAAATTGTCCTTGTAATTTTGTAACTGCTTTTGCAATCCAAGTCGGAGCTCCGATATAACCAATTCGCCAACCTGTCATTGCATATCCTTTTGATACTCCATTGACAACTACAACTCTGTCTTTTATTTCTGCAAATTGTGCAATGCTTTCGTGTTTCCCGACAAAATTAATATGTTCATAAATTTCATCGGATAAAACTATAATATTAGGATGTTTCGAAATAATTACCGCAAGTTTTTGTAGTTCCTCTCTTGAATATAAATTTCCTGTTGGATTTGAAGGAGAACTGAAAATTATCGCCCTTGTTTTTGGTGTTATAGCAGATTCAAGTTGAGACGCAGTCATCTTGAAGTCAGAATCAATGCTACATTTTACTACAATAGGGATACCTTCTGCAAGACCTACCATGTCAACATAACTAACCCAGTAAGGAGCAGGTACAATTACTTCATCGCCTGGGTTTATAATTGAAAGAAATACATTAATAATAGAGTGTTTTGCTCCTGTTGAAACAACAATTTGATCAAGCGAAAAGTCAAGCTTATTCTCACGTTTGAATTTATTTACTATTGCTTTTCTTAATGATTCATATCCTGGAACAGGAGGATAATGTGTATAATTTTCATCAATAGCCTTTTTTGCAGCTTCCTTTATTTGTTTAGGTGTATCAAAGTCGGGTTCTCCAATGCTTAAATTGATAATATCTATTCCTTGTGCTTGAAGATCTCTGCTTTTTTGTGCCATAGCCAAAGTAGCAGATACTGCCATTTTATTCAATCTGTCAGATACTTTTTCCATATTAATTGTTTATAAAATTTTATTTGCTAAGATAACACCATAAATTTTAATTATCTAATATTGTAAAACATAAACTTTAAAAATATTTATTATGTTAGCCGAAATTTTAAAAATCACTATCCCTTCTCTGGTTGTTTTCTTTACTGCATATTTTGTTTTGAAAACTGTTTTAAAAAAAGACAATGAGAATCGTCGTTTGCAAATCGTTTTACAAAATCAAAAAATTATTACTCCACTAAGACTGCAAGCATATGAAAGAATAATTCTGTTTCTTGAGAGAATTTCTCCCAACTCGGTAATTATGAGGTTGCAAACACCAAATATGACAGTTCAACAATTGCATAAAGAAATGTTGATTACTATAAGAAGTGAGTTTGAACATAATCTTTCTCAACAATTATATCTTTCCATAGAGTCTTGGGAACAAATAAGAAATGCAAAAGAGAAGACGATTAAACTCTTAAATATGTGCCTCGAAGGTATAGATCAGAATGAAAATGCGATTAAATACAGTCAGATTGTATTTGAAAAACTGATTGAAATTGAAAAATCTCCTACTCAGGAGGCAATAGATTTTATAAAAAAAGAAATTAAACAATTATATTAAAAAGAAGAGGCTGAAAAAATTCAGCCTCTTTATTTTATCGTATTAATGTTACTGTTCCCTGTTCGTTGAAAAGAGTTCCATTTAGGTCATTGAATTCACAGAACCAATGATATAAACCATTTGGTAATATTTCATCGCCTTTAATTCTGCTGCCGTTATCAGTTCCGTCCCATGATCCATCACTGCATGCATCACAGTTAGCATCAGGGTCATATTTATCTGTTTCAAAGACCAGATTTCCCCATCTGTCATAAATGAGCATTTTAAAAGTACTCTTGTCAATTCCATTACCACAAGGTCTCATGCAATCATTCATACCGTCTCCGTTAGGAGTAAACGAAGTAGGCATATAAAAGGCGAATTCATTTTGTACTATTATCTTTCGTGTAGTTGTATCAGTACAGTCATTAATACTTTCAACTATAAGAGTTATTTCATATTCGCCTAATCCAGGATACATGTGGCGTGGATTTACAAACAGAGAGCTGTCTCCGTCACCGAAATACCAATAATTATTGATATTACCGATAGAGTAGTTTGTGAATTCTATTTCAGGTGCCAGCATAGATACAATTTCGGGTTCAGCTGTGAAATTAGCATTTGGTTTATCATATATTGTAACCATGTTTTCGACAGTTCTTTTATTTTTACAACCAAAGAAATCTCTAACTTCAAGGCTTACAGAGTAAATTCCAGGGATTTCATAAATATGAATTGGGTTTTTAATAGTGGCGAATCCATCATCACCAAAATCCCACAAATATGTTTGTCCCAGATCAGGAGATTGTTCATAGAACTGAGCTGCAAAAGGAGGACATCCGTTAATATCTTCTACAACAAAAACATTTGCAGGCTTTGGTCTGACATTAATCAGAATTGAGTCAACAACTGGTGGGGTTCCACACATATCTTCAAGTTGTATATAATACATCGTTGTAGTATCCGGATATACACTGAAAGGAGAGGGGACAACATCGCCTGTTTGCAAAGTCATAAGATAGGGTCCTCCGTTGCCTCCAATAACAGCAACATGGATTATTGCCGGATCTCCCGGGCAAATAGTATCATTACTTGTTGTTACAGATAGAATTTCAAGATCAGGATTTACAGTTACCGTTGAAACTACAGGTGTGCTTG
>DAOOPK010000179.1:0-3434 GCA_035388205.1 Bacteroidales bacterium
CTCGTCAATGACAACAGCTCCTGGATCTGTAAATGTGAAAGTTTTCCATGTTCCCAAATCTTCTTCATTTATGTCTGTATAGATTGAAGATGTTATGTTAGCCCAAAGTTCTGTGCCTGCATCAAATTGATATAAATGACATAACATAGCAGTTCCTGCATCGCTTGATGAAGTAATATACACCTGAACACTGTCTATTGATGTCCCTTCAAAAAAAGTATAATTTACTCCCATTAAAGCTCCATCAACATCACCATCTAACCAGATGCCTGGACCACAAATTCCATTAAGATTTCCACCATCTAAAGCATATGTGTAATCTGAACTTTCAAAATATGTACTGTAATAGTTATTTTCAGGATTATTATCATCTATTCCGTCAATAAATAATTCAAAATCAACGTTATACATTCCAAGCTTAAATAATTCCGGACTAACATAAAACTCTTCACCTTCACCCCATGCAATGTCCAAAGTGTCCTGTTCTCCTGGAGCTAATTCAATATCACTGGTAAAAGTGAAATTATATATCTCTACATCATCGGGATCTGATATAGTAACATTTACTGATGGGTAAGCATTATTTATACCATTATTGTTTACCACAGCATTAAAGATCATCCAGGCGTTTTCGTTTTTTAATATTTCATCAGGAATCATTCCAAGATGAGAACTGATATGATAATAATCTTCTTGTCCTGCAACATTATAATCAACAACTTCAAAAAAGTTAATTGCACATGATTTTAGAACCAAGTCATAATCAGGAGTTTCAGTAACAAAAATGTCATCAACGTACATACCATAGTCCCAGTCTCCAGAAAATCTGAATCTAAATAATACACTCGACTCTCCTCCAAGTTCTGGAATATTTAGAAGATATTGATAATCTGTTGCACTGATATCTTTTGTTTCAAAATCGGAAAAGAGTTGAATTGTTGTCCAATCTGTCCCACCATTGATACTATATTCAAAAAATACTTGGTCCTCAAATTTCTTGTAATAAGTAGTAAAAACAAATCTCGGAGCTTCAAGGCTAGATAAATCAATTGGATTCACTATTTGAATCCATGCATTTTGTAAGTCACCTCCGTCACCACCAGTAATATCTGAATTAAACAATGCAAATCCATTTTCAGCAGTTTCAGAAGTAATAATGCCTGCCATACCATAAACTGGAATATAGTCAGCAGGAGCAGTTTCTTCAGTTGTTATAATCCAATCAGCAGCTTCTGCACCGTCGACATGTCCTATAAGCCAGTCTGCTTCGATTGAAAAGTCATTTGACCAAACAATAGTTGATTTTGAACTAACGAAATTTGTTTGTTTTTTTACTTCAAAAACTTCATCCGTTTTTTTCATTCTCATTGATTTTTGCACAGATTGTCCAAAGATAAATGAGGCAATCATTACAAACATGAATAATAGTGTAAATTTTCTCATAATAATCTAAATTTAGTTAATAATTAGTTGTATTAATTTTATGCAAGATATATAAAAAAATCATACCTAGATAAAAAGTGTTAAAATTTTTAACATTTGGAGTTTTTACAAGCTAAAAATTTTAACTTTGCAAAAAAAACAGACATGAAGACAGAAACCGCTTTTAAAGAACTATTATTTAATTCTACAGATTCTATATTTTCTAAGTTATCAAAAGAGGATAAAGAATTATTATTAAAAAACACAGAGTGTAGGACATATAAAAAGGGGGAATTAGTTTTTCTGGAAAACACAAAACCTGCTGGATTGATTTGCTTATCAGAAGGTAAAGTTAAGATTTTCAAAGAAGGTGCCGGAGGAAGAGATCAGATTATTCGATTATCCCGTCCGGGAGGATTTATCGGCTATCGTGCTTTGTTTGCAGGTGAAAATTATCATGCTTCAGCGGTGGCAATAGAAAACTCTGTGGCTTGTACTGTAGAAAAGAATGTTTTGTTTTTAATAATGAAAAATGATCCAAATTTCACATTTGAGATTTTAAGATCATTAGCAACAGAACTAGGCATTTCAAATATGAAAACAGTAAGCCTTACTCAAAAGCATATTCGTGGAAGACTTGCCGAGTCGTTGCTCTTTCTTATTGAAACTTATGGCTATTATGAAGATGGTACTACAATCAAGGCTTTATTGTCACGTGAAGATATTGCAAGTTTAAGTAATATGACAACAAGTAATGCTATCAGGACTTTATCAACTTTTGCAGGCGAAAAAGTAATCTCTATTGAAGGTAGAAGAATAAAAGTTCTAGATTTAAAAATGTTAGAAAAGATTTCAAATATTGGATAATTTAGTAATGTTTTGTTTTTCTGCGGGTGGCTGAGTTATTCGGACTACCCGTATTTTTTAAATTAATACTTACAAAATGATAAAAGAAATATATTCACATCGGACAATAAGAAAATATTCTGATATAGCAGTTCAAAAAAAAATAATTGATGAGATACTTGAAGCTGCAGTAAGGGCTTCCAATACCGGCAATATGCAAGTGTACAGTATTATAGTAACCACAAAAAATGAGATTAAAGAAGCTCTGGCTCCTGCTCATTTTAATCAGCCTATGGTAAAAGAGGCTCCGGTAATTTTAACGTTTTGTGCTGATTTTAATCGTTTTAATAAATGGTGTCTGCAGAGAAATGCTGATCCGGGTTATGATAATTTTTTATCTTTTTTAACTGCTGCAATTGATGCTATAATCGCGGCTCAGAATGCTTGTCTAGTTGCTGAATCTAATGGATTGGGAATATGTTATTTGGGAACAGCTATTTATAATCCTGATAAGATCATCGAAGTTCTAAATTTACCAAAAGGTGTTGTGCCAATTACTACTGTAACAATGGGTTATCCGAACGAAAATCCTCCCCTGACAGAACGTTTGCCAGTCGAAGCAATAGTTCATTATGAAAAGTATAAGGATTATGAAAAAAATGATATTGACAGATTGTATAGTGTAAAAGAGGCAAATGAGGAAAACTTGAAGTTTTTAGCTGAAAATCAAAAAGAAACCTTGGCTCAGGTATTTACAGATATTCGTTATACTAAAAAAAATAACGAATATTTTTCAAATGTCCTGTTCAAAGTCCTCAAAATGCAGGGATTCCTAAATTATGATTTTTCAGGTTCTATTTGATCGAACTAATAAATATATTGCTTTGTTTAGGTATCAGTATTGTTATTTTATTGACAATATGTCTTATAGTTTTTAATCTGCCTCAATTTGGGAAATTGCCTGTTTATAAGACAAATGATAAAATCTTAAGATCAAGACAGTTTAACGGTAAAGCTTTTTTTAATCCTGATTTTTCTAAAGTCATGAAGTTAGATTTTAAGAAAATGGTAAGAATCTTTAAATCATTTACGAGAGCTAAAGCAATAAAACGACCGCCTGAAGATGTCGTTTTGTGTTCAGTTACTCAACTTTGGAAGGAAAATAA
>DAOOPK010000180.1:0-3360 GCA_035388205.1 Bacteroidales bacterium
TGTCCTCAAAGCGCTGAATTCTCATGTTTTAGAACAGCATGATTGACAACTATTTATATTTTCTGTTGCTGAAAACCCTGAATTCAAAATAATCACAAACCACTATTTCAATCCCAAGGCAGTAACCAATAAATATATTAGTGCAGCTAAAGCACCGCTAACGGGAATTGTAAGTATCCATGCCCAGACCAGTTTTATAGAGACACCCCATCGTACTGCAGAGAGTCGTTTTACTGCTCCGACACCCATAATTGCACCTGTAATTGTATGTGTAGTACTTACCGGGACTTTAAGTATTTCAGTAATAAACAAGGTAAAAGCTCCTGCTAGGTCAGCACAAACACCTTCGCGTGGAGTAATTTTAGTAATTTTACTTCCCATAGTTTTAATTATTCTCCATCCTCCGACCATTGTTCCTGCACCAATAGCAGCAAAACATGATAATGGTAGCCAATCCGGCATAGAATTTACGTTTTTAATTGAGCCTGCTGCTATCATAGCAGTTGCAATAATACCCATAACCTTTTGAGAATCATTTAATCCATGTCCGATACTGAACAATCCCGAAGATATAAGTTGAATACGTTTAAAAACGCTATTTGCTTTGTGAACATTCATTTTTCTAAATGCCCATAACACAATTGTTGAGATTATTGTTGAGATTATTAAACCTATTACCGGAGCAAGAACAATAAAAGCTGCAATCAAACCAATAACACCAGTGTGTATTACGGAAAAACCGGATGCACATGCTGCAGCTCCTGCAAATCCACCTATTAATGTATGAGATGAGGATGATGGGATGCCTAGCCACCATGTGAGTAAATTCCACGAAATTGCGGCGACGAGCCCTGAGAAAATTATTGGTAGAGTTATAAATTCATGATAGACAACTTTTGAAATTGTATCTGCAATACCAAATTCTCCTATAATAAACTTTGCAACAAAAAATGCTAAAAAGTTGAACGAAGCAGCCCATAAAACAGCTTGAAACGGAGAGAGCACCTTTGTAGTAACAACACATGCAATTGCGTTTGCTGCATCATGAAATCCATTGATAAAATCAAAAATTATTCCTAGAACGATAATAACAATCAGTAAAGTCATAACTTAATCTTAAGAATATTTTACAAGAATTAATTTTAATGCTTTTGATGTCGAATAAACGCTATTTGCAGTTTCTTCCAGCTCTTGAATGATTTCTTTGAGCTTTATTATTTCAACTGGATGAATTTCAGATCTAATAATCGAAATAATCGCATTCTGATATTCTACATCAGCCTGTTCTTCAAGCTTTTTAATGGTTTTGCATCGGGTTTTAATTGGCATACTGTTTTTCTTTAAGCTTTTCAAATCCTTTATGGCTGCTTCAAGTTCAATTACCTCAGCATTAACAATTATTGCCATGTTTTTTGTACATGTTGGTAATTGTTCCGGAGTATATAAATATACTTTCTGTGAACAATAGTTTATGTGATCTATAAGATTTTCTATTTCTTCAGTTACTTTATGTATATCTTCTCTGTCAAAAGGAGTTATAAATGTCCTTTCAAGTTTTTTAAAAATCTTATTAGTTACTTTATCACCCTGAACTTCAATTTCTTTAATAAGTTTGATAATCTCTGATTTGTCAGTTTCGTCATCTTTATCAAATAATTTGATTAGATGCTCAGAAGCTAAAACCGCCAAGGCAACCGTTTCGTTAAGCAATGGAAAAAAATCATCATTTTTTGGTGCAAAAAAACTAAATAAATTGTTGATGTTCATAAATATTTTGTATTAAAAGTACTGTATAAAATCAATCACGCAAAATAATAAATTTTAAATAACAAATGACAAAATTCAAATGACAAATTTCAGAAATCAATAAACAAATGACAAATCTCAAATTACAAAAAACACATCACAATGGATTCTGCAAAGTTTGAAACTTGGAACTTGAAATTTGGAACTTGGAGCTTCTATAAATATCCAAAGTCTTGAAGATCAGTATCGCTATTGCGCCAGTCTTTTTTTACTTTCACAAAAAACTCAATGAAGACTTTTTTGTTAAAAAACTTCTCCATATCTAATCTGGCTTCGGTTGCCGTCTTTTTAAGTGCAGCTCCCTTATGCCCAATAATTATCCCTTTTTGAGTTTGTCTTTCGACAATAATTGCAACTTTAATTCTTATAATTTTAGCTTCTTCTTTAAATTCCTCAACTACAACTTCGCTGGCATAAGGAATTTCTTTTTGATAGTAAAGAAGAATTTTTTCACGAACTATTTCAGATACAATAAATCTTTCGGTTTTATCGGTCAATTGGTCTTTAGGATACCAAGCTTCGCCTTCGGGTAACAATTCCAGAATCCTGTCAAAAATTCCGGAGATATTGAATTTCTGTAAAGCAGAAATAGCACATATTTCGGCTCTGGGGAGATTTTCCTTCCAGTATTTCTGAAGTTCTTCAATTTTTTCGGGATTAGACAAGTCAATTTTATTTATCAGACACAGTACTGGGACATTAACATTCCGTAAACGTTCGATATATTCAATATTTTTACTTGGACTCTCAACAACATCAGTAACATAAAGAAAAATGTCTGCATCTTCGAATGAATTGCCTACAAATTCCATCATTTTCTCCTGAAGCTTATATTGTGGTTTAAGTATACCGGGTGTATCACTATATACTATCTGAAAGTCTTCTCCACTAACAATACCAAATATACGATGTCGGGTTGTTTGCGACTTCGCAGTAATAATCGAAATGCGTTCTCCTACGAGCTCGTTCATCAATGTTGATTTACCAACATTAGGATTTCCTATTATATTTACAAAGCCGGATTTATGCATAAATGTAAAACAAAATTAGTCCGGCAAATATAAATAAAATTGGTAATTATTTAGGAATTATGTCAAAACTAGAATTTTTTGTAATCGGTAATCAGTCATCAGTGGGTTTGCGTAGCCGCTACCACTTCTTGGAATTTTAATTTTGTAATAAAGGGCAGAATGTCAAGTTCAAGCAATTTACCGATCACTGTTTACTGATTACAGATTTTACCCTAGCAACACCGAATAGTGCATAATTATAAATGAGACCAAAATAGTTACTAGGATTGTATGATTATATTTGCTCTAATATTATGAGTTTTAAATTTCTGTGAACTATGAATATTGAAGATATAAGAAATTACTGCCTAGCAAAAAAAGGAGTAACAGAATGTTTCCCTTTTGATGAAGAAACTCTTGTTTTTAAAGTTGCTGGAAAAATGTTTGCTTTGTCTGCCTTGGAAAAACCGGCGAATATAGTGTTAAAATGCGATCCAGACCGTGCAATTGAATTACGAGAGCACTATCCTTCAATTTATGGAGC
>DAOOPK010000181.1:0-3215 GCA_035388205.1 Bacteroidales bacterium
CCTATAAAAAGTTGTTTATCCCGCTTTCTCATTTTTTTTAATAATCTGATGGATTCGGAGTGTCGGTCAAAACCTGCACAACGTCAGCAACTACAAAATACCATTTTTGGTCATTCTCATTCCAGACAGTTCTTATTTGCTTGCTCTCGAATAGTTTAATATCACTCATAGTATTTCAGTCATTTGCATACAAATATAACCTATAATTTAATAATTTATACAAATTTGAATTAATATAAACTATTTCAAAAAACGAAAATATTATGTTTCTATCTACTCCCTTTCCACACTGCTGGTACGCCTATTTCAAGCCATTGCGGACACGGAGCATCCTTTAGATAATAATCAAAAAACTCTGACATTCTTACACTCAAATCCTTACAATTAGCACGATTTTTAAGATTATGTTCCTCACCGTTGTAATTCAGCAACCAAACCGTTTTATTAAGTCTTTTCATCGCAAGGAAAAGTTCTATTCCCTGCGACCAAGGCACAGCACCGTCTCCGTCATTATGCATCATCAAAAGAGGGGTATTTATTTTATCGGCATAAAAAACAGGGGAATTTTCAATGTATGCAGGCAGATTTTCCCACATGTTCGCTCCTATCCTGCTCTGTCCTTCTTCATACTGCATCATTCTGCTATTTCCTCCTTCCATTCTCAAACCTCCGTAAGCACTTGTCATATTACTTACTGCGGCTCCTGCCATTGCACAAGCATATAAATCAGTTTGTGTCACAAGATATGCAACCTGATAGCCTCCCCAGGATTGTCCCTGCAAACCTATTTTGTCCTTATTTACAAAGCCTTTTTCAATTAGCGAATATGTACCGCTAACAATTGAATTATATGCATCCTTGCCCGGACTTCCAGTTTTGTATTTAATATCGGGAATAAAAACTATATATCCATTACTTGTAAATAAAGGAAAGTTTATAACCGAGCGACTTGGTGCCGGAATATAATGTGCATACAACTGGTCGCTGTTTTTCTCATAAAAATATACTATCATGGGATATTTCCTGTTTACATCAAAGTTCTCAGGTTTGTAAAGCAATCCGCTTACACTGTCTCCGTTAAAATCAAACCATGAATACAATTCTACACTTCCCCACGAATAATCCTTTTGTTGCGGATTTGTTTCGGTTATCTTTAGCGAATTGTTCCAGTCTGCATTGTCTTTGACTATGTATCTGTCAGGATATGTGTTAAAATCAGATTTGGAAAAACTGTAAACCTCGGCATTCTTGGCTTTAGTAATATTGCCGACGCTCATATTAGCAGAAAAAATCAGATTAAGTGTCCCGGTTTCTATATCCAGAGTATAAATTGTAGCTTCCTTGCTGATTTTATTAAAACCATGCAATATGACAAGTTCATGTTCATCAATATATTCTGCATCATTATTGGTTTTAATAAATCTTAAAACAATATTATTATCACGCCCGAATGAATTTGTAATATTTTTAATTTCTCCCTCTTTTCCTGAATTACAAAGCCATAAATCATATTTATCATACAAAATCACTGCTCTGTCATTCTTTAACCAGCCGGCAATTCCATAGTTCGGGGGTAATCCGGGCTGATCATATTCATCGTTGTAAAATCCTACACCTGTTAAATCTGTTATAGGGTAAGAAAGATTTCGGCGTAAATCATGCATATACCAAGTTGAATCCTGCTTATCATAAATAATGGCAAATTTACCACCCGGCGACAAAGAAACAGTTCCATCAAATGCTGTGGCTATCTTTTTTCTGCCCCCGTTATTTATATCAACAAACCAGTAATCTCTGATGTCAGCAGAGCTCCACTGAATTAATTGTTCATAAGGATAATTACTGTATGCCAGTAAAGTTTCGCAATCGCCTTTTTTGCTGATTCTTACTTCATCCATTGAACTGTCTGCAACCTGAACTGCAATATCTTTATCAAAATTATAAACCACCGTATATGATTTCTTCTTGTCTTTATCTAGATTTTTTACTTGTGCAGACTGTATATTCCCATCTGTCCAGCTCCAAATATCAAGATTTACAATTTCATCTTCGGGCAGACTGTCTGTTTTTCTTTCAAAATATACCGGTGTTGTTCCGAAATACATATATTTGCCATTCTCCGAAAACTTCATATTGCAGTGTTTTGATATCTCCCAGCCTGCTGGTATTTTCTCGATTTCAGTTTCCGTAATTTCAAACTTACTGTATTTTACACTCTCGCCTGCAATAATCTTATATTTCTTTGTCTTTGCAGTATCTGAACTGTAATAAAAAACAAATCTATCTCCAATTTCATCCACAGACAAGCCTTCGACATAACCATTTGTAAAAATCACCTGTCGCTTTTGCATCAACATATTATCAACAATACAAACCTCGACTGAATCAATACTGTCCTTATATTCTGACTTAAACATTAGCAATTTTCCGTTTTCTGATAAAATATAATCTGTAACATTTTCAAATTCAGCTTTTTTATTATTCTGCAAATCCCAGAATATAAGTTTGCTGCCCTCAGGTTTCTTAGGTTTTTTTAAACTGTCTGTTACCTGCACAGTATCCTGTAAGACAGAATCCTGTTTTTCCTCTGTGTCTTTCTTTTCTTCCTCATTTTCAAACAAAAATGCAATAACTGAGTTTTCTTCTGTTGCATAATGAAAGGATTTCACTCGTGCAAATTTATAAATACTGTCTGTCAGCAATGAATAAATAAACATGCTGTCTTTTGGAAAACTATCTTCCTTTTTTCTTTTAATCTTTAGATTACGGATAGTATCCAATTGAGGACTAACTTTAAAAATTAAAAAATCTGAATTTGGAGTGAAAACATTAGAATTAGCCCTGTTAAATGATTTCAATATTTTTCCCGAAGTATTGTCAACCAGATGTAAGACACCATCACCTTTCTGTGGATTTTGCTGAAATGCAGAAAATTTTCCGTCATTACTGATAACAAATTCTTTCAGATTTTTCCATGAATCATAATCATCATGTGTTAAAATCGTTTTCTGAGAATATGAATAAGACAGTATAAAGAATAAGAATAAAAAGCTGACTAAATTTTTCATATTGTTTTTTCTTACAAATAAATTAAAAGTTTTAGAATAATGTTTGAAATAATGTAAAAATTTATCTTCATTTTTTTCAATTAAGATATTGTCAATTTTTAGTATGTTTGCACAGATTTTATGCTGATTTGAAACAAAACGACAAAT
>DAOOPK010000182.1:0-3129 GCA_035388205.1 Bacteroidales bacterium
GTTCTGAAAACCTTCGTTTCAGGTTATAATAATATCCGGAACATGACCAATTTGATTTGTATTTTTCATAAGGATCAGCAGCATTTAAAAAACTGACAATAGAAGGGTGAAAATCGGGACCTATATTTGCAGGAAGATTTTGTATGTTTTTTTCAAGTGTTAAGTTAGGTTGTTTGGATGATTTAGTAATATAATCTGAAAGAAATGTTTTGTATTTTAATATTGCTTCTGCATCAGCATAGCAATCTGGACTGTGTATATTGTGGTTATCATCGGAAATGTATCTATGTTTTAAAATGTTGTCAAATTGCAGGGCGGTACGTTTCCAGTCTTTTATACCGTAGGAAGTTTCAAGACGTTCTGCTTTAAAAGAGTCGATATCTCCATTAATAAAGTCTTCTATTAGTTTAAGATCGCGGGTTGCAACTATATTCTTATCTTCTTCAGATTGGACTCTATCGAAAAATAACTTAAACCTATTGTTAAAAATAATAATGACAAACTTATTATATAGTACGAACTGATGATTATATATTTTAACCTGCTCTTTATCTGATAGGCACATATCCCTTAAAATATTATCTAAATTGACATCACAAAAATTCAGCCACTGATCGAGGGTGACCCTGCAATTCAGCCAATCATTTACATAATCTACTATTTCTATATCACTATGAATTTGTTTGCCATCCAAACTAAAGAATTTTTTTATTTGTACTGATGGCGTTTCATTAGGTTTGACATCCTGATCAGGTAACCTAAAAGAGGAATTTTTTTGATAATGTTCTTTTAAAATCAAGAGCCATCCATCAATCAGGCGAGGCATGGAATTTATTTTTAATTCTGCTGGAACCTTACTATTGACAATATAATTGCTGTTTTTTATTTGAAGAGTATCAATAAAATCAATTGCATCGATAGAATTATTAAAATTTAAGAGATTTTGTTTGGTGTTATTTTTAAAACCATCTAAAACAGATGAGTTATAAGAATCGGACACCAATACATTGTAATACATTAGCATCCCTTTGATTTTATGGGTATCAATAAAAATTGAGTTTTCAAGAGCTTTGATAATATTGATGTATGCCTTGTCGAAATCTATATCACCGGATATTGAATATTTATGTGGCGAATAAGTAATATATGTATGAATCATTTCATTTAACAAGCCGATAATTTTCTGAATATCGAATGGCTTTGTATCAATAAGTCGCCTGGTCCTAACAATATTTTTATTAATATTATCATACTTATTACTCTGGATTTTGCCTGGTTCTTTATATAATAATCGAATTATTTCATCTTCATTTTTATATTGTACAGATTTGATATTTTGAGAATATATTTCCTGAATTTTTAAGGATAAAGCTATGAGAAATTCATGGAAATAATATAAAACATCCCTTATAATTGCCTTACCATTATATTCAGCATCAAAAGCCGCCAATTTCGAATAGCGAGATTCAAAAGGGATACTAAAAGTTTGGTGTTTTATATGAGCCTTTTGCATTAATAACAATACTCTGCGATATTGGCTTGTAATATATTGAGAAAACTTCGCTTCATCTGAACTATTAAATGATTCATTATCATAAACATCAACAAGACGATTACATTCACTTCTGATTTTACTTAAATAATAATTTGGAATGAGACTGTTTGATGAAAGAATATTTATATTTACATCAACTATATTATTGAATTTTGCATTAATGGTTTTATCAATTGGATTTCTCTCCGATAAATGAAAGATATGATACTCGTCTTTATTAATAGGAAGTTCCGGATCAAGATCTCCCTCCAAAATACTATAAAATAATTTGTATTCTTCAGCCATAAGATTATTGCCAATTTGCTACGACCAAAAATAGAATATTAATTACATAAATATCAAAAATTTAAAAAATTACTTACCTGTAATAAGCTCATTTGCTTTATCAATAACATCAACATCAAAGCTATCAAGATATATTTGAGTGGTTTTTATATCTTCATGGCCTAAGCCTTCGGAGATAACACTGACAGGAACATTAAGGTCTTTTGCAATAGTAGCCCAGGAATGTCGGGCGACATAGGCAGTGAGATTGGGATTAATTTCAGCCTTTTTTGCAAGCGCAATGAGCCATTTTGCGTATGCCCTGCGTATGTTTTTATACGATTGTAATTGATCTTCTGTTGTTTTACCCTTTACTATATCAAAAACAAAATCTGTTGGCTTTTTACCCACCGTATAGTGTGAAAGAATTTGCTGTGTAGGCTCTGATATTTTAATTGAATAAGGTTTGCCGGTTTTTGCACGCACATAATTAATCCTGTTATCAGAAATATTTTTCATCTTCAGAAAAGCAATGTCAACAAAGTTCATACCTATATTATAAAAACTGAACATGAAATAATTCTTCGCATGCCAAAGATTGGAACCTTCTTCGACCTGAAGCTCTGCTAATTTCTGAATATCGCTTTTAGGGATGGCACGCTTGGCCGTTTTGGTTTCCTTGATGGTATAATTAAGAAATGGATAATTGTCGCGTTTTGCCATTCCTTCTTTAATAGCCCTGTTGTAAACGGCCCGGATGGTCCGCAAGTAAAAGCTAAGGCTGTTCCATGACTTTTTATTGGCAAGGTGCTGCGCTTCGAGGTGCTTTATTAACTGATAGTTGATCTGGTCAAAAGTATAATCCTTGTTATCGCAATGACGGTCCATGAAATCAATTGCCTGTTGATAGCATGATGCATTTCCAAATTTATTTGCTGTTTTAAGTTCTTCAATTATTTTCTCTGTGAATGTCCTGAAAGTAACCTTGGGAGTTCTGTCAAGAATTTTGTCTTTGACCTGTGAAACATCCATCGACGATAAATCATTGAATTTTTCAAGATCATTAATCGTATCCAGGGCAGCAGATTTTTGACGAAGAAGCAGACCGTTAATTGTATCTACCCGCTTTTTCGGGAGCCGCTTGGTTTCGATTTTCTCACCGGACTGATCCCATTCTTCCGGTTTGGCAGAATGTCCGGTTTGAATATATCGGGTAATTCGTTCGTGTGTTAAACGCAGAACAATTGGAAAAGTGCCATCTTCTTTTGGCCTTCTGTCGTCGAGAATTATTTTGATTGTTGTTGCCATAA
>DAOOPK010000183.1:0-2802 GCA_035388205.1 Bacteroidales bacterium
GCTGATGGAAAATCTCATATTTATGGAGCAAATAGACTAACAAATAAGGAAAGTTCTAGAGCGATTGTTATAACTGAGGAATTAAAAAAAGCGAATCTTAATCTTGAGGTTGACGAGAATATGATAAGAATAAAAGGAGCTAATGATTTCTGTTATGCAAAATTTGACTCTCATAATGACCATCGGATTGCAATGGCTTTGGCAATTTTTGGGATATTGTCTAAAAAAGGGGCATCCCTGACTGGACATGAATGTGTGTCAAAATCTTATCCCGATTTTTATGAGTCATTAAATATGATAGTTGGCAATGGGAATAAATAGTAATATTATTTCAAAATCTGATTTGTTTAGATTATTTTTGTAATTATCAGATTTATCAAATGGTAAAACAAGGAATGAATGATACGATAATCTACTTGATACATAATTGTAGGTTTGTAAGGAATATTTTTAGAGTTTTTTCTCCCTTAAAAGCAAAAAGACTTGACTTGTATGATAGTTTTCTCAAAGAATATGTCTATAGTTACTATCCCGCAACGAGTATTGAGGAAAAACGTTTTTTTAATATTGGTGCAGGTAATCAGAGAAGCAAGTTCAATATTTGGACTTATATTGACCTAGACACAAAGCATTATAGTCAATCAGGAATTGATATAAATTATGATCTTGAATCATTAAAGCCATTGCCTTTGCAGGATAATTCTGCAGAAGTAATCTTCAGTTCATTTGTAATTGAGCATATTTCGGTTGATGCGACAAAAAATCTTTGTACTGAAGCATTTCGTGTGTTAAAAAAGGGCGGAGTATATCATATTAAAGTTCATTGTTACGACTACAGTTACAAACTATTTAAGAGAGGTTTAGTAACACCGAAAGTCCCTTTCGAATGCAGGGAAAGTGATGATTTAATAACAGACTTTTTAAGAAAGTATAAAGGAAAAGTTAAAGCATACTTTGATGAGTCTAATAACTATGTTGTAAGTAGTATAAAAAATCCCGAAGACAGAATTGTTTTCACTCCGGGTTTGGCATTTTTATATCATAATGCAGACGCTGCAGTTGATAATATTTGTAATATGCCTGAAGGTGCTGATGCTGTTTTAAATTCAATTGAATCTGATAATCCTGAGCAGTTTTATAAAATTATTAGAGATAAATATATAGATCAATCTAAAAAACAATCCTATCAACATAATGCTGATTATTTTTCAAAAGAAAACTTATTCAAGTTTATTAAAAATCTTGGTTTTACTGAGGTGTATTTTACTCAGCCATATCAGAGTGTAAGTCCTGCATTGTGGGAAGATGAATTAAACAATATTCATAAAGGCTTTGTGTTTTCGATTGAAGCAATTAAATAGTTTTGAAAATTTATAAGTTATCATAATTAATTATGAATTCATTCGGTAGAATATTCAGAATAAGTATTTATGGGGAATCGCATGGTTTAGAAACAGGAATCCTCATTGATGGTTGTCCTCCGGGCATTAGTTTGCAGGAATCGGATTTTACTTCTGATATTTCAAGACGCAAGCCGGGAATGGAGGGAACCACGGAACGCTATGAAATGGATTTGCCAAAAATCAAAAGTGGTGTTTACAAGGGATTTACGACAGGTACTCCTATACTTATATCTGTTGAAAACGAAAATGTCAGAAATGAAGATTATCATTTTGATGGATTTTATCGTCCGGGACATGCTGATTTGACTAGTTATAAGAAGTACAAAGGATACAATGATCCAAATGGCGGAGGACATTCTTCGGGTAGATTGACATTGGCATTGGTAATTGCTGGATGTGTGGCAAAGAAAATTCTTCCAGGAATTATTATTTCGGCATCAGTTAAAAACGTAGGTGGTAGTAATGACATTATGACTGTTGTTCATAATGCCGTGATGGAAAATGATTCTGTCGGTGGAATAGTTGAATGTAAAATAGATCGTCTACCACTTGGTTTGGGGGAACCTTTTTTTGATAGTGTAGAATCCATGATATCACATGCAGTTTTTTCAATTCCCGGAGCAAAAGCAATTGAATTCGGAGAAGGGATCAAATCAGCATCTGTAAAAGGTTCGGAGTTTAATGATACATATACTGATATAAGCGGAAAAACACTAAGTAATAATAACGGTGGTATTAATGGTGGTATATCAAACGGAAATGAATTGTATTTTAGAGTTTACTTCAAACCATCATCAAGTATTGGTAAAATGCAAAAGTCATTTAATTTCAATACACATAAAACAGAGGAGTTAATAATTTCCGGAAGACATGACAGTTGTTATGTGTTACGAACACCGGTTATTGTCGAAGCTGTTGCAGCAGTTGTTTTAGCAGACCTAAAACTGATTTCCGGCTTATAGATTATGATTAGTATAGTTTTTTATGTAAATATATTTAGTTGATGAAAAGCTTTTTAGAAGAAGTAGCAGAAAATTTAATGAATGAAAGTACAGACCTGTCGGATCTGGAAATTATTGTGCCAAATCAGAGAACAGGATTATTTCTTAAAAAAGCCTTGATGGAACTTGCAGATACAGCTTGCTGGATGCCTAAAATCACAACAATTAGCGATGTTTTTTTGAATAATTCATCTATGCATCAAGCAGAAGAACTATTACTTATTCACAGATTATATAGAATATTTGTGGAATGCACTAAAAGCAATGAAAGTTTTGATGATTTTTATTACTGGGGCGAAATAATTCTAAATGATTTTGATGATATAGATAAATACTTAGTTGATGCCTCAAAGCTTTTCAGCACAATAAAAGACATAAGGGAAATAGACAGCAAATTT
>DAOOPK010000184.1:0-2345 GCA_035388205.1 Bacteroidales bacterium
AGAGTTTGCTTGGAGTTTTTGAGTTGTTTCGTTGATTATTTCTTGTTCCACTAAAGCTCTTTTAGTAGAATAAATTTCCTCTGCAGTATATCTACCCATAACCTGCCTTACCGTAGATCTAACTTCCGGTATTATCAACTGGTTCATGTAATCCTCTCCGAATTGCTGATGCAAAAAAGGCAATCTGTTTGGAATCGGGTTAAAACGAACCGAAACTTCTACATTTATTGATAAGCCGTTTTTATCTAAAACATCAAGAGTTTCTTCAGTTTTACGTTCTTTTACATTGTACACAATAAAGTCATTCCAAGGGGCGACTACATGAAAACCGGGTGAAAAAATCTTTACAGTATCCAGACCTGAACCAAAAGGTCTGAAAATTATACCTCTTTCGCCGGGTTTAACAATGTAAAACATCGAACTGCTGAATAAAATAATAATAAACAACAATATCGCAAAAGCGATGATAAATTTTCTGTACTTTTTAAAATCCATATATTTTTAATTTAATTATTTGGGACTGATGCACAAGATAGGCACATTTGATTGCCTTATCAGTATATTTGCCATACTTCCGACAAAGAATTTCTGAATTTTCGTTTCCTGTCTCGTCATTATCACTATAAGATCAGCATTGATATCGTCTGCATAATCATTTATTGTGTTTGCCATTACACTGATGTCATTTTTAGTTTTAAATAACTCTGTTTTACAATTTATGTCCAGTTTGTCAAAAACCGATTTAACCATCATTATCTGGCTGGTAAGTTTATCTCTTTCAATCTCGTCTGAGAAATTTGTTGCAGAGACGATATGAACTGTGGAATTATAAATTTTAGCAATTTTTATTGTCTCATCAATTTTTTGTTTTGTTTCTTTCGTCAGGTCCAGAGGCAGTACGATATTTTCACAACCGGATTTCTGAAATTTGCCGGCAAATACAACTATTGGACAATCAACCTGACTGATAAGTCTTAAGGTTGTTGAAGCTCTTACCTTTTCAGAAACATCAGTACCAATGAATATATATGATGGTTTTATTTCCTTTTCAATATTCAATATGTTGGAAATAATCCTGCCACCTTCTATCCTTGTATGTATTTTTGCACCTGTTTCACTACTGTATTTATCAGCAATTTTATTCAGTTTGTTTTGAATAGTTTCTATGTCATAAGCACTCTTATCAACCGCTTTTATGTTCTGAATAATGTGCAATAAATATATATCCGCTCCTGTTTTTGCTGAAAAGAATACACTTTGCTTAAATGCTATTTCAGCCTGAGCAGAAAAATTTGTCGGAACAAGAATTCTATTCTTTATCATAAATTAAAACTATAAATTTGAAACTTCAAACTAAATGATTATATTTACAAATATAATTATAATATTTTACTTATGAAAAAAATTGCTGAATCGGAATTAATAATTAATAGTGACGGAAGTATATTTCATTTACATTTACAACCTGAACAATTAGCAGAAAATATTTTACTGGTTGGAGATCCGGGCAGGGTAGCAACAATTTCCGAGCATTTTGATAAAATAGAACATAAAGTCCAGAATAGAGAATTTGTAACACATACTGGGTGGTATAAAGGAGTCAGGTTTACTGCTCTTGCAACTGGTATTGGCACCGATAATATTGATATTGTTCTTAATGAGTTGGATGCTCTGGTAAATATTGATTTAAAAACCAGGACACCAAAAACAGAGCATAAAAGTTTGAATCTTGTCAGAATAGGTACATCCGGAGGTTTGCAAGAAGATCTTGAAGTAGATTCGTTTTTGATGTCGGAAACAGCAATTGGCTTTGATGGGTTATTGAATTTCTATAAGAGACGAGATGAGGTTTGTCGTCTGGATATTGAAAATGCATTTGTAAAACACATGAGCTGGAATCCTAAAATTGCCACACCATATTTTGTTGATGCTTCAAATGATATAATGAATAAAATCGGAAAAGATATCAGAAAAGGACTTACTATTTCAGCTCCGGGATTTTATGGACCTCAGGGAAGAGAGTTGAGACTTGAGATTCAGGATGCGGATATCAATGATAAAATCAGAGCTTTCAGGTTTAATGATAAATGTATTACTAATTATGAAATGGAGAGTTCTGCTTTGTTTGGGTTGTCCAAACTTCTTGGACATAAAGCCGCAACTGTTTGCGTTATAATAGCTAACAGATATGCAAAGCAATACAGCAAAGATTATAAACCTGCAGTAAGGAAGTTGATTGAAATTGTGCTTGACAGATTAGCGAAGTAAATAATAAAATTCATTAAGATAATCGTATTTATTTAGGTGGGTGTTTAATTAAATACTCAATTTTTGAGCTAGCGATA